>CAZPMD010000048.1:0-3268 GCA_964587395.1 uncultured Hyphomicrobiales bacterium
CCTGCCGCACCGAGGCCCCGGCCTTGCGCGACATTGCGGCGGGCCAGCGCGCCGCCTGCCACCATCCGCTGGCCAACGACACAGGAGAGGATCGCCATGGAACCGTGGGAATGGCCTGAGGGCGAATGGCGCGGGCGGGTGAACCACGTGCGCGCCGGCAAGTCGCTGAAGCCGGCTGGCTGGCCGGGCGGTGCGCGTTGCGCAGTGGCCCTTTCCTTCGATTCCGACCACGAGACCAACGAACTCAGGGACGGAGGCAACTCCATCGGCCGCATGTCGTGGGGTCAGTACGGCGTGCGCAAGGGCATCCCCCGTATCCTGTCGATCCTGGCGCGGGAATCGGTGCCTGCCACCTTCTTTGTCCCCGCCGTAGCCGCCCTGCTGCATCCCGACGAGCAGCGCCGCGTCGTTGGAGAGGGACACGAGATCGGCCTGCACGGCTGGATCCACGAGCTGAACTCGGTCCTGCCGGAGCCGGTCGAGCGGGACCTGCACTTCCGGGCAGCGGATCAGCTCGAAAAGATCACCGGCACCCGGGCCGTCGGCATGCGCACCCCCTCCTGGGATTTCTCGCCATCGACGTTGAAGATCCAGCGCGAGCTCGGCCTGATCTACGATTCCTCGCTGATGGCCGACGACGATCCCTACGAACTGGAGGAAGACGGCCTACCGACCGGCATCGTCGAGCTTCCCGTCGAGTGGATCCGGGACGACGCGCCCTATTTCAACATGGATCGCTTCAAGGGCCTCCGCCCCCACACGCCGCCGCCGGCCGTCCTCGACATCTTCATCCGCGAGTTCGACCGCGCGCATGAGGAGGGCGGGCTGTTCCTGCTCACCATGCATCCGCACGTCATCGGCTACCGTTCGCGCATCTTCATCGTCGAGGAACTGATCCGCCACATGAAGGCCAAAGGCGGCTGCTGGTTTGCCACCCATGCTGACGTCGCGCGCCACTGCGCGAAGGGGCTGTAGGAGCGTCGTCCCCGCCCGCACTACGCCCGCGCCGCCATGCCGGTCCTTCCTTTGACGGTCTGGTCACATGAGTGACTGATGAGTCACAATTGTTGCCGACGATGGAGACGGCGATGGCGGCAAAGGCGATCAACGGTTCGGCGGCGCTGGTCTTCGGCGGCACTGCCGGCATCGGCTACGCCAGCGCCGAGGCTCTCCTGAGGCAGGGTCTGCCTCAACTGGTCATCGTCGGCCGCAACGCGGACAAGGGAGAAGCGGCGCGCGGCAGGCTGGCCAACGCCTTCCCCCACGCGAACATCCGCTTCATGGCCTGCGACGCGATGCAGCCGGGCCAGGTCGAAACCGTGGTCGATGCTGCCGCTGATCATATGGGCGCCATCGACATCCTCGTCTCCTCGGCCGGAGGCGACCCGATGCCACGCCTGCTGCACACCATCCCGCTGGATGAGGTCATGCCGACGCTGACGCAGATCTCCAGCGGCGTGATCCTGCCGGCGCGCGCCGTACTGCCACACATGACGAAGCAGGGCGGCGGGGCGGTCATCTGCTTCGCCTCCGACGCCGCCAAGATCGCGACGCCCGGCGAGACGGTGATCGGCGCCGCCATGGCGGCCATCACCATGTTCTGCCGCGGCATGGCCTGGGAGGCGAAGCGCCACGGAATCCGCGTGAACTGCATCACCCCCAGCATCGTCGGCGACACGCCGCTCTATGCGAAGCTGAAGGCCGACCCCTTCGCGGGCAAGCTGTTCGGCAAGGCCGAGACCATGGCCCAACTCGGCATCGTCACGGCAGCCGATCTCGCGGAGGCGGTGGTCTTCCTCGCCAGTCCGGCGGCAGCGCGCATGACCGGCCAGACCATCAGCATCACCGGCGGCGTTTCCGCGATCTGAAGCGCTCAGCCGCGCGCGAGGATGCGCCGGGCCCGCGCGGCATGGGGCGCGTCCACCATCTGCCCGTCCACCAGGGCGATGCCGGTGGCGGAGGCCGCCAGCGCCTCCAGCACCCGGTGCGCCCAGGCGATTTCGGCGTCCGAAGGCCGGAACACCGCGTTGATGACGTCGACCTGCGACGGGTGGATCGCCGCCTTGCCGTCGAAGCCGTCACGCCGCGCGGCTTCCGCCTCGGTGGCAAGGGCATCGAGATCGCGGATGTCGGTGTGGACCGCGTCGATGGCGAGGACGCCGGCACGCCGCGCCGCCATGAGGCAGAGATCGCGGGCGAGGCGGAACGGGCTGGTATAGGCGCCGTCCGCCGCGCGGTTGGCGGTGGCGCCGAGCTCGGCGGCGAGGTCCTCGCCGCCCCAGAGCATGCCCCGGAGGCGCGGGTGCCGCCAGTCCTGCGCGGCGAGAGAGAGGACCGAGCCCACCGTCTCCGTCGCCACGACCAAGATGCCCGTCCGCCCGGCCTCCGGCTCCAGCGCGGCGATCCGGCCGGCGAGTTCGGCGACGTCCTCCGGACCCTCCGTCTTCGGCAGCATGACGAGGTCCGGCTTCAGGGGCACGACGGCGGCAAGGTCGTCGCGGTTCCACGGCGTGGCGAGGCCGTTCACCCGCACCGCGACCTTCGGCCCTCCCGCGGGGCGGGCGGCGAGAGGGGCCGCGAGCAGGGCCCGCGCCTCGGCCTTGGCGGAGAGCTGGACCGCATCCTCGAGGTCGAGGATCACGGCATCGGCGGCGCTGGAAACTGACTTCTCCAGCATCTTCGCCGAGCCAGCCGGCACGAAGAGGAAGGAGCGCATGTCAGGCCTTGGGCTTCGGCCGCATCATCATCAGCGCCTGCCGGTCGCAGATGCCGCAGACGACCCCGTCCTGGTTCAGCGCCTCGTGGCGGAGGGTAACGATGCCCTCTCCGGGCCGTGACTTGCTCTCGCGCTTGGCAAGCACCGTCGTGCGGATGCGGATCGTGTCGCCCTCGAACAGCGGATGGGGGAAGCGCACGTCGCTCATGCCGAGATTGGCGATGGTGGTGCCGAAAGTCGTGTCGTTCACCGACATGCCGACCATCAAACCGAGGGTGAAGAGGCTGTTCACCAGCGGGCGCTTCCAGACGCTACGGGCGGCCGCCTCGTTGTCGATGTGGACGGGCTGGGTGTTCATCGTCAGCAGCGAGAACCACTTGTTGTCGGCCTCGGTGATGGTCCGCGTCCATTCGTGCTCGAAGACCCGGCCTGGCTCGAACTCCTCAAACCACAATCCAGCCATGGCTCATTCCTCCTCGGGCGGTGCGATGTCGATCAGTGCGGCGCCAGCGGCGACAGTCGCGCCGGTCTTGTGGTGGACGCGGGCGATCC
>CAZPMD010000048.1:3278-3793 GCA_964587395.1 uncultured Hyphomicrobiales bacterium
GACGCGGCCCGCGCGTGGCGAAGTGAGCGTGTGCACCAGCTTCATCGCCTCCATCTGGACGAGGCTCTGCCCCTTTTCGACGGTGGCGCCCTCGGCGACGAAGAGGCCGGTCACGACGCCCGGCAAGGGCGCGGTCAGGTGGTTCTCGTCGGCTGCACCGCCTGCCTCCGCCGAAGAGGCCTCGATGGCGAGCGCCGCCCTTGCGTCGATGGCAAGCCCGCCACGGGTGATCTGGACGCCGTCGGTCTGGACCCTGACCAGTCCGGGCGTGCCGACATCCACCGTGACGCCATCCTCGAACAGTGCGGTCGTTCCACGAAGCCCGCGCGCGACGGTCACCGTCGCCTCGCCATACTCGTCCGCCAGATGAACCTCGACCTTGGCCGGCCGGCCCATGGCCGTGACGCGGAAGCCGCTGCGACGGCGCCAGGGACTGTCGGCACCCGCCCGCTGCTCGGACGCCCATGCGGCGGCGGCCTCGGCGCGCAGGTGCCTGAGGGCACCGGGATCAGGAG
>CAZPMD010000048.1:3803-9522 GCA_964587395.1 uncultured Hyphomicrobiales bacterium
CCAGCCTTCGGGAAACTCGCGCGCCAGGAAGCCTGTGGTCAGACGGCCGACCGCAAAGTCCGGGCGGGTGGCACAGGTCCGCAGGAAGGCGGCATTGGTGCCGACCCCGAGCACGGCAAATTCGTCGAGAGCCGTCACGAGGTTGGCGACCGCGACATCGCGATCCGGTCCCGAGGCGATGACCTTGGCGATCATGCTGTCGTAGTGCAGGCCGATCTCGGAGCCCTCGGCGATGCCGGTGTCGAGGCGCGCGCCGCGCGGCGGGCGAAGCGCCGTGACGGTGCCGGTCGAGGGCTGGTAGCCGCGGTCGGGGCGCTCGGCCGCGATGCGGGCCTCGATGGCGTGGCCCCTGAGGCGGATATCCTCCTGGCGCGCCGGCAGGGGCAGGCCGGCGGCGACGCGGATCTGCCATTCGACGAGGTCGATGCCGGTGACCGCCTCGGTCACGGGATGCTCCACCTGCAGGCGGGTATTCATCTCGAGGAACCAGGGTTCGTCCCCTCCCGCCTCCATGATGAACTCGACCGTGCCGGCACAGCTGTAGCCGATGGTGCGGCCGAGCCGCAGCGCCCGCTCGTAGAGCTTCTCGCGCACCGCCTGCGTGAGATGGGGCGCAGGTGCCTCCTCGAAGACCTTCTGGTTGTTGCGCTGGACCGAGCAGTCGCGCTCGAAGAGATGGACGAGGTTGCCGTGCTCGTCGCCCATGAGCTGCACCTCGAGGTGGCGCGGACTTGCGACCAGCTTCTCGAGCAGAACGGCGTCGTCGCCGAAGGCCGCCCGCGCCTCGGCCTTCGCCGACTGAAGCGCCGCCGCCATGGCGGAGGCCGCGTCGACGCGGCGCATGCCGCGGCCGCCGCCGCCGGCCGAGGCCTTGATCATCACCGGAAAACCGATGCGCTCGGCCTCGGCGGTGAGGCGCCCGAGCGACTGGTCATCGCCGAGATAGCCCGGCACGGTCGGCACGCCGGCGGTCTCGGCGATCTTCTTCGCCTCGATCTTCGAGCCCATGGCGGCGATCGCGCCGGGCGACGGGCCGATGAAGACGAGACCGGCATCCCGGCAGGCCTGGGCGAAGCCGGCATTCTCCGACAGGAAACCGTAGCCGGGATGGATGGCGTCGGCTCCGGCCTGTCGCGCAGCCGCGAGGATGGCCGGCACGCTCAGATAGCTCTCGGCGGCGGACGGCGGCCCGATCCTCACGGACTGGTCGGCCTGCCGCACGTGGAGCGCACCAGCATCGGCATCGGAATAGACCGCGACGGTCTGAAGCCCGAGGCGGCGACAGGTGCGGATGACGCGGCAGGCAATCTCGCCGCGGTTGGCGATGAGGACGGAGCGGACGGGATGGGGAGCGGTGGCGAGGTCCATCATGATCACATCCGGTACACGGGCCGATGGCCGAGGCTCTGCGGCTGCATCGCTCCCGTCGCGAGGCACAGCGCCAGCACCGAGCGGGTATCGGCCGGAGCGATGATCCCGTCGTCCCAGACCCGCGCCGTGCAGTAGTAGGGGTTCGACTTCTCGTCGAACTGGCGGCGGAGCTCGGCCTCGTAGGCGGCGAGTTCCTCCTCCGTCGCCGGGTGGCGCGAGATGCTGGCGCGGCGGAGATCCATCAGCACCGAGGAGCCGACGTCCGGGTTCATCCCCCCGAGACGGGCGTTCGGCCACATGAACATGAAGCGCGGGCGGAAGCCGCGGCCGCACATGCCGTAGTTGCCGGCCCCATAGGACCCGCCGGTGACGAGGGTGTAGCGCGGCACCCGCGTGTTGGAGACGGCATAGACGAGCTTGGCGGAGTTCTTGGCGATACCGCCGCGCTCGGCGTCCGATCCCACCATGAAGCCGGTGGTGTTCTGCAGGAACAGGAGCGGGATGTTGCGCTGGTCGCACAGCCCGATGAAGTGCACGCCCTTCAGCGTGCTGTTGGAAAAGAGCACGCCGTTGTTGGCGATGATGCCGACGGGAAAGCCATCGATGTGGGCGAAGCCGCAGAGCAGCGTCTCGCCGAACTGCGGCTTGAACTCGTGGAACTCGCTGCCGTCGACGATGCGGGCGATGATCTCGCGCTGGTCGAGCGGCCGGGAGAGGTCGTTGCCGACGATGCCTGGCAGCTCGGCCGCGTCGAAGAGCGGCTCGCGCGAGGCGATGCGGTTCGGTGAGAAGGGCTGCGGATAGTTCAGTGCGCCGACGATCTCGCGCAGCTTGGCGATGGCCGAACGCTCGTCCGGGGCATAGTGGTCCGAGACGCCGGAGACGGTGGTGTGCATCAGTGCCCCGCCGAGGGAGTCGCGGTCCACCACCTCGCTGATGGCGGCGCGGACGATCTGCGGACCGCCGAGATGGATGGAGGAATTCTCCGCCACCATGACGAACTCGTCGCAGAGGACCGGGATATAGGCGCCGCCGGCGGTGGATTCGCCGAAGACCGCGGCCACCTGCGGGATGCCCTCCGCCGACATGCGGCACTGCCTGTAGAAGGTGCCGCCGAAATGCTCCTGGTCAGGGAAGACGTCCTCGAGGTTCTGAAGGTTGGCGCCGCCACAGTCGACGAGGTAGACGACCGGCAGCCGATTCTCCTGGGCGATGTCCTGGGCGCGGATGTGCTTGCGCACCGTCTCCTTGAAGAAGGAGCCGCCCTTCACCGTCGCATCGTTGGCGATGATCATGCAGGTGACGCCACGCACCGTGCCGATGCCGGTGACGATGCCGGCGGAGGGCAGGCCGTTGTTGTACATGCCCCAGCCGGCAAGCGGCGACAGCTCCAGGAAGGGCGTCATCGGGTCGATCAGCAGGTCGATACGGTCGCGGACCAGCAGCTTGTTGCGCTTGTAGTGGCGGTCGACCATTTTGGCGCCGCCGCCCGCCAGCGCCCAGTCGAACTTGGCGTGCAGATCGGCGAGCAAGCCGTCATAGGCCTCGGCGTTGGCCCGGAAGAGCGGGTCGTTCGGATTGCATCGGCTTGTCAGCTGGGCCATCGGTTCTCATGCCTGTGGTCGGGCGTCGGCTGCAGGAAATGGCGGCGGGAGGCGACGGTGAGGACCCTCAGCCGAGCCATCGTTTCCGGCGGCGATAGTGCTTGATGTTGCGGAAGCGGTCGCGACCCTCGGCGCCCGAGAAGCCGAGGTAGAATTCCTTGACGTCCTGGTTGCTCTCCAATTGCTCGCGCGTGCCGTGGAGCACGATGCGGCCGGCCTCCATGACGTAGCCGTAGTCGCACTGGCGCACCGCGGCGCGGGCGTTCTGCTCGACCATGAGGATGGTCAGGCCCTCTTCCTTCCGGATGCGCCCGATGGTCTCGAACAGCTGCTCGACGAGCATCGGGGCAAGGCCCATGGAGGGCTCGTCCAGAATGAGGATGCGGGGCTTGGCCATCAACGCCCGACCGACCAGCATCATCTGCATCTCTCCGCCGGAGAGATAACCGGCAGTCCGCTGCAGCAGGTCAGGAAGGCGGGGGAAGTAGCCGAAAACACGCTCGAGATCGGCCCTCACCGCCCGGCGGTCGGCACGCAGATGCGCGCCGACCATCAGGTTCTGTTCCACCGTCAGGTGCTCGAGGACCTTGCGGCCCTCCAGCACCTGCACGACGCCCCGCCGGAAGATCGCCGAGGCATCCGCGTGGCGGATGTCCTCACCGTCCAGCAGGACCTGGCCGGCGGTCACCTCACCAAGCTCGGCATGGAGCAGGCCGGAGATGGCCTTCAGCGTCGTCGTCTTGCCGGCACCGTTGGACCCGAGCAGCACGACCATGCTGCCATCGGGAACCTCGATGCTGACCGAGCGCAGGACCTGGATGACCCCGGCATAGACCACGTCGACGTTGGTGAGAGACAAGCCCATGTCAGCGCCTCTTCCGACTTACCACTTGGTGATGACGGGAACGTCGATCCAGCCGCCACCGAGCGGCACGATCTGGCCGTTCCTGACCACCTCGGCGGTCGCCCGGATCTCGCCGATCGGGAACGGCGCCGAGGCGTCGAAGTCGAGCGTCGGCAGCGCGCCGAGGAGCTCCTGCTCGGTGTAGACATTGTCGAGCAGGGCCTGGCGCATGGCCTCGCCCGTGACGTTGTCACGGCCGACCTTGGCCACCGCTCGCTCCAGCACGCGCAACGCCAGCAGCGCCTGAGCGGCCGACTGGGCGGTGATCAGACCCCATGTGCCTTCCTTGCGATAGCGGTTGAAGATGTCGCGGATCGGCAGGTTCTCCTGCGCCGGAGACGCGAAGGAGAAGGCGGAGTAGAAGCCTTCCATGTCGGCCAGCGCCGTGCCCTTGGCGGCCTCGGTCAGGCCGTTGTGGGTGGAGGTGATGACCGGGATCCGCACGCCGAGTTCCTTCAGCGCATTGGCGGTCGCCTGCACCTGCGCCGTCGTCCCGCCGACGACGATGACGTCGGCGTTCTGCCCGACGATGGTGCGCACACTGCTGGTGAGCGAGACCGGCGCGGTGTCGGCCCACTGCGTGTCCAGCATCTCGAAGCGGTTCGGATAGGTCTTCGCCATGTGGCGCAGGCCATTGACCTGGTCGACGAAGCCCGCCTGGTTCTGCGTGCTGATCGAGGCAATCCTCAGCACCCGGTTCTTCTCCTGCTGCATGCGCGAGAGCAGTCCGGCGAACTCGTGGCTGTAGGTGGGGCGGATGGCGTAATGCCAGCCGTCCGGTGACCAGACCAGGCCGACCATGGCCGTGCCGATCAGCATCGGCACCTTGTCGTTGGGCAGGCGGCGCATCAGCGTGGTGAGGTCCGGCGAGCCGAAGCCGAGATGCATGATCGGCTTCTCGGAACGCAGGATCGCCGGCCAGGTGCGGGCGATCACCGCCGCGTCGTAGCGCATGTCGTGGATCGACAGCTTGACGGTGACGCCGATCTTCTTGCCGACCTCCTCGTTCCACCAGTCGGCGATGGTCTTCACGCCCGACATGGCGTTGGGCATGACGTTGGCGAAAGGCCCCGAGAAATCGGCGCTCACGCTCATCACATATTCCGCGGCGGTCGCGGGCAGGCTGGCGACGAGCCAGGCCGCCGCGGCGATCAACTTGGTTCTCAGCTTCATCGGTCTTCCTCCCTGTTTTCCGGTTTCGACCCGGATTGTTGTCTCGCCGGCCCGCTCAGTTGCGGGGGAACGGCCAGATCTGAAACGCGTTGCGCAGCACGGACCAGCGATGGGCGAGCCCGCGCGGTTCGAAGATGAGGGCGAGGAGGATGCAGCCTCCCAGGATGATGGAGGTCAGGGCGAAAAGCGTGCCGCCGCCGCCGGCGCCCACCTGCATCAGCGTGTTGGCGACCTTGTGCAGGCTCTCCTGCACGACGGTGATGAAGACCACCCCGAGAATGGCGCCGAGCGGGGAGTGCAGGCCGCCGACGATGAGCATGCCGAGGTACCAGACGGACGCGAAGAGCGTGAAGCTCGAGGCTGTCACGAACTGGAGAACATAGGCCATGCAGGCCCCGGCGATGCCGGCGAAGAGCGAGCCGACAAAAAAGGACATCACCTTCACGCGCAGGACCGGAATGCCCATGACCTCGGCAGCGACGTCGTTGTCGCGCACGGCGATCATGGCCCGGCCGAAGCGGGAGTGATGCAGGCGGAACACCGAGACGGTCAGCACCGCGACGATGGCGAGGGTGAAGTAATAGAGGTGCGTGGGACTGCCGAGGTCGTAGCCGAAGAGGCTGAGCGGCTCGACCGGCATGCCGGCGAGGCCGCCGACCAGCGGCTG
>CAZPMD010000048.1:9532-30352 GCA_964587395.1 uncultured Hyphomicrobiales bacterium
GGCCGGCAGGGCGTAGATGACGATCGGAAACATGGCCTGGGCGGCGAGAGTCGTGAGCGCCAGGTAGAGGCCCTTCACGCGCGCCGCCGGCAGGGCGAAGAGGATCGACACGAGGCCGGTGCACAGGGCCGCGATGGGAATGACCAGGAAGACCGGCACGCCGTAGCCGGAGAGCTTGGCGGCGGCGAAGGCGCCGACACCGACGAAGGCGGATTGCGCGATGTTGATCTGCCCCGCCATGCCGACGGTGACGTAGAGGCCGTAGACGGCCATCAGCGTGATGAACATCTCGCTGGCGATGCCGGTGAGATAGGCGCCGGCGAAGAAGGGCGCGACGAGAAGGCCGACGACCAGCGCCGCCATCCAGAACTGCGACCGCCGCGTCTTCAGGACGTGGGTCTCGGCAGCGTAGCTTTCGAAGTGAATGCCCGTGGGAAGCATCGTTCAGAGCCTTTCGATGCGCTTCCAGCCGAACAGCCCCTGGGGCCGCACGAGCAGGACGGTGATCATCACCACGTAGGGAAGGAGACCGGAGGCGGCGCCGTTGGTCAGCGGGTCGAGATAGGCCATGGCCAGGGCCTCGCCGACACCAATGAGGATGCCGGCGAGCGGCGCACCGCGAATGGACTCGAGCCCGCCGAGAAGGGCCACCGGCAGCGCCTTGAAGCCGATGTGCGCAACCTCCAGCGACACGACGCGGCCCGAAAGCAGCACGATGGCCGCGGCGGTGGCGACGACCGTGCCGAGGATCCAGGCGGTGGCGATGGCAGAACGCACGGAAACCCCGAGCGACATGGCGGTGCGGTGGTCTTCGGCGACGGCCGCGAGGCGCAGTCCCTGCCGGGTGCGGGTGAAGAAGGCATGGAGGCCGATCGCCAGCAGGACCGAGAACAGTCCGCCGAGCGCCAGCGGGGTCGAGACGAGGAAGGGGCCGACGTGGAAAGCACCCTCCGGCAGGATGGCCGGGAAGGCGCGGGTATCGGCGGTCCAGATGAGCTGGGCCGTGCCACGCAACATGATGAGCAGGGCGACACTCGCCATGAAGATGGCAAAGGCCGGCTGGCTGATCAGCGGGCGGAAGACGAAGCGCTCGAGGATGAGGCCAAAGCCGATGCAGGCGGCGAGGGTCATGGCGAGGCTGATGACGAGCGGCACCTCCCAGCCGATGGCCTTCATGCCCGCTGTGAAGGACCAGAGCAGCAGCGCGCCGATGACCAGCACCTCGCCCTGCGCCAGGTTCACGATGCGCGAGGCGCGGTAGATGACGACGAAGGAGATCGCTACCAGACCGTAGACGAGCCCGACGAGGGCGCCCTCGATGAGGATCTGCAGCAGCCTGATCATGCCGGCTCTCCCATGCGGTTGATGGCGACCGGCGCGTTCAGCTTGCTGGTGGATCCATCCTGATAGCGGACCTCGATCTCGGTCCTGATCTCGTCGCGGCCCTCGTAGAGAGCCTCGATGATCGCGCTGTAGCGGTCATGGATCTGGCCACGGCGCAGCTTGCGCGACCGGGTCAGCTCGGACTCGTCGGCATCGAGTTCCTTCGGCAGGTTGGCGAAGGCGGTGATGCGCGCTCCGGCGTCGAGCAGGCGGTTGACCCGGCCGATGGCCTCGGAGACCTCGCGGCGCACCTCGGCGAGCTGGCTGAGCTCGGGGAAAGTGCCGTAGGCGAGGCCCTTCAGCTCGGCGAATCGGCCGGCGATCTCGGAATCGACGTTGATGAGGGCGACCACCCGCTCATGCGTCTCGTCGCCGATGACGATGGCGTCGCGGATGAGGGAGGCGGCCCTGAGGTGGTTCTCAATGAATTGCGGCGGATAGGACTGGCCACCCCTGAGCCGCCGCAGGTCCTTCAGCCGGTCGAGGAAGACGAGTTCGCCGGTCTCGTCGATGCGAACCGCGTCGCCCGTCTCGAAACCGTCGGCGCCCGATCCCATCTCCCGCGTCGCGTCGGGATCGTTCAGATAGCCGAGGAAGGCGAGCACCTTCAGGCGCAGCTGGCCGCGCTCGTCCACCCAGGCCTCGATGGGCTGGGCGATGGAGGGGTCGGAGGGCATCAGGCTGCCGAGCGAATGGGCATTGCGGCTGCCGGGGCGGTGGGTGGAGATCAGCCCGAGCTCCGTCGAACCGTAGAGGTTGCCGAGGGGCACGCCGAAGGCGCGGAAGCGCTCGAAGAGCTCCGCCGAGAGCCCGGCGCCGCCGGACAGGACGGCGCGAGCCTGCGTCAGGCCGAGAAGGTCGCGCACGCCCTTGAGGACCAGCACGTCGGCGAGGTGCCACCTGATCGTGCCGAGGACCCCATCGGCCTCGCCGCGGACCTTCTTCAGTCCCTGCTCCAGCCCCCAGCGATAGAGCGCCTGGCGCCAGCGGCCGGCGGCCATCATGCGGGCCTCGATGCCGGAGGCCTGCATCTCCCACTGGCGCGGGGTGAACATCAGGAATTCCGGACCGATCTCGCGCAGGTCGTGCTGGATCGTGTCGGGCTTCTCGGCGAAGTGCAGCACCATCGGGGCGAGCAGCGGCAGGGCGATACCGAAGAACTGCTCGGCGGCCCAGGCCGGCGAGATGTAGGAGAGGTAGTTGCCGCCGGGCCGGACATTGAGCGAGCCCATCAGGCGGTGCGCGTTGTCGAGGATGAAGGCGTGCGAGAGCACCGCCGCCTTGGGCCGCGAGGTCGTTCCCGACGTGTAGCAATAGGCAGCCGGCTCCTCCGCCCTCCCCTCGGCGATCCGTGCATCGACCCAGGCGGGAGATTCGAACTCCTGGCCGCCTTCGATCAGCCGGGCAAAGGAGATGAGGCGCGGATCGTCATAGGACCAGAGACCCCGCTCCTCGACGAAGACCGCGCGGCGGATACGCGGCACGCGCGGCAGACAGGCGAGAATCTTGTCGATCTGCTCCTGGTCGTGGCCGAGCGCCATGACCGCGCCGGAATGGTCCAGCGCGTAGTGGAGTTCGTCGGCGGGTGCGTCGGGATAGACGCAGACCGTGATGGCGCCGATCGACTGGACCGCGAGTTCAGTGATGAACTGCTCGGCGGTGTTCTCGGAGATCAGGGCGACGACCTCGCCGCGCCTCAGGCCGATGGCGGCGAAGCCGCGGGCGACGTCCCGCACCTCGTCCAGCACCTGGCGCCAGTTCCGCCTCTGCCAGATGCCGGCTTCCTTGAATTTCAGCGCCGGGGCCTCGGGAAATTCGGCGGCATTGTCGCGCAGCAGCTGCGGCAGGGTCCGCCCTCCGGAGCTGCGCAGACCCTCGGCCGGCGGATCGGCGCGGAAGATGTGGGGGGCGCTCATGCCGCGTCTCCCAGATAGGCGTCGATGACCGCAGGGTGAGCGCGGATCTCCTCCGGGGTTCCGCAGGCGATGACCTGGCCGAAATCGATCACGGTGATGCGGTCGGAGATCGACATCACGACCTCCATGTCGTGCTCGACGAGGACAACGGGAATTCCCATCCCCTCCCGGATGTCGAGGATGAAGCGGGCCAGATCCTCCTTCTCCTCGTTGCTCATGCCGGCCATCGGCTCGTCCATGATGAGGATGGCGGGATCGAGCGCCATGGCGCGGCCGAGGTCGACCCGCTTGCGCATACCGTAGGACATGTCGCCGACATGGGTGTGGCGTTGCTCCTCGAGCTCGAGGAACTCGATGATCTTTTCGGCGCGCGCCGCGAACTCCTCCTCCTCGCGCCGCGTCGGACCCCACCACAGGAGTGCCGAGAAGGGGCCGGTCCTCATCCGCATGTGGAAGCCGGTGAGGATGTTCTCGCGCGCCGTCAGCGACGGATAGGTCTGGATGCCCTGGAAGGTCCGGCTGATGCCCATTTCCGCACGCCTGTGCGGGGCGAGGCCGGAGATTTCCTGGCCCTTGAAGCGCACGCTGCCGGATTGCGGACGATAGAAGCCGGAAAAGCAGTTCAGCAGGCTCGACTTGCCGGCGCCGTTCGGACCGATGACGGCGTGGATCTCGCCCTCCAGCACGGTGAGCGAGACGGACTTCAGGGTCTCGACGGCTCCGAAGCGGAGGCAGAGAGCCTCCGCCTCCAGCACCGCCGGCCTGCCGGTTGGCATGGCCTCGATGGTCATGGCTTCCCCCTGCGGTGGCGCGACCTGCGCGCCCCCGTCCTGGTCTTCTTGTCGTTGAGGCTCTGGGCCCTTAGCGGAACGTCACGTCGAGACCGCACTCGCGTGCGATCAGCAATGTCTGGATCTGCGAACTGCCGTCGCCGATGGTGCAGATGCGGTTGTCGCGCAGGTAGCGGGACGGCGGGCAGTCATCCATGAAGCCCCAGCCGCCATGGATCTGGATCGCCATGTTGGCGACCTCCGATCCGGTCTCGGTGGCGTGCAGCTTGGCCATGGACAGCGCCATCATGTCGTCCTTGCCAGCATCGACGCCCCAGGCCGCGCGGTAGGTGACGAGGCGGGCGCTGTCGACCTTGAGCGCCATCTTGGCGATCATCTCCTGGATCATCTGCAGCCGCCCGAGGGACGCACCGAAGGCCTGGCGCTCCTTGGCATATTTGAGCGCGTGGTCGAAGCTCGCCTGGGCAAGCCCGAGCGAGCAGGCGGCGAGGAACAGCCTGGCCGCCTGATAGCCCTTGTGCAGCACCCAGCGCCCCGAGTTGACCTTGCCGACGATGGCGCTTTCCGGCAGCACGCAGTCGTCAAGGTAGAGCGGGCGTGTGTCGGACGAGCGCCAGCCCATCTTCCGGTACTTCTCCCCTTGCGTGTAGCCCTTGGTGCCGTTGGGCACGAGGAACAGGGTGAATTTCTTGTCCTGCACCTCGCGCGGGCTCGATATGGCGAGGATGATGGCGAAGGACGAGATGTCGGTGCCGGGATTGGTGATGTAGGCCTTCTCGCCGCTCAGCGACCACAGTCCGTTACCGAGAGCCGTGGCGCGGGTCTTGAAGCCGGCCGTGTCGCTGCCTGCATCCGGTTCGGTGCCGGCGATGGAGCAGACCTTCCGGCCGGCGACGATGTCCGGCAGCCAGGTGCGCTTCTGTTCCTCGGTGCCGAAACGGGCGACGGTGAGGCCGGTCGCCATGGAGACCATGGCCGAGACGGCCAGCGACTGGTCGGCGCGGGCGACCTCCTCGATGGCGAGCACGGCGTCGAACACGCCGAGGCCCATGCCGCCATATTCCTCGGGGAACGGGATCGACATGACGCCGAGTTCGCCGAGCTTGCGAAACAGATCGGTGGGGAAGACGCCGTCGCGGTCCAGTTGTTCGGCCCGCGGCGCAACCTCCGCCTGCGCAAACTCGCGGACGCGCTCCTGCAGCGCCACCTGGTCAGGTGTGAGATCGAAATTCACGGCATTTCTCCCTGATCGTCTGGCCGCCCTTTCCGGGCTGGCCGTGATTCTTGCGGTCCGCTCGCAGACCGATGGCGCCGCGTGAGCGGCTATCTGTTCAGGCGCGCGGCCAGCTCCCTGTCGGGATGGGCGGCAAACCCCCGGGTGGCGACCTCGATCAGCGCCTCGGCGACATCGTCGGCGCTCCAGGCTCCGTCCGGCGAATACCACTTGGTCACCCAGTGGACGGCGCCGAGCAGCGTGAAGATCGCGAGCTTCGGGTTGACGGGCAGGATGCTGCCGTCGGCGATACCTTCCTCGACCAGGCGCCGCATCCGCTTCTCGAACTCGTCGCGGCGTCCCATGATGTCGGCGGCCTGGGCGCCGGTGAGGGCATTCTCCTCGAGGATCAGCACGGGCACGCCCATGGTACCGATCATCTCGCGCATGTAGGTCGCCATGCCGATGCGAATCTTCTCGAGCCCCGTCCGGCCCTCGGCCTCGCCCCGGTCCATGCTCTCGCGGGCGATCTCCATCGCCTCCTCGTGGCAGGCATAGAGCAGGTCCTGCTTGCTCGGCACGTAGCGATAGAGCGCCGCCTTGGTGACGCCGAGGCGCTCGGCGACATCATCGAGCGACGTGCCATGGACGCCGCGACGGCTGAACACCCGCGCGGCCTCGCGGATGATCGCCTTGCGCTTGGTCTCGAGCTGCTCCTCGCGGTTCGGGAGAGCGTTGGCCCATCGCGACATTCGAAGGCTCCCCGGATCGGTCGGCCCGCCCATGTGACGACCGCCTCGTTACCCATGTAACGCTATCATCAGCAAAGTGACCGTCAAGTCACTTTAGTGACCGCTCCGTGATTCACCGGATGTGGCAAGGGAACGCGGCAGGTGCCGGACGCCTGCAGGCGCCAGGGCGATGCGGCGAGAAACAGCATGACCTCCACGACGACGGGATTGCGGCTCCGGCGGCTCAGGGCCCGATCGGCCTGACAGGAGCGGACGCGCGCGCGACACCAGCGGCTTCGCGATCTGCCCCTGCGGCCAGCAAGGCCTGGAATCTGCGCATGTCCCCTGCACCGCGTGTCGCGGCTGTGGCGATGGCCTCGAACAGAAGCGCCAACTCCTCGAAGACCCCGCAGTCGGTGTCCTCCACCTGAATCTCGTCGAGTTCCCTGAGCAGGTCCAGCAGGGCCGCCACCTGTTCGCACTGCGCGCGCGCATCGGCAATCAGGTCACGCAGGCCGCGGCGCTGCTCCAGGGCCTCGAACCGCCTGAGCGCCTCGTCCAGTTTCTCGCGACAGGCGCAGTCGAGATCGACCGTCCCGAGGACGGCCCTCACCCTGGCGAGGAGTTCGATGCCCGACGTTTCACCCATGAACCGCCCCGACATATGAAAGCCGGCGACCGTCCGACGGTCACTATCCTATTCATGATGGCTCAGGCACCCCGCCGTGGATTTGACATTAATCAATTCTAGTGGCCGTCGCGGGCGCCAGTATGGATCGTCCCGCCAAGGCGAGACCGCACCCCCGGGAGGTTCTCCATGGCCACGACGATGGACCAGTTGCGTGCCTGGCAAGGCCCGGCCTTCTTCAGCTACGGGTTCAGGCCCTTCTTCTTCTCCGGCGCGGTTCTGGCGGCGCTGCTCATCGTGCTCTGGGTCCCCTGGTTCCTCGGTCTCGTCGCCATTCCCAGCGCCCTCCCGCCCATCGCCTGGCACGGCCACGAACTGCTGTTCGGCTATGTCCCGGCCATCGTTGCAGGCTTCCTGCTGACGGCTGTTCCGAACTGGACGGGACGGCTTCCGGTGGTCGGCAGACCGCTGATGCTGCTGTTCTCCCTGTGGATCGCGGGGCGGGCGGCCATGACGGTGTCGGCCTGGGTCGACCCGCTCGTGCTGGCGTTGCTGGTGCTGGCCTTTCCGGTGGCGCTCGTCGCGATCATCGCGCAGGAGATCATCGCAGGCAGCAACTGGCGCAACCTGAAGGTCCTGGCCGGGGTCGGGCTCCTCGGCGTGGCGCAGGCGCTGTTCCACTACGAGATCTGGCGCTTCGGTCGAGCCGTTCACGGCGACCGGCTGGCGATCAGCGCGATCCTGATGCTGATCATGATCGTCGGCGGCCGGATCGTCCCGAGTTTCACCACCAACTGGCTGAAGCGGGAGAATCCCGGCCGCCAGCCCGCCGTCTTCAGCCGCTTCGATCTCGTCGCGATGATCGTCGCCGGACTGGCGCTCGCCACGTGGGTCGCGGCCCCCCTCGCCACGGCTCTGGAGTTGCCTGCCGGTCTGATGCTCACCGCCGCCGGTGTGCTCCAGGCCGCTCGCCTCGCGCGCTGGGCCGGCGAGCGGACCCTGGCGGAACCGCTCGTCACCGTGCTGCACGTCGCCTTCGCCTTCGTCCCGCTCGGCTTCCTGCTCGGCGGCTGGGCGCTGCTGGCGGACGACGTCGCGGCCAGGTCGGCGGGGGTCCACGCCTGGACCACCGGTGCCGTCGGCATGATGACCCTCGCCGTCATGACGCGCGCCACACGTGGACACTCGGGCCGGCCCCTGACAGCGCCGCCGTCGACTGTCCTCATCTATGCGGCGGCTTTCCTGGCGGCGGTGCTGCGCATCGCCGCCGCCTTCCTGTCCGAACATTCCATGATCCTGCTCGCAGCGGCGGGCCTTGCCTGGGTGCTGGCCTTCGGGGGTTTTGCGGCCGCCTACAGCGCGATGCTGATCGGTCCACGCCGCTAGACCATTGCGGAAGCGGTGCCGTGCGGCGTCCCGCGCGAAATTCCGCTGATGCTCGCGGACAGGTCGCTGGGCCGCGGCGCCCGCGCCACAGACGACAGGTCGGTGCTCCCGGCCGGCGAGGCCGCAAACACCCTCGCCTGGATCATCGTGACGCGGATGATGGAGCGTTACTCGCGTCGTCGCCCTCCTGGGACATCGAGCGCGCCGGGAACAGAGACTTGTCCGTGTCGCATCGGGGGCTCCCCGCCACTGCCGCTGCGCTCTCGATCAGCCTTGCAGCAGGCGGCCGTAGCCTGCGACCGGAGCCTTCACCCCTGCGATGTCGAGAGCCCTCCACAGGCTTGCCTGGTTGGCCGCCACGACCGGCCGTCCGAGCCTTGCCTCGATCGCCTTGATGATCCGGGAGCAACGGAAACCGGTTCCGGCCAGCAGCACGCTGTCGGCCTCCGGCGGGCATTCGCGGCAGACCTGATCGAGCAGCAGGTCGGTCTCCTGTGCGGTCGCCATGCCGCGGTCATAGAGATGCTGCGGGGCGATGTCCCGCCACGGCGCCGGTGGCACGTATCGGGATGCGGCGGGAATGGCGATGCCGAAAGCGGCATAGTAGGTGACGGCGCTCTCGATCAGCCTGTCGGTCATCCAGGCCGGCATCACGAGGAAGGGTCGCGAAACGCCGAGGTGGGCGAGGGCCAGCCGCGTATCCAGTCCGTTGGTGGTGGCTGTGGTGTCCGGCGAAAGCTTGCCCGCCATGGCCGCGATGACCGCATCATCCCAGCCGGGGCCGCCGACGAAGCTGCTGGAGGAATGGGCGAGGACGGCGACGGTCGGGCCGATGGCGCGAAAGGCCTCGCAGCCGCGCAGCATATCCGGCGCGAGTTCGACACCGCTTCGGTCGGCCCGCCAGTTCGCCCAGGGCGCTGGCGCCGCCACCCGCGCGGCGTGGATCGACACCCCTGGCGGACACATGGCCCACCATTCGGCCTCCGGCACAACCTCCCGCGAGACAATGAAGATGCCGATGCGGGCACGGCTGCCCCAGTTGTCGGGCTGCATGTCGAAAGACCTCGTCGGTGGAAACCCGTTCCCTCGCCATCCGGGATACAGGCTTGCGGGGTCGGCTTCCACCGGCGTTGCGGCACGGCTGTCAGGCGAGCTCCCCGCGCATGAAGTCGAGAAAGCGGCGGTCGTCGGCATAGGCGACATTGACGCGGATCGCCGGCTGATAGCCGACCCTGTCCAGGGTGAAGATCGAACTCGGCGCCATGAAGATTCCGGCCGAGGCCGCGCGGCGTGTCAGGTCCATGTCGTCGAAGCCCTGGGGAAGCGGGCACCACAGATAGTAGCCGCCCGAAGGTGGACTGAAGCCCGTCAGGCCGAGCCGTGCGAGATTGTCGGAAGCCGCATCGCTCGCCCGCGCCACCCGGTCCCTGAGGCGCCTGAGATGGTGCCGGTAGTGCCCCTCGGCCATCAGGTCGTGGATGAGCCGCTCGACATCACCGGAGCTGTTGACGACGGTCAGCATCTTCACGTCGGTCAGGGAGCGGATGACGTCGCGGTGGCCGGCGATGTAGCCGGCCCTGAGGCTCGCCGAGAGGGTCTTGGAGAAGGTGCCGACATCGAGGACGCGGTCGAGCTGATCGAGCGCGGCGAAGGCGACGGCGATGATCCTGTGGATCACCATCGGCGCCAAGGCCTATGTGTCGATCTTCACCGGCCTCGGCGGGGCCGACACGCTGCTCGGCATGATCAAGTCGCTCGACGTCGCCCCCATCGTCATCCTGCTGGTGATGATGGCAATCCTCATCTTCCTCGGGACCGTGCTCGACGAGATCGGCATCATCCTGCTCACCGTCCCGGTCTTCATTCCGGTGGTGAAGTTCCTCGGCTTCGACGAGATCTGGTTCGGCGTGCTCTACGCCATCACCATCCAGATGGGGTACATCTCGCCGCCCTTCGGCTACACGCTCTTCTACATGAAGGGCACCCTGCCGCCCCACCTCTCCATGGGGGTGGTCTATCGGGGCATCGTGCCGTTCGTCCTGCTGCAGGCCGTGGGCCTTGCCATCGCCATGGCCTTCCCCGGCCTGATGACCGTCCTGCCGACGCTGATGGACCGCTGACGCCCGGCCGGCGCCGGCACGTGCCACCGGCGGGCATCCCGTCGATTGGCCCTTGCCATTCATTCCACGATAGTGGAACATCGTTCCATCAAAAAGGAACGAGCCTGCAGTCATGCGCCGCCCGGCGAGACCAATCCTGATCGGCACGAGGGCCACCCCGGCGCCCGCCGCGCCGCCCTCGCCGGAGGCCCGGCACAATGGCGGACCGCCCCTCGACGACTACCAGGGGCCTCCCTGGGGCAAGGGCGACCCCCACCTCTTCCTGCACTGGCAGCGCGCCCGCAAGGCGGCCTGGAAGAGCGTTTCCGCCGATGTCATGCGGTTCCGCATGGAGAAGGCCGACCGGCTCGGCCTGACTTACGAGGAGTACACGCTCGAGATCCTGGAGCGCGGCCGCTACCTGCAGGTGGAGGACACGGAACGCATCGCCGAGATCAAGGCGCTGCGGCGCCGGCGGCGGCGCCGGCCTGCATGACCGGTGCCCGCGCCGGCCCCTTTCAACCAGGGGCCCGGCCGTGGCAGCCTGCGCGGCAGGAGCCTGCCCATGACCATCTATGCGACCGCCATCTCCGAGCTCGACGCCTTTGCCCTCGGCGATGCCTTCCGGCGGCGGACGCTGTCGCCCGTCGAGGTCGCGAAGGATACTCTCGACCGGGCGGAGGCCAGTCAGGCCAGCATCAACGCCTTTTCCCTGATCGACCGAGAGCGGACGCTCGGCTGGGCGCGGGAATCGGAGGCCCGCTGGATGAAGGGCGCGCCGCTCAGCCCCTTCGACGGCGTCGGCGTGACGGTGAAGGACAACATGGCGGTGGCCGGCTGGCCGTCGATGAAGGGGTCGAAGGTGGTGCCGACCACACCGATGACCTTCGACGCGCCGGTGACCGCCCGCTGCAAGGAGGCGGGTCTCGTCATCCTCGGCCTCACCACCATGCCGGAGTTCGGCTGGATCGGCCTGTCGACCTCGCCGCTGACCGGCCACACCCGCAATCCCTGGAACCGGGAGCGCACGGCCGGCGGATCAACCTCCGGCGGCGCAGCCGCGGCGGCGCTCGGCATCGGCCGCTTCCACCTCGGCTCCGACGGGCTCGGCTCCATCCGCATCCCGGCGGCGTTCTGCGGCGTCGCCGGCATCAAGGCCAGCTATGGCCGCGTCCCGGCCTATCCGATCTCGGTCATGGGCGAGCTCGCCCATCTCGGACCCATCGCCCGCGACGTGCGCGAGGTGGCCGCCCTCCTCACCATCCTGTCGGGTGCGGATGCCCGCGACCCCATGGCGTGGAATACCCCGGCCCCGGACTACCGCATCGGCCTCGACGACGGCGTGCGCCGCCTGAGGATCGCCTATTCGCCGCGCCTCGGCTTCGTGAAGAAGCTCGACCCGCAGGTGGAGCGGGCCGTGGCCGCCGCGGCGGCGACCTTCGCCGCCATGGGCGCCATCGTCGAGGAGGTCGATCCACCCATCGAGGACCCGGCGCCGATCGCCTGGGACATCTGGAACGCCGGCGCGGCGCTGGCGCTGTCGTCCTTCGGCCCGGAGCAGCGCAAGGCGATGGACCCCGGCCTCGTCGGCTGCGCCGAGACCGGCTCACGCTTCTCGGCGGCCCAACTGATCGACGCCCTTCTCTACCGGCGCACCAAGACCGTGATCGCGATGGCGGAGTTCCACGAGCGCTACGACCTGCTCATCACGCCGACCATGCCGACGGGCGCCATTCCGCTCGGTGCCGACCTGCCGCCCGCCGGCTTTGCCGGGCAGCCGGAATGGGGCCCGCTGTGGACCGACTGGTGCCCCTACACGCCGCCGTTCAACGTCACCCAGCAGCCGGCGGGGACCGTGCCTTGCGGCCTTGATGCCGACGGTCTTCCGATGGGCCTGCAGATCGTCGGCTGGAAGCGCCAGGAAGCCCTCGTCCTCAGGGCCATGCGGGCCTTCGAATCCGAGCGGCCCTTCGCGCGCGTCCCGATGTCGCATGCCCGCGCCTAAGCCGCAGCCGTCTGCTTGGTTTTTGCGCGTCAGTTGCCTGCGCAACGGGATTGACACCGCTCGACCAAGCATCGTCTGATCCGCACTTCTCGCGGCCAGGGGTCGATCACGGGTCGAACCCGGCTGCGGAGTTCCAGGGGAGAGTCGTCATGAAATCCGTCAAATTGTCCCGCCGCACCATGATGGCCGGCGCCGCCGCCGCAGGTGCGCTGGCAAGTTCCACGGGCGCCTCCGCCCAGGGTTCGGCCAACGTCCTGCGCGTCGTGATGCACTCGGATCTGCGCATCATCGATCCGATCTGGACGACCGCCTACATCGTCCGCAACTACGGCTACATGATCTACGACACGCTGTTCGCGCTCGACTCCAAGGGTCAGGTGCAGCCGCAGATGGTCGACAAGTACACCGTCAGCGACGACAAGCTGACCTATACCTTCACCCTGCGTGACGGCCTCATGTGGCACGACAACACGCCGGTGACCTCGGCCGACATCATCCCCTCGATCCGCCGCTGGGCCGCCCGCGACCCGCTCGGCCAGACCGTCATGGGCTTCATCGGATCGATGGACGCGAAGGATCCCAAGACCTTCGAGATCAAGCTGAAGGAAGCCACCGGCCTCCTGCTCTTCGCGCTCGGCAAGCCGTCGTCGAACGTGCCCTTCATGATGCCGAAGCGCGTCGCCGAGACGGACCCGAACACCCAGATCACCGAGTTCATCGGGTCGGGCCCGTTCATGTTCGTCCGCGACGAGTGGAAGCCGGGCGACAAGGCCGTCTACGCCAAGTTCGCAGGCTACAAGCCGCGTTCCGAGCCGGCCGACGGCCTCGCCGGTGGCAAGGTCGCCAAGGTCGACCGCGTCGAGTGGCGCGTCATCACCGACCAGCAGCAGGCGATCAACGCCCTGCAGGCCGGCGAGATCGACCTGATCGAGGCGCCCAGCCACGACCTGCTGCCGCTCCTGAAGTCGGACAACAACGTCAAGCTGTTCAACTGGAACGTGCTGGGCAACCAGTACACCATGCGCTTCAACCACACGACGGCGCCGTTCAACAACCCGAAGATCCGCCAGGCGGTGCTCTATGCGCTGAACCAGGAGGACTTCCTGAAGGCGACCATCGGCGATCCGGAATACTACAAGGTCTGCAAGGCCATGTTCGTCTGCGGCTCGCCGCTGGAGACGATGGCCGGCATGGAAGACAAGCTGGAATCCAACTTCGCCAAGGCCCGCCAGCTCCTCCAGGAAGCCGGTTACAACCGCGAGCCGGTCGTGCTGCTGCACTCCACCGACCTGCAGGTGCTCACCAACCTCGCCCCCGTCGCCAAGTCGCTCCTCGAGCGCGCCGGCTTCGTCGTCGACATGCAGTCCATGGACTGGCAGACGGTCGTTGCCCGCCGCGTCAAGCGCGACCCGCCGACCCAGGGCGGCTGGAGCGCCATGCTGACCTCGTGGGTGGCGGCCGACATCCTCAACCCGGTCATGGCCGGCTTCTTCAATGCCTCCGGCGACAGGGCCGCCTTCGGCTGGCCGACCGATCCGGAGATCGAGGCGCTGCGCGCCCGCTTTGCCCGCGCCAACACGGCGGCCGAGCAGAAGCAGATCGCCGAGGCGGTCCAGCGCCGCGTGTCGGAAGCCCCGACGCACATCCATCTGGGTCAGTGGTACTCGCCGGGCGCCCACCGCAGGAACATCTCGGGCTGGCTCGAGGCCCCCGCTCCGGTGTTCTGGAACATCGAGAAGGGCCGCGGCGCGTGAGGAATTGACGACCGGCGGCCGGGTCATCCCGGCCGCCGCCTTCTCATTGCAGTCAGGCCTAAAATCCAATGTTGTCCTATATTCTCCGACGCCTCGCGGCGACCGTCCCCGTATTGTTCACCGTCGCCGTGATGGTGTTCCTGATGCTGCGACTGACCCCGGGCGACCCCGCCGCGATCATCGCCGGCGACAATGCCACCACCCAGCAGATCCTCGACATCCGCACCAAGCTCGGTCTCGAGCAGCCCATTCTCCAGCAGTTCTTCATCTGGCTCGGCGGGCTGCTGCGCGGTGAGCTCGGCGAGAGCTTCTTCTTCCGCAAGACGGTGTTCGAGCTGATCTCGGAGCGCATCGAGCCGACCCTGTCGCTGGCCTTCCTGACCATCGTCCTCGCCGTGCTGATCGCCATCCCGCTGGGCGTCATCGCCGCCTACAAGCAGGGGACCTGGATCGACCGCATCGTGATGGGCTTCTCGGTGATCGGCTTCTCCGTGCCGGTCTTCGTGATCGGCTATCTCCTGATCTACGTCTTCGCCATCAAGCTCGGCTGGTTCCCGGTCCAGGGCTATCAGCGCATCGGCAACGGCCTCTGGCCGTGGTTCCGCAGCCTCGTCCTGCCGGCCTGCACGCTCTCCGTCATCTATGTGGCGCTGATCGCCCGCATGACCCGCACCAGCGTGCTGGAGGTGCTGTCCGAGGACTATATCCGCACCGCCCGCGCCAAGGGGCAGACGGAGGTGAAGGTGCTGTTCCAGCATGCGCTGAAGAACGCAGCCGTGCCGATCGTCACCGTGGTGGGCATCGGCGTCGCGCTGCTGATCGGCGGCGTCGTGGTCACCGAGAGCGTCTATTCGATCCCCGGCCTCGGCCGCCTGACCGTCGACGCCGTGCTCGCCCGTGACTTCCCCGTCATCCAGGCGATCATCCTCGCCTTTTCCTTCGTCTATGTTCTGATCAACCTGCTCGTCGATCTGTCCTACACGATCTTCGATCCGAGGATCCGCTATTGACCGCCCCCGCCTCCTCCGAACCGCTGCCGGCCGCTGACGCGCCGGTCGCCGCACCCGCCAAGCCGACGGTCTGGCGCAAGCTCTTCCGCAACACCTCCGTCGTCATCGGCCTGTCCATCGTGCTGGTCATGGTGTTCATCGGTCTGATCGCGCCGCTGATCGCCACCTCCGATCCGACCGCCATCAATCCCGGCGCGCGCAACCGCTTCCCCATGGCGGAAAGCACCATGCGGCTCGACGACGGAACCCGTGCGACGGTGAAGCACTACATGGGAACCGACACGCTCGGCCGTGACGTCTTCTCGCGCGTCATCTACGGCGCGCGCGTGTCGATCTTCATCGGCGTCGCCGTGGCGATCCTGTCGGTCAGCATCGGCCTGGTCATCGGCATGGCCGCCGGCTACGTCCGCTGGCTGGACGGCATCGTCATGCGCATCATGGATGGACTGATGGCCATTCCGGCCATCCTGCTCGCCATCGCGGTGGTGTCGCTGTCCCGTGCCGGCCTGCTATCCGTCATCATTGCCATCGTCGTGCCGGAGGTGCCGCGCGTCGTGCGCCTGGTGCGATCGGTCGTGTTGTCGGTGCGCGAGGAGCCCTATGTCGAGGCGGCGGTGATGTCGGGCACGCCGACCATCAAGCTGATCATCCGCCATATTCTCCCCAACACGGTGGCGCCGCTCATCGTCCAGGGCACCTTCATCTGCGCCTCGGCGATCCTGGTCGAGGCCATCCTGTCCTTCCTCGGCATCGGCATCCCGCCGGACGTGCCGACCTGGGGCAACATCATGGCCGAGGGGCGCCAGCTCTTCCGCATCTTCCCCCACAACATCCTCTATCCGGGCATCTTCCTCGCCCTCACGGTGCTCGCCGTGAACATGCTCGGCGACGGGCTTCGCGACACGCTCGATCCGAAAATGGAGAAGCGCGGATGAGCGCCCCGATCCTCGACATCAAGAACCTGACGGTCGAACTGCCCAGGGGCGCCGACCGCAAGAACGCCGTGGAGGGCGTCTCCTTCTCGGTCTATCCCGGCGAGATCGTCTGCGTCGTCGGTGAGTCCGGATCGGGCAAGTCGGTCTCCTCCCACGCCGTCATGGGGCTTCTGCCCAAGGGCCAGCTCAAGGCCACCGGCGGCGAGATCCTGCTGCAGGGCGAGGATGTGCTGCAAGCCAGCGGCAGCCGCCTCCGGGCGCTGCGCGGCACCCGCATGTCGATGATCTTCCAGGAGCCGATGACCGCGCTCAACCCGGTCGTCACCTGCGGCGAGCAGATCGACGAGGTGCTGCGCATCCACACCGACCTCGGCGCCACCGAGCGCAAGGAGAAGGTGCTGGCGGTGATGGAATCGGTGCGCCTGCCCGATCCGGGCAAGATGTACGACGCCTATCCGCACCAGCTGTCCGGCGGACAGCGCCAGCGCATCATGATCGCGCAGGCGCTCGTGCTCGATCCCGCCCTGCTGATCGCCGACGAGCCGACCACCGCTCTCGACGTGACGACGCAGGCGCAGATCCTGAAGCTCGTCGCCGAGATGCAGGAACGCCGCGGCACCGGCGTGCTCTTCATCACCCATGACTTCGGCGTGGTGGCGGAGATCGCCCACCGCGTCGTGGTGATGCAGAAGGGTCACGTGGTCGAGACCGGAACGGCGACGGAGGTGCTGACCAAGCCGCAGCACCCCTACACCAAGATGCTCATCAACGCCGTGCCGACGCTCACCCCCCCGGTGCGCGAGGAGCGCACAGGCGCCGTGGCGCTGGAGACGGTGAAGCTCTGCAAGGTCTATGGCGGCGGCGGCTTCTTCCAGAAGAAGCGCGAGGTGCGCGCCGCCTCCGACGTCGAGATCCGCGTCCGCCGCGGCGAGACGCTGGGCATCGTCGGCGAGTCCGGCTCCGGCAAGTCGACGGTCGCGCGCTGCATCGCCCGCCTCATCGAGCCGACCTCGGGTGGCATCGTCGTCAGCAACATCGACATCGCCAAGCTGCCGGAGCGCCAGCTCAGGCCACACCGCAAGCACTGCCAGATCGTCTTCCAGGACCCCTACCGCTCGCTCAATCCGCGCCGCTCCGTCGGCGCCTCGATCATCGAGGGACCGATCAATTTCGGGCAGAGCGAGGCCGACGCCATCGCCAAGGCGCGCGACCTCATGAACCTGGTGGGGCTGTCGCCCGATGCCCTGGACCGCTACCCACACCAGTTCTCCGGCGGGCAGCGCCAGCGCATCTGCATCGCGAGGGCGCTGGCCATGGAGCCGGAGATCCTCATCGCCGACGAGGCGGTCTCCGCCCTCGACGTGTCGGTGCAGGCTCAGGTCCTGGACCTCCTCGACGACGTCCGCAAGAAGTTCGATCTCGCGGTGCTGTTCATCACCCACGACCTGCGCGTCGCCGCACAGATCTGCGACCGCATCGCGGTGATGCAGAACGGCGTCGTGGTGGAGCACGGCAAGACGGCCGACATCTTCGCCAATCCCCAGCACAGCTATACCAAGGCCCTGTTCGAGGCGGCTCCCGGCCGCCACTTCCAGTTCGCCCGGGTGGCCTGACAGTCCGGGCGCAGCGTGCGATCATGGGCACATGATCCGCGCCGCGCTCGTCTTCCTCGTTCTGACATTCACCATCCCGGCGGGTGCGCAGGGCATTGATCCGGCAATCCTGCGCGCCATGGCGGGCTCCTGGCTCCTCGCCCCCATGAACGGCCAGCCCGGCTGCCGCGTCACGCTGTCGACATCGACGACCATCGGCGGCTATGGGCTGTCGCTCGCCCCCGACTGCCCGCGGCTGCTGCCACGCCTCTCCGAAGTCACTGCGTGGAACCCCACCGACGGCCTGCACCTGATCAATGCGGCGCGGCGCAACGTCCTGTCGTTCCATGAGAGCGAGGATGCCTCCTACACCGCCAGCGAGCCCTCCCCCGGTTTCGCGCTGCTGCGGGCACCAGACCACGTGACGCGCCTCCCCATGCCGAGCGAGGCCTTCGGCTCATGGGTGCTGAAGCGGCCGGATGGCGAGGTGGTCTGCCGCATCCAGTTGCTCAACCGGCCGCCACCGGGCGGCGAGGAGAGCTTCGCCGTGAGGATCACCGCCCAGGGCTGCCAGAGCGCCGTCACGCGCCTGAAGCTCGTGTCCTGGCGGATGGAGATGCTCAAGCTGGTGCTCTACGGGACGGACGGCGCCAGCCTGAGGTTCGTCCAGACGCCGTCAGGCTTCGCCAAGGCACCGGAAGAGGGCGGCCGGCTGCTGATCATGGAGCGCGCGCCGTAGCAACCTGCCCCGGGGAACGACGTGCCCCGGGCAGGTCGGCAGGCCATCGCAGAAATCGGGTGGAGAAAACGGGTGTCGGCCCAGGGCGACGCGTGACAGGTCTCGGGCAGGAGACCCTGCCATGACCGATACGCCCGCCGGCCGCTCGCCTTCCGCCTTCGCGCGCCTCTTCGCCACCGCCGGCCTCGTGCAGGCCGCCGACCAGATCGCGCTGGCTGCCCTGCCGGTCACGGCGGTGCTCGTCATGGGCGCCGGTCCCGGCCTCGTCGGCGCGCTGGTCGCGGCGCAGACCGCCGCCTGGCTCCTCGTGTCGCTGCCGGCAGGCGTCGTCGTCGACCGGCTGCCGAAGCGCCGGGTGCTGCTCATCGCCCTCACGCTCGGCCTGGTCGCCGCCATCGGCGCGGTCTTCGCGGCCGCGATGCAGAACCCGGTCCTGCTCGGCATCGCCGCCTTCCTTGCCGCCGCGGGCACCGTCACCTTCGTCCTTGTCCAGATCGGACTGATGCCGCAGATCGTCGCCGCCGCAGGTCTTCCGCCCGCCAATGCGAGGATCGAACTCGCGCGGGCCATCGCCAGCGCCACGGCGCCCTTCATCGTCGGCTTCCTCGCCACCCGCGTCTCGCCGCTGGCGGGCTACGCGCTTGCCGCGCTCCTGGTCCTCGGTGCTCTCCTGTGCGCCACAACGCTGCGGCCGCCGGCGCCTGCCACCACGCCGGCCGCGAAGCCGCCGCTCCTCGCCGCCATTGCAGAGGGTGCACGCTTCGTCGCCGCCGATCCCCTGCTCCGCGCCATCGGCCTCTGCGCCATCTTCTGGAACTTTGCCTTCATCGCCCTGCTCGCGGTCTTCGTGCCCTTCGCCCTCGCCCGCCTCGGCACCGACGCGGCCGGCGCTGGCCTCGCCCAGGGAGTCAACGGCCTCGGCATGATCGCGGGCGCGGCCGCAGCGCCCTTCATCTTCGCCCGGGTGCAACCGCGCGCCGTACTGCTCTTCGGCCCGCTGTCGTCAGCCCTCGGCGCCATCCTGATGGCGCTGTCGCCGCAGATCGGCGGCCTCGCCATGGCCGCCCTCGCCTTCGGCCTCATCGGCTTCGGCCCCATGCTCTGGCTGGTGATGCAGACCTCGGTGCGCCAGATCGTCACTCCGCCGGCGCTGATGGGACGGGTCACCGCCACCATCCAGGTGGCGATCTACGGCATCAGGCCCATCGGCGCCCTCGCCAGCGGCGGCGTGGCGCAGGTCTTCGGCCTCGAGGCTGCGATCGTGCTCGTCGCGGCCGCCTTCGCGGCCTCGGCGCTGGTCTCCGTCGCGTCTCCCCTGGCGCGCCTTGTGACCATGCCGCATCCCGCGGCAGCGGCAGGAAGGGTATGACCATCGGGTGCTTGGCGCTGTCGGGCCTTTGGCCTAAGACAGCCCCATCATTCGCTTGAGGATCATCGCCATGGCCGTCGCCTCGCTCACCCCCGCTTCCGGCTCCTATGTGAAGGACAGTGAGGAGTTCAACTGGGAAGATCCGCTGAACCTCGATGGCCTTCTCACGGAAGAAGAGCGGATGGTGCAGGAGACGGCCCGCACCTACTGCCAGGAGAAGCTGCTGCCGCGTGTCACCTCGGCCTTCCTCGACGAGCGCTTCGACCGCGAGATCATGAGCGAGATGGGCGAGCTCGGCCTGCTCGGCTCGACCATCCCCTCCGAGTATGGCGGCGCCGACCTCGGCTATGTCGCCTACGGCCTCATCGCCCGCGAGGTGGAGCGGGTCGATTCCGGCTACCGCTCGGCCTGCTCGGTGCAGTCCTCGCTCGTGATGTACCCGATCTACGCCTATGGCTCCGAGGAGCAGCGCAGGAAGTATCTGCCGAAGCTCGCATCCGGCGAGTGGGTCGGCTGCTTCGGCCTGACCGAGCCCGATGCCGGCTCGGACCCCGCCGGCATGAAGACCCGTGCGGTAAAGGTCGACGGCGGCTACGTGCTCAAGGGATCCAAGATGTGGATCACCAACTCGCCGATCGCCGACGTCGCGGTGGTCTGGGCCAAGACCGACGAGGCCATCCGCGGTTTCATCGTCGAGCGCGGCATGAAGGGTTTCTCCACCCCGAAGATCGAAGGCAAGGTCAGCCTGCGTGCCTCGGTCACCGGCGAGATCGTGCTGGATGACGTCTTCGTGCCGGCCGAGAACATGCTGCCGAACGCCAAGGGCCTGTCCGGCCCCTTCGGCTGCCTGAACCGGGCCCGCTACGGCATCGCCTGGGGCGCCATGGGCGCGGCGGAGGACTGCTGGCACCGCGCCCGCCAGTACACGCTCGACCGCAAGCAGTTCGGCAAGCCGCTGGCCGCCACCCAGCTCGTGCAGAAGAAGCTCGCCGACATGCAGACCGAGATCACGCTGGGCCTGCACGGCGCGCTGCGCCTCGGCCGGCTGATGGAGGACCACAATTTCGCGCCGCCGGCCATTTCGCTGATGAAGCGCAACAACTGCGGCAAGGCCCTCGACATCGCCCGCATGGCCCGCGACATGCACGGCGGCAACGGCATCTCGGCCGAGTACCACGTCATCCGCCACATGGTGAACCTCGAGACGGTCAACACCTACGAGGGCGCCCACGACGTGCACGCGCTCATCCTCGGCCGCGCCCAGACCGG
>CAZPMD010000049.1:0-17694 GCA_964587395.1 uncultured Hyphomicrobiales bacterium
CCAGACGAGGCCGCCGCCCCAGTCCATGAGCAGGCGAGGAACCAGCGGCGCCAGGGCCCCGGCGAGGCCGGGAGCGCCGCTCGGCGGCACGGACATGCGCCAGACAGCCTCGTCCGTCGCGGCGAACATCGCGGCGTCGCGGACGTCGGCCCAGAGCGCTTCGGAGGTGGCGGCCTCCATCGTCTCGACCACACCGAAAGGCGCCAGCAGGCGGGTGAGGGCATCGGTCCGGTAGGTGAGCGAGGCGGCGAAGCCCTCGATGCGGATCAGCGTGCGCGCCGCGCCGGGGACATGGGCCGCGCCCGTCGGCTCGAAGGGCGAGCCGAGCGCCGCCGACAGTGCCTCCACGGCGCGCGGGATGGACAGGCCGGACAGCACCAGCGTCCGCTCGCCCTCCGCCTTCGGCAGCACCTTGAAACACACCTCGTGGAACACGGCGAGGGTGCCGAGGGACCCCGCCAGCGCCTTCACCAGATCGAGGCCGGTGACGTTCTTCATCACGCGGCCGCCGGACTTCACCTCCTCGCCGAGGCCGTTGACGAATTTCAGCCCGATCATCGAATCGCGGGCGGCGCCGAGATTGATGCGCGCCGGTCCCGAGACATTGGCGGCGGCAACGCCGCCGACGGTCGGTTCGCCGTTGGTTCGATAGAGCCGGCGGTGGTCCATCGGCTCGAAAGGCAGCCGCTGGCCCTTGGCCGCGAGTGCATCCGTCACCTCGCGCAGCGGCGTGCCCGCCTGCGCCGCGATGACGAGCTCGGCCGGCTCGTAGAGCGTGATGCCCGAGAGATTCGCTGTCGACACCGTCGCCGCGGCCTGCACCGGCCGGCCGAGGCCCGAGCGGGTTCCGCCGCCCGCGACCGCGAGCGGCGTGCCGGCCCGGCGCGCATCGGCAACGACCTCGGCGAGTTCGGCGGAGGAGGAGGGAGCGTGGAGGGTCATGCGGCCTCGCGCGGTTCGGCGTCCCGCGGTGCATCCAGCGGGAACACCTTGGCCGGGTTGAGGATCCATTTCGGGTCGAGCGCCGTCTTGATGCGGGTCTGCTGCAGCAGGTCAACCTCGGTGAACTGTTCGCGCATGAGGTCGCGCTTCTCGATGCCGACGCCGTGCTCACCTGTCAGGCAGCCACCGAGCTGGACGCAGAGCCTCAGGATGTCCTCGCCCGCATGCTCCGCCTTCACCTGCTCGGCGGGGTCGTTGACGTTGAACATGACGAGCGGGTGGAGGTTGCCGTCGCCGGCATGGAAGACATTGGCGACGCGCAGGCCATAGCCCTGGACGATGCGGTCGATGCCCGCGAGCACATCCGGCAGGCGACCCGTCGGAATCGTCCCGTCCATGCAGATATAGTCGGCGACGCGGCCCGTGGCGCCGAAGGCGGACTTGCGGCCCTTCCAGATCGCCGCCGTCTCCATGGCCGACTTCGATTCCTTGACCGTCGCCACGTCGTGCCGGCGGGCGATCGCGACGATCCGCGCCAGCATGGCTTCCATCTCGGCCTCCGAGCCCTCCACCTCGATGATCAGCATGGCCTCCACGTCGAGGGGATAGCCGGCCTTGGCGAAGGCCTCGCAGATGTGGATCGCCTCGCGGTCCATGTACTCGATGGCGACCGGGATGATTCCGGCGCCGATGATGTCCGACACCGTCTGGCCGGCCTGGGCGATCTCGCGGAAGCCGAACAGCACCGGCCGCGCTCCCTCCGCCTGCCGGAGGATGCGGACGGTCACCTCCGTCACCACCCCGAGCTGGCCCTCCGAGCCGACCAGCAGGCCGATCAGGTCGTAGCCGGGCGAGTCCAGCGCCCCGCCGCCGATCTCGACGATGTCGCCCTCCACGGTCACCAGCTTCAGCCCGAGGATGTTGTTGGCCGTGACGCCATACTTGAGACAGTGGGCACCACCGGAGTTCATCGCGACATTGCCGGCGATGGTGCAGGCGAGTTGGCTCGACGGATCGGGGGCATAGAAGAAGCCGGCATGGGCGACCTCGCCCGAGATCGCCAGATTGGTGATACCGGCCTGCACCCGCATGGTGCGGTCGGCGAAGTTGACGTCCAGCACCCGGTTCATCTTGGCGACACCGAGCACCACGGCGTCCTCCTGCGGGATCGAGCCGCCGCACAGCGACGTCCCGGCCCCGCGCGCCACCACCGGCACGCCCTCGGCATGGCAGAAGGCGAGGATCGCAGCGACCTGTTCCGTCGTCTCGGGCAGCACCACCACCATGGGCAGCCGCCGGTAGGAGGTGAGCGCATCTGTCTCGAAGGCGCGCCGCTCGTTCTCTTCGGTGATCACGCCCTCTCCGGGCACGATCGCCTGCAGCGCGGCGATGACGCGGTCGCGCTTCGCCAGCACGTCGCTGCGCGGCGCTGGAAAGGCAATGGCCATGACGTCCTCCCCGGGTTCCGGCCCCCGGGGAGCCGGACGGAATGATTTCACGCGACTATACGCGGGTTCCCCTCTGGCGAAATGGTTCTGCTCAGGTCAAGATTGTTTCCAACGCGGAAATAATAGGGGGAAGCTTTTGACGCCGCTCGCCGATCTCGAAGTCTTCGCACGGGTCGTCACCGCGGGTAGCATGTCGGCGGCGGGGCGCGAGATGGGCCTGTCGCCGGCGGTGATCTCCAAGCGCATCAAGCGGCTGGAGGAGCGGCTCGGCACCCGGCTCCTGCAGCGGACGACGCGGCAGTTGTCGCTCACCGAGGCGGGGCAGGGCTATTACGAGCGCGTCGTCGCCATCCTCGCCTCCATCGACGAGGCGGAGACCTTCGTTACCCGGCGGTCCAACCTGGCGCGCGGCACTCTCCGTGTTTCCGCGCCCACCTCCTTCGGTCGGCTGCACATCGCCCCGCACCTGCGCCCGTTCCTCGCCGCCAATCCCGATCTCGTCGTCCACCTTGAACTCTCCGACAGCTTCGTCGACATCGTCGCCGAAGGCTATGACGTGGCGATCCGCATCGGTGAGCTCGACGATTCCTCCTTCGTCGCCCGCCGCCTCGCCCCCAATCACCGGCTCCTCGTTGCGACGCCCGGCTATCTCGCGGCCCATGGCCGGCCGGCAACGCTGGGTGATCTCGCCGGGCACGCGCTCCTCTCGCACAACTCCGACATCTGGCGGCTGGAAGGCCCCGACGGGCTGCAGGTCGTCCGCCTGCATGGGCCGCTGCGCACCAACTCCTCGGAGGTCATCCGCGAGGCGGTGCTGGCCGGCATCGGCATCGCGCTGCGCTCCACCTGGGACGTCGGACCGGAACTGCAGGACGGCCGGCTGGAGGTCGTGCTTCCGCAATGGCGCGCCTCGCGGCGTGTCGCCGTCCACGCCGTCTATCCCACCCGCCGCTTCCTGCCGCAGAAGGTCCGCGTCTTCGTCGACTGGCTCGCCGGGCTTTATGGGCCCGTGCCCTATTGGGATCAGGGGCTCGACCTCGCGCCGCGGGAAGGCTAGAGGCTTGGCCGGCGGGGCATTTTCAACGGTCCTGCCATCCGCCGCACCCGGAACACCGCATGACGCGCGCCCTGTCCGCACTTGACCTTCGCCTCGCCGAGCTACTCGGCGCAGCCGGCTTCGCGCGCGCTGAGCCGCCGCTGCTGATCGCCGCCGACCTCGTCCGCGACCTCGTCGGCGAAGCGCTCGCCCGCCGCCTTTTCCTGACCAGTGATGCCGAGGGCAACGAGCTGTGCCTCAGGCCGGACTACACGATCCCCGTGGTCCAGGCGCATCTGGAAGGCCCGCGGGCCGGGGAGGCAGCCGCCTATTCCTATCTCGGCCCCGTCTTCCGCCACCGCCCCGGCATGGCGGGCGAATTCAACCAGGCAGGCATCGAGCTCCTCGGCAGGGCCGACCGCGAGGCAGCGGAGGCCGAGGTCGTGGCGCTCGCCCTCGAGGGCGCGCGGCTCTACACCGACGGCCCGCTGGCGCTTTCCATCGGCGACGTCTCGATCTTCATGGCGCTGGTCGCCGCGCTCGACCTGCCGCCGGCGTGGCGGCGGCGCCTCGCCAAGGATTTCCGCCGCTCCGGCATGCTGGAGGGCGATCTGAAACGCCTTGCCGAACCCGCGCGCACCGGCCCGACCCATGCCGGGCTGCTGGCGGCGCTCGAGGGTTCCGACCCGAAGGCCGCCCGTGCCCTCGTCACCGACCTCCTGTCGATCGCCGGCATCACCACGGTCGGCGGCCGCTCTGCCGCGGATGTCGCCGAACGCTTCCTCGAACAGTCGGCCCTCGGCACCGGTGGCCTCGGCGCCGACAAGGTCGCGGTGGTCGAGAAGGTGCTCGCCATCGACACCGACGCCGCCTCGGCCGAGACGCAGATCCGCGACCTCGCCGCCGCATCGGGGCTTGCCATGGGCGAGGCCATCGACCGACTTGCGCGCCGCAACGCCTTGCTGGCGGCGGCCGGCGTCGATCTCGCGAAGACCCGCTTCACCACCCGCTTCGGCCGTGATGTCGACTACTACACCGGCCTCGTCTTCGAGATCCATGACGGCTCGGGCCGCGAGAGCCGGCCGCTGGTCGGCGGCGGCCGCTATGACCGGCTCACCGACATGATGACCGCCAAGCTCGGGCTCGATCTCAAGCTGCCCGCAGTTGGCTGCGCCTTCTGGGTGGAGCGCCTCGCCGTGGCGGGAGGCCGCGCATGACCGACGCATCGCTCGTCTTCGCCATTCCCTCCAAGGGCCGCATCCTTGAGTCAGCCCAGGGGTTTCTCGAGCGGTCCGGCCTCAAGCCGGTGCAGGGCCGCGGCGCCCGCGACTATCGCGGCACCATTCCGGGCCTCGACCAGGTCGAGGTCGCCTTCCTCTCGGCCTCGGACATCGCGAAGGAGCTCGCGGCCGGCACGGTGCATCTCGGCCTCACTGGCCTCGACCTGATGCATGAGGCGACGCCCGAGCCGGAGGATCGCCTCGTCTCGCTGACACCCCTCGGCTTCTCGCGCGCCGATGTCGTCGTCGCCGTGCCGCAGGCGTGGATCGACGTCTCGACCATGGCCGATCTCGACGACGTGGCGAGCCAGTATCGCGCCCGCCACCGTTCGCGCATGCGCGTCGCCACCAAGTACCTGAACCTCACCCGCGCCTTCTTCGACCGCCACGGTATCGCCGACTACCGCATCGTCGAATCCGCGGGCGCCACCGAAGGCGCGCCGGCCGCCGGCGCGGCGGAACTCATCGTCGACATCACCACGACGGGCGCGACGCTTGCCGCCAATGCCCTGAAGGTGCTGGACGATGGAGTGATCATGAAGTCGGAGGCGCATCTCGTCGCCTCGCGGACGGCCACCTGGAGCGAGGCGGCGCGCGACTGTGCCCGCGACATGCTCGACCGGATCGAGTCCCAGGCCCGGGCACGGCGTGTGAAGGAGGTGCGGACGCGCTTCGCTTCTGCCGACGCCGCCCTGCTGGACGAGGCCCGCGCCCGGTTCGGTGTCGAGGCGCCCTTCGGCGGACCGACCTCGTCGGGCATGCTGACGCTGCACTGCCCGCCCAAGGCGCTGTTCGGCCTCGCACGCTTCCTCCGGGACCGCGGTGCGGAGACGGTGTCGGTCACCGAGCTCGACTATGTCTTCTCGCGCGACAATCCGCTCTACGAGACCCTCGCCGCGGCGCTGGCGTGACGATCAGACGGCGTCCGTCGAGGTGACGACGAAGGTCTGCATGTCGCCGTCCTCGTCGCGGATCGAGACATACTCGCCGATCTGGAAGGCGTGATCGCCGAAGCGGAAGCCGGCCTCGTCGTCGTCGTCCGCGTTCGGATCGTAGTCGAAGGTCCAGGTGGCGCCCTTCTGTCCTCCCGGCTTGTGGACGAGCAGGCCGTGCTGGTCTTCCTCGCCCTGCCAGAAGCGCCGGACCTTGCACAGGGCGCGGTGCTCCTTCCAGGCCGCCAGGTCGATGCGTCCGGCCGCGTCGAGCGGCGCCACGAATTCGTAGCCGTGCAGCTTGGAACCCTCCGGATAGCCGGGCGAGCGCGCCATGTTGAGACGGATGCGGTGGAAGCCCCGGGGGAGAGTCGTCATGCTGCAGTACCTCTGGCTGAATCGGCTTCTTGATGCGCCGGTGACGGTAGTCGCGCCTTGATCGGGGTCAAGTCGGCCCTGTCAGGCGAGCCCCAGTGCCCTGACGAGGACCACGGCGCCCATGCCGGCCGCCAGAGCCGCGATGTCCTTGCGCACGGTGATCATCACCGCTGCGGCTGCGGCGATGCCGATCCAGGCGGAGAGGCCGCCGCGGGCGGCCAGCGGCACCACGGTCGCGATGATGATGGCGCCGGGCAGCGCCTCCAGCGCGGCGCGCAGGAAGGGGGTCAGCGGCACGCGGTTCATGATCCAGTAGCCCGCGAAGCGGACGACATAGGTCGCCGCCGCCATGGCGAGGATGGCCGTGACCGGGCCTGTCCAATCAGCCGCGGGCACGCAACATCCCCGCGGTGAGCGACCCGGCGAGGGCGCCCGAGATGATGAACCAGTAGCCGGGGACGACCTGCGCCGTGACGACGGCGACTCCCGCCGCGACCGGCCAGGCGAGGCGGTCGCGCCTCAGCCGGAACAGGCCGACCGACATGGCCGTGAAGGTCAGCGGCATCACCATGTCGATGGCGAGGCGCTTGGGGTCGGTCAGGAGATGACCGAGGGCGTGGCCGGGGATCGTTGCCAGCGTCCAGATCACCCACATGAACAGGCCGGCGCCGACGAAAACCCCGGCGTCCTGTCCGCCCTGGCCATGGTAGCGCGAGCCGATGACGAAGTTGGCGTCGGTGAGAGCTGCGAGGCCGAGATGAACAGGACCCGCGGGGGCGCGGGAGAGCCAGGGCTGGAGCGAGGCGCCCATCAGCAGGAAGCGCAGGTTGACCGCCGTGGTGACGACGACCACGGCGACGATGGCCGACAGCGTGAAGGTCTCCGGCCAGAGCTGCAGGGCGAGGAGTTGCGAGGCCCCCGCATAGACCGAGAAGCTCATCAGCACGGCCTGGCCGAGCGTCAGGCCTTTCTCGGCCGATGCGGCGCCCACGGCGGCGGCGAAGACCAGCACGGCAGGCAGCATCGGCACGCTCAGCCGGGCGCCCTCGACCATGCCGGCGAGGGTGCAGGGGACGGAGCGGGAGGGCGGGGAATCGGGAGCCTGCATCGTGCCTTCGGGTTTCTCGATCCTTTGTCTCGTCCCGCAGCGTGCCGGTCCAGCCCGCCGCGCGCAGGGCGGTCGCGCCGGATGCGCAGGGGTCCGGCGGGCGCAAGAGCCGGAGCGCGGGCTAGGCAAGCACCTTGCGGAAGAAGAACTCCCAGCTGGCGCTGGCATCGGCGAGATAGCGCTCCACCGGCTCCCGCACGAAGCCGAGCTTCTCGTAGAAGCGGTGGCCGCGCGCAAAGCGCGTGTCGCTCCACAGAACGATCTCACGGGCGCCGATCCGGCGGAGGAAGTCCTCGCCTTCCGCATAGAGGCGCTGCGCGAGGCCCGAGCCGCGCTGGTCGGCCGCCGCATAGACCTTGAACAGTTCACCGGTGCCCTGCACCTCCGTCAAGGTGGCGGCGAGCGATCCGACGACCCGCCCGGCGGCTTCGGCGACGATCAGGCGGCCGCCCCTGGCGGCGTAGTGGCTGGCCGGCGCCGCAAGTTCCGGAAACTCGTCGTCGATGAACAGGCAGCCGGGATACTCGGCGAAGGTCGTGGAGATCAGTGCGGCAAGGGCCGGACCGTCCTGATCGGTGGCGGGGCGGAGGATCATGTGGTCGGGCTTCTGGTCAGGGCGAGGGCGGTGGCAGGATCGAGCGGCGTCGGTGTCCAGCGGGCCGGGACGGGAATTGCCGCCTCGACGAGGCGCTGGTAGCGGGAGCGGGGCACCTCGACGGCGCCGAGGGTCGCCAGATGCGGCGTCACGAACTGGGTGTCGAGCAGGACGAAGCCGTCGGCCTTGAGGCGGGCCACCAGATGCACCAGGGCGACCTTCGAGGCATCGGTCTCGCGGTGGAACATGCTCTCGCCGAAGAAGGCGCCGCCGAGGCTGACCCCATAAAGCCCGCCGACGAGTCGTCCGTCGCGCCAGGCCTCGACCGTGTGGCAATGGCCCATGCGGAACAGCGCGCCGTAGAGCGAGCGGATGCGTGCATTGATCCAGGTGCTCTCGCGCCCGTCTGCCGGGGCGGCGCAGGCATCGATGACGGCGTCGAAATCGCTGTCGATGCGGATCTCGAAGCGGCCGCTCTTCACGGTGCGTGCAAGGCGCGAGGACACGATGAGGCCGTCGAGGGGAATGATGCCGCGCCGTTCCGGCTCGACCCAGTATAGGCCGGGATCATCGGCACTCTCGGCCATGGGGAAGATGCCGCAGGCATAGGCCTTCAGGAGCACCTGCGGCGTGATCGCCTGGTCGATGTCGTCGCCGTGACGGGTCATGAGATCACACTAGCGGCCCGGGGCGCGGCGGGCCAGACATGTCGCCCTCCTGCCCGCCATCGGGAGGGCCCTGGTCAGGCCAGCGCCTTCTCGAAACGGATCTCGCCGTCGGCGGTGCGGCCGGTCTCCGCCCAGCCCTGGTGGCGGTAGAACCGCTCGGCGCGGGTTCCCGGATCCGTCGACAGCCAGGCCCTGGTGTGTCCGGCGGCCGCAAGATGGCGGCATGCCGCATCGAGCAACTGGCGGGCGATGCCGCGGCCCTCGCTGGCCTGGTCCATGAACAGCGCGAAGATGGATCCGTCGCGGGGATCGGCGGAGGAGAAGCCGTGGATGGCTCCCGCCTCGTCGAACACCCAGAAGGCATGGCGGTCGATCAGGTACTCCACCGCCCCGACGATCTTCTCCGGCCGGGAGAGCACGTTCTCCCGGACGGCGAGGCGGATGTCCGAGATGCGCGGCAGGTCGGCGCGGGTCGCGGTCCGTATCACTGCTTCTCGATGCCGGCGACGCGGGCGGCCTCCGCCCACTTCACCGCCTCGGCGTTGACGCGGGCCGCGAGCTCCTCCGGCGAGGAGGGCGCGATCAGCATGCCCAGGCGGTCCGTCAGCGCGGCCTTCACCTCGGGGTTCGCCGCCGCGTTGCGCACGGCCTCGTTCAGCTTGGTGACGACCTCGTTGGGCACGCCGGCCGGCGTGAACATGCCGAACCAGGCGATGAGCTCGTAGCCCTTGGTGCCGGCCGCCTCGTCGACGGTGGGCAGGTCGGGCATCTGCGGGGTGCGCTGCTGCGAGGTGACGGCGAGGGCCCTGACGGTGCCGCCACGCACCTGGGGCAGCATGACACCGAGGTCGGCGGTGAACAGGGTCACGCGGCCGGCGATCAGGTCCTGCATGGCGTTCGGTCCACTGCGGTAGAAGACGTGGGTCATCTTCATGCCGGTCATCGCCAGCAGCATCTCGGTGGAGACACGCTGCGAGGCGGAGGCCGAGGCAAAAGTCAGGTCGGTGCGCGACTTGGCGAGGTCGATCAGCTCGCGCAGGTCGCGGGCCGGCACCGTGTTGGCCACAGCCACGATCAGCGGCACCGAGCACAGGAAGGACACCGGCTGGAAGTCCTTGTGCATGTCGAAGGGCACGTTGTTGAACAGCGCCGGCGCGGCGGCATTGGTCGAGTTGGTGCCGATCAGGATCGTGTAGCCGTCATTCGCCGCCTTGGCGACGGCATCGGCGCCGATCAGTCCGTTGGCGCCGGGGCGGTTCTCGATGACGATGCTCTGCCCCAGCGTCTTCGACATCTGGTCGGCGAAGGTGCGGGCGACGATGTCGGTGGCGCTGCCTGCGGCGAAGGGCACGATCGCCCGGATGGGGCGGTTGGGATAGCTCTGCGCCTCGGCCGCGCGAGGGCTGAGCGCAAGGCTCGCAGCCGCCAACAGGCCAAGGCCGGCCAGGCGCAGGGAAAGGGACTTCAGGCGCAACATGGACGTCTCCCGTGATCGGATACCCAGGCGTCGACTGCGCCCGTTGATCGAAGCATCCTGTCTATCGCCTTCGATGGCGAAGGCAAGCGCTGCTGCGACCCTGCATCGCGTTGCCCGGCGCCGGTTCGGGGGGGAGGGAAGCCCGTGATCCAGCCTGTGCGCATCCTGGCGAAGCGATGTCTCCTCTGCGGTCGGCCCGGTCTGGGCGCGGTCGCGGCGCTGCTCGCCCTGCTGTCCGCCGGCATCCCGGCCGAAGCGCAGGCACTGTCGCCGGTCACCGCCGACAGCCCGGAGGGCCAGCGGCTGGTCGGGCGCCTCCGGCAGGGTGGGTTGGTGCTGTTCTTCCGGCATGCCGACACGGCGGGCATGCCCTGCGACGTCTCCTATCGCATCGGGGACCGGGCCGGTCAGCGCAACATCTCGGCCCGCGGCCGCGAGCAGTCCCGCCGCATCGGCGAGGCCTTCCGGCAACTGGCCATTCCCTACCGGCGCCCGGTCCTCGCCGGGCCGGTCTACCGGGCCCGCGACACGGCCGAGGAAGCCTTCGGCGCGACGGATGTCGCCGTCGTCGACGGTCTGACCGCCGACGATTATGCCGGCGCGCGCCTCGCCTGGGTGCTGGACGAACATCGCCGCCTGATGGCGGAACAGGTACCCGCGGGAACCAACCGCATCCTCGTCGGTCACCGCACACCGGCCATGATGCTGTTCGGCGCGCCAGTCGGAGGACAGGCCTTCCCGGAGGGGGCCGCCATCGTCATGGAGCCGGCGGGACCGCCGCGCCTTCTCGGCATTCTGATGCTCGCGCCGATCCCCGGCGCGGGCTTTCACGGCTGCTGAGCGCGCTGACTCGGGCGGTCGCCGCCTGCCTCACTCGATCTTCAATTTCAGCTCGGTGATGAGCTTGCCCCACTTCTCCCGCTCGACCCGATAGAGCTGGGCGAACTCCGCGGCGGTCGATCCGACCACCTCGGCGCTCAGCGCCGCGAGCCGCGCCTTCACCGCCGGGTCCTTCGCCACCGCGATGCAGTCCGCCTCCAGCTTGCGGACGATGGCCTCCGGCGTGCCCGTCCGCACGCCGACGCCGAAATAGCTGAAGACGTCATAGCCCGGCACGGTCTCGGCGATGGACGGGAACTCCGGCGTCAGCGAATAGCGCTGGCCGAGCGTCACGCCGAGGCCCTTCAACTGACCGCCGCGCACCAGGTTGATGACCGTCGGGATGTCCGCGAACATCAGGTCGACCTGGCCGCCGACCAGATCGTTCACGGCGGGACCTGCGCCGCGATAGGGCACGTGGGTCATCTCGACGCCCGCCATCTTCTTGAAGATCTCGCCCGACAGGTGGATCGTCGAGCCGACGCCGGCCGATGCGAAGTTGAGCTTGCCGGGATTGGCCTTCAGATAGGCGATGAGTTCGGCGACGGAGTTGACCGGCAGGTTATTGCGCACCACCAGCAGGTTGGGAATGCGCACGGTGAGCGAGATCGGCTGGATGTCCTTCTCGGGATCGTAGGGCATGCGCGCCATCAGGAAGGGATTGATCGCCAGCGACGGCACGATGATGCCGAGCGTGGTGCCGTCGGGCGCCGACTTGGCCACGCGGTCGATGCCGATGTTGGTTCCCCCGCCCGGCACATTCTCGACGATGACGCTCGTGCCCCACATGACGGACAGCCGCTCGGCCAGCGTGCGGCCCGTCACATCCGTCGTTCCGCCTGCCGCGAAGGGCACGATGATCCGGATCGTCTGGTTGCCGGGATAGGTCCCCTGGGCCCTGGCTCCCGTTGCGAGGAGGCCGGCGGAGGCCAGCCCCAGTGTCGCCGTTCGTCTTGAAATTCCTGGCATCGCGTTTCCCCGGTGTCGTGTCGCCCGACCTTTCCAGGTTGTCCTGGATCCGGAGACGGTAGGCCCCTGCGAGGAGGCAGGCAATCTCGGCCGGACGTGGGATGAGGCATCGCCGCCGCGCCGGGAGGGATCTTTTATTTCGAAGATTCCGGAAATACGGATTGACGGGGGGTGCCGAGGTCTGCCAGCATGAGATCATGGACATCCTGACACAGGCGAGCCGTCTCGAAGCTCTCGGCAATCCGACACGCCTCGCGATCTATCGCGCGCTGGTGAGGGCGGGTCATGCGGGTGCGCCTGTCGGCAGGCTGCAAGACGAGATCGGTATCCCGGCCTCGACGCTCTCCCACCATCTCGCCAAGCTCTGCGCCTGCGGCCTCGTCGGCCAGACGCGCGAGGGGACGGTGCTGCGCTGTCGGGCCCATTTCGACGTCATGGAGCAGCTCGTCGGCTTCCTCGTCAGTGAATGTTGTGCCGATGCCAGCCTGCAGAGCTGCGGAACCGAGGAATGCGCCTGAAGCGACCGTGCGGACAAGCTGGTCACGACCTTAATTTCGAATAAACCGGAAAAATAGAAGGAGATCGCCATGGCATCGAGTTTGCCCGTCATCATCATCGGCGCCGGCCCCGTTGGCCTCGCCGCCGCCGCCGAACTTGCCGAGCGCGGCCTGCCGTTCATCGTCATCGAGAAGGGGCCGACGGCCGCGAGCGCCATGGCGGACTGGGCCCATGTGCGGCTCTTCTCGCCGTGGTCCTTCAACGTGGCGCCGGCGGCGGAGCGGCTGCTGGTATCGACGGGGTGGCGTCGCCCGCCGGGCGACGTGCATCCCACGGGCGGAGAGCTCATCTCGCGCTATCTCGCGCCGCTGGCGACCCATCCGGCCATCGCGCCGGCCCTCAGGACCGGCAGCCAGGTGATCGCCGTGGCGCGCGCCGGCACCGACAAGGTGCGGAACGAGGGCCGTCAGGAGCGCCCCTTCGTCGTCAGGCTTCGCAGCCACACCGGCGAGGACGAGATCCTCGCCAGCGCAGTCATCGACGCTTCCGGGACCTGGGACACACCGAACCGGTCCCGGTCGGGGGCGCTGGGCGCCGTGGGAGAGGCCACCCCGGCCGTGGCGCGCCACATCTCCTACGCCATGCCCGACGTTCTCGGCCGCGAGCGGGGTCGGTTCGCCGGGCGCCGCATCGCCGTGCTCGGCGCCGGCCACTCCGCGATCGGCACCCTCGTGGATCTCGACCGCCTCGCCGCCGAGGCGCCCGGAACCGCGGTCACCTGGCTCATGCGCTCCGAGCAGACTGGCACCTCCTTCGAGGGGGGTGAGAAGGATCAGCTGGCCGCCCGCGGGGCGCTGACGACCGAAGCGGCGGCACTGGCGGCGTCCGGCCGCGTCCACGTGCGCACCGGTATCCGCATCGACAGGCTGCGCGAGCAGGCCGGCGCGCTCGCCATCGTCACGGACAGGTCCGAGACCATCCTCGTCGACGAGCTCGTCGTCGCCACCGGCTTCCGTCCGGATCACGCACTGGCCTCGGAACTGCGCCTGTCGCTGGACCCGGCGCTGGAATGCCCCTCGTTGCTGGCGCCGATGATCGACCCGAACCTGCACTCCTGCGGCACTGTGAGGCCACACGGTCATGCCGTTCTGTCCCACCCCGACACCGGCTATTTCATCGCCGGCATGAAGAGCTATGGCCGCGCCCCCACCTTCCTCATGGCGACCGGCTACGAGCAGGTGCGCTCCATCGTGGCACATCTCGCGGGGGACGCTGCGGCGGCGGACGATCTACGCCTCGTCCTGCCCGAGACCGGCGTCTGCTCGACAGACCGGCGCATGGATGAAGGACGACCCGTTGGCGCGGGCTGCTGCGGCAAGGCTCCGGCCGCAGTTCGCGTTCCGGAAATGCAGGACTGAAACGCGAAGGCCCTGGATTGACCGGGGCCTTCTTCCACGTCCAGCATCCCGGCCTGATCATGCGCGCATCCTTCCCCTTCATCGTCACCACGCTCGGCATCACCCAGATCATCTCCTGGGGGACCATTTTCTATGGCATCTCCGTGCTGGCCAAGCCGATGATGGCCGAACTCGGCTGGAGCTTCACCTTCATCTTCGCCGGCTTTTCGCTGTCACTTCTGGTGGGTGGCATCGTGTCGAAGCCGGTGGCGCGCTTCATCCAGCGGCGCGGGGGACGCCTGACGCTCACCATGGGATCGCTCGTCGGCGGCATCGGTCTCGCCATGCTGTCGCAGGTGAATGATCCGGTTGTCTATATTGCTGCATGGATCATCCTCGGCCTGGCCTCCCGGCTCACCCTCTACGACGCCGCCTTCGCCACCCTGGTCGAGATCTACGGGATGCGGGCGCGCCGCCCCATCTCGGTCCTGACGCTGTTCGGCGGGCTCGCGTCCTCGATCTTCTGGCCGATCTGCCACTATGCCAACGAGGCGATCGGCTGGCGCGGCGCCTGGATGGTCTGCGCCCTGTCGGTGCTGCTCGTCTGCACGCCGCTGCACCTGCTGCTGCCGCGCTTCGGCGCGCCGATCGGCGGCTCCGAGGGGAACGGGGCTGCCGACCCGGATCCCGAGCCGCTGGTCCCCGCCGAGCAGAAGTCCTTCGCCGTGCTGATGCTGACCATCGCCATGGCGGCGAACTCCTTCATCAGCACGGCGCTGTCGGTCCACCTCATCCCGGCAGTCGTTTCGCTGGGCATGGGCGCGGCGCTGGCGGTGTGGATATCCTCGCTCCGCGGCGTCTTCCAGACGCTCGGCCGCCTCGCGGAAATCATCTGGGGTCGCAATCTCGACCCCTTCCTCTTTGCCAACATCTCCACCGGCATCATGGTGCTGGCCTTCGTGCCTCTCGCGGCCGGCGGCATCGCGACGCCCTACTTCTTTGCCTTCAATGTCCTGTTCGGCATCTCTCTCGGGCTCGTCACCATCGTGAAGGGGGCTGTGCCGCTCGTCCTCTTCGGCAAGCACGGCTACGCGTCGGTCCTCGCCTCCATCGCAACGCCGGGCCTCATCGTCACGGCCGCCGCGCCCACCGCCTATGCCGCCGTGCTGGACGCCGCGGGGCCCATCGCCGGCTTCTGGCTGCTCTTCGTCATCTCCATCGCCTCCTTCGGTGCGACCGCGGCCCTTGCATGGAGGTTCCGCCGTCGCCAAAGCTGATGGCGGGGCGCGGGCGATGATTCTCGAATTCTGGCAGGGCGCAGGTGATCCGGTGCGGGGGCTGGCGGTGGTCGTGCGCGCCGTCGCCACGATCGGCGCCCTCGGTGCGGCGGGGTCCGCCCTCTTCCTCGTCTTTCTCAGCGAGCGCCTGACCTCCGACGAGGCCCGGGCCGCGCGACGCTGGACCGTGGTCTTCGTGCTGCTGGCCCTTGCCGGTGGCGCCGCGCTCTGGCCGTTCCGCGCCATCGAGCTTTCGGGCGTGCGCGAGGGCATGGCACGCTGGCAGCTCTATCCGCAGATCGCCCGGTCAGCCTTCGGTGAGGCCTGGCTCATCGTCGGAGCCGGCCTGCTCCTGGTGCTCTTTTCGCGGGTCCGCGCGACCTGGGGGGCGGGCATCGGCACGGCGGGTGCGCTTCTGGTTGCCATCGGTCTCGCGCTGTCGGGGCATGGCGAGGGGCACCGTATGCGGCAGGAGGTCCTGGCGCTCGGCGTCGTCCACATCTTTGCCGCCGCCTTCTGGGTCGGCAGCCTTCTGCCCCTGCGCAACGTCGCGCTGCGGCGGGATCCTCGTTCCGCCGCCGAGGCGATACTCGCCTGGTCCCGGCATGCCATGGTCTTTGCCGTCCTCTCCGTGGCGTGCGGGGCCATCCTCGGCCTCCTCTTTGCTGGCGCGCCCAGGGGCTGGATCGGATCGGGCTATGGCTGGACGATGATCGTCAAGATGGCGCTCGTCATCGCGATGCTGCTCGGTGCTCTCGCCTGCCGGTTCAAACATGTCCGGCTGATGGAGCGCGGGGATGTTCTGGCCGGCGATGCGCTGCACCGCTCCAGCGGCCGGCAGTTCCTCCTCGCCCTGCTGGTTCTCTACGCGACCGCCGAGCTCGCCTCTGCCGAGCTCCCGCCCCTTGTCGCGCGCTGAGGGACGGCGCCTCTCGTGTCCGACGATCCGCGCCCCTATCGCCCCAATGTCGGTGTCGTCCTGTTCGACGCCCGCGGCCGGGTACTCATCTGCCGGCGCATAGGCGACGACGGGCCGGAGGTGATCCAGCCCGGCTACGAATGGCAGATGCCCCAGGGCGGCGTCGATCCCGGCGAGGACGTCGAGGCGGCGGCGCGGCGCGAACTGTTCGAGGAGACCGGCATCCGCAACGCTGTCGTCATCGGCAGGATGGAGGGCGAGGTGACCTATGACTGGCCGCCCTATCCCGGCCCTCCGCATCGGTTGAACCGCTGGCGCGGACAGAGCCAGACATGGTTCGCCTTGCGCTTTACCGGCCTCGATTCGGAGATCGATGTCACGGGGGTCGCCCCCGGCGAACCCGTGGAATTCGACGCCTGGCGCTGGGAACGGCTGGAAAGCATCCCCGCTCTCGTCGTCCCCTACAAGCGCCATGTCTACGAGCGGATCGTCATCGCCTTTGCGGCTTTCGCCGCGCCGGCGTCTCGATCATGATCTGGTCATGATGCCCGACGATGGTCGCGCCCTCTGCCGCATGCCCACGGGACCCCTCCTGCCATGACCGACGCCGTCGCCCGCGCCTTCGAGGCCCTCGAGACCCATCGTCGCGCGCTGATGATGATGTCGCTGCGCGAGACCTTCCATGAGGACCCCAGGCGCTTTTCGCGCCTCTCCCTGAGGCTTGGGCCCATGCTGATGGACTGGTCGAAGACCCGCGTCGTCCCGGCCACGATGAAGCTGCTCGGCGATCTGGCGAGGGCGGCCGGCGTCGAGGCCAAGCGGGACGCCATGTTCGCAGGGGACCGCATCAACGCGACGGAGGACCGCGCCGTTCTCCATGTGGCGCTGCGCAACCTCTCGGGCACGCCTATCCTCACCGATGGCCGCGACGTCATGCCGGAGGTCGCGGCCGAGCGCGAGCGCTGCTTCGCCTTCGCCGAGGCGATCCGTTCCGGCGCCCTGCGCGGCGCAACCGGCAAGCGATTTACCGCCGTGGTCAATATCGGCATCGGCGGCTCGGACCTCGGTCCCGCCATGGCTGCGCAGGCCCTCTCGCCCTATGCGAAGCGCGGCCTCGCCGTGCGCTTCGTCTCCAATGTCGACGGCGCCCATATCGCCGACACGCTCAAGGGGCTCGATCCCGCCCGCACTCTCTTCGTGGTGGTCTCCAAGACCTTCACCACGGTTGAGACCATGACCAACGCCGAGACAGCGCGGAACTGGGTTGCGCAGACACTGGGCGATACGGCGGTCGCGCGGCATTTCGCGGCGGTGTCGACGAACCTCAAGGCCGTCAACGCCTTCGGCATTCCGGAGGCCAGCATGTTCCGCTTCTGGGACTGGGTCGGTGGTCGCTATTCGGTGTGGTCGGCGGTCGGCCTCTCCCTGATGATCGCCGTCGGACCGCGCCATTTCACGGCCTTCCTCGCCGGCGCCGAGCGCGTCGACCAGCATTTCCGCAGCGCCCCGCTCGGCCGCAACATGCCGGTCATCATGGGCCTCCTCGGCATCTGGCACCGCAATGTCTGGGGCTATGCCAGCCACGCGGTGCTGCCCTACGACCAGCGCCTCGCCCGCCTGCCGGCGCATCTCCAGCAACTCGACATGGAGAGCCTCGGCAAGAGCGTGGCGCTGTCCGGCAAGGCGGTGACACGGCCCACCGGCCCGGTGATCTGGGGCGAGCCCGGCACCAACGGCCAGCACGCCTTCTTCCAGCTTCTCCACCAGGGTACCGAAGTCGTACCCGCCGACTTTTTCATCGCGGCCTCGCCGCACGAGCGCGGCCGCAAGCATCATGACCTGCTCATCGCCAATTGCCTGGCGCAGAGCCAGGCACTGATGAAGGGGCGGA
>CAZPMD010000049.1:17704-29802 GCA_964587395.1 uncultured Hyphomicrobiales bacterium
CGACCAGCTGATCGCCAGGGACATGTCGCGGGCCGAGGCAGAAGCGCTCGCACCGCACCGCGTCTTCACCGGCGACCGGCCATCGATCACCTTCCTCTACCGCAAGCTCGACCCCGCGACCCTCGGCATGATCGTCGCCCTCTATGAGCACAAGGTCTTCGTCATGGCGGCGATCATGGGGATCAACGCCTTCGACCAGTGGGGCGTCGAACTCGGCAAGGAACTGGCGACGCAGCTCGAGCCATTGGTCGCGGGCCGCAGCGCGGACGTCTCCGGCCTCGATTCATCCACCGCCGGTCTGATCCAGCACCTGAAGAAGCTGAGGGTCTAGGCCTCAGCGTCCCAGAGGCTCGCCGACTCCGACACGCTCGGTGATGAGGCCGTAGTGCTCGATGCGCCGGTGGCGCTTGAAGTCGAAGATCGTCTCCTTGCCGAAGACGGTGTCGTCGAGATCGCAGGACACGACGAGCACGCCGTCGTCCTCGTGCGGAAGTTCCCCGACGATCTTGCCGTTGGGGTCGACGATCAGCGTGCCGCCCATCAGGTGATTGCCGTCCTCCGTGCCCGCCTTGGCGACGGCGACGACCCAGGTGGCGTTCTGGTAGGCACCCGCCTGGCAGGACAGGCGGTGGTGGAACAGCCGGTCCTCCATGCCCTCGCCGGCGCGCTGCGAATTGACCGAGGGCGTGTTGAAGCCGAGGACCACCATCTCGACACCCTGCAGGCCCATGACCCGGTAGGTCTCCGGCCAGCGCCGGTCGTTGCAGATCGCCATGCCCATCAGCCCGCCCTCGAAGCGCCAGACCGGAAAGCCGGTGTCGCCGGGCTCGAAATACCGCTTCTCGAGATGCTGATGGGTGCGCTCGGGATCGAACTCGACATGCCCCGGCAGGTGGGTCTTGCGGTACTTGCCGACGATGGTGCCGGCCTTGTCGACGAGGATCGAGGTGTTGAAATGGTGCCCGTCGGGGGTGAGCTCGGCATAGCCGAAGCTCATCGCCATGCCGAGAGCCTTTGCCTTGTCGAACAGCGGTTGTGTCGCCGCGTTCGGCATGGAGGCCTCGAACCAGTGGTCCATCTTCGCGCGATCCTCCTCGTACCAGCGCGGGAAGAAGGTGGTCAGCGCCAGCTCCGGATAGACGATGAAGGTGGCGCCCTTGGACTTGGCCTCCTGCATCAGTGCGATCATGCGGGCGACGACGCTCTCGCGGCTCTCGGCCTTCTGGATAGGGCCGAGCTGGGCGGCGGCGACGGTGACGATGCGGGCCATGACGGTCTCCTGACGATGGGTCTCAGTGTCCGAGCCGGTGCTCGAGTCGGCTGACGAGCCGCACGATGGGCCAGAGGACGATGAGGTAGAGGAAGGCGGCGAGCACGATGGGGGAGGTGTTGTAGGTCACGCTGCGCGCCATGTCGGCGGCGTAGAGAAGCTCGGTGAAGGACACCACCGAGGCGATGGAGGTGAGCTTGATCACCTCCACCGTGTTCGAGACGAGGTCGGGAAGCACGTTGCGGCTCGCCTGCGGCAGCACCACGAAACGGTAGGTCTGCGCCCAGGTGAGGCCCGTCGAGCGGGCCGCTTCCCACTGTCCCTTGCCGACCGACTCGATGCCGGCGCGGAAGATCTCGCCGTAGAAGGACGAGGCATTGAGCAGGAAGGCGATGCACACCGCGGTGAAGGGCGACATGCGGATGCCGGCAAACGGCAGACCGGAATAGATGACGATCAGCAGCACCAGCGGCGGAACGGCGCGGAAGAAGTCGACATAGCCCTTGGTGACGAAGCGCACGGCGCGCGAATGCGAGATCGAACCGGTCGCCACCACCAGCCCGCCGGCGAGGCCGAGCGGAATGACGGCGAGGCACAGGAGCAGCGTCATCTTCGCGCCGTTGAAGATGATCGGCCAGGCCTGCCGCATGATGTCGAAGTTGAGGAACTGGAAGAGGAAGACGTCCATCACGCCCTCTTCCAGGCAAAGCGCCGCTCGATCCACGACCCCAGCGCCACCACCGGCACGAAGATGAGGATGTAGGCGATGGCGGCCATCATCAGCGGCGTGGCATTGCCCGACAGCGACATGGCCGAGGTGCCCTGGTTCATGATCTCGCCGACGCCGATCACCGTGCCGAGGGCGGTGTTCTTGGTCACCGCGATGGTGCGGTTGGTGAGCGGCGGAACGCAGATGCGGATGGCCTGGGGCAGGATGACGCTGGTGAGCGTCTGCCAGTGGCTGAGGCCGGTCGACCGGGCCGCGTCCCACTGGCCCTTGCGCACCGAGACGATGCCCGACCAGAAGATCTCCTCGGCGAAGGCTGCCAGCACCAGCGACAGCACCAGCCAGAGGACCGCGAAGCCGGAAATGTTGATGCCGAGGTTCGGCAGGCCGAAATAGACGATGAGGATGGCAACCAGCGGCGGCAGGGCGCGGAACATGTCGACGAAGACGATGATCGGCGCATTGGCGAGGCGCGAGCGGTAGCTGCGGATCACCGCGAGGACGAGGCCGAGGGCCAGGCCCGTGATCACCACCGCCACGGCAATCTGCAGCGTCACCGCGACGCCGGAGAGGATGTCAGGCCAGTAGCGCGCGATCAGCTCCGGCTTGAGGAAGGCGTCCTGGAAGCGCTCCAGGCCGGTCACCGCGACAGCTCCCCGACGAACTCACGCGTCCGCGGATGCTGCGGATGGCCGAAGATCTCCGTCGGCGTGCCCTGTTCGACGATCTGGCCATCGGCCATGAAGACGATGCGGTCGGCGGCGTCGCGGGCGAAGCGCATCTCGTGGCTGACGACGACCATGGTCATTCCCGACGCCTTGAGGTCGCGCATCACGCCGAGAACCGCACCGACCAGTTCCGGATCGAGCGCCGAAGTCGGCTCGTCGAAGAGCATGATCTTCGGTTCCAGCGCCAGCGCCCGGGCGATCGCCACGCGCTGCTGCTGGCCGCCCGAGAGTTCGGACGGATAGCTCGGCGCCTTTTCCTTCAGACCGACGCGGTCGAGGGCGGCAAGACCGATCGCCTCGGCTTCGTCCCGGCTCTTGCCGAGCACCTTGCGCAGCGCCAGCGTGACGTTCCCGAGCGCCGTCATGTGCGGGTAGAGGTTGAAGGCCTGGAACACCATGCCGATGCGCCGGCGCATGGCGTTGATGTCGGTGCCCTGAGCCATCAGGTCGACGCCGTCGACGATGACCTGACCGGCGGTTGGCTCCTCCAGCCGGTTGCAGCAGCGCAGCATGGTGGACTTGCCCGACCCCGAGGGGCCGATGACGAAGACAAGCTCCTGCGCGGCGACGGAGAAGTCGATGCCGCGCAGGATTTCGGTGGTGCCGAAGCTCTTTCTCAGGCCCCGGACATCGAGCAATGCGGACATCAGCAGCGCGGCTCGCGCGGGGTCGCGTTGTAGCCGGGCATGCCGGGAACGCCGGAGCCGGGGAAGATCGTCACGGCGGCCGAGTCCGGGCGCGGCGCAATGCCGAACCACTTCTCGAAGATCTTCGCCATGGTGCCGTCCTTCTTGATGCACTCGATGGCGTTCTCGATGGCGTCGCGCGTCGCGGTGTCGCCGTTGCGCACCGGGGCGGCCCAGACGAGACCGGTCTTGTGCAGGTAGTCGAGCTTGATCTGCGGGTTGTTCTTCACCGCGAAGGCGGCGACCGTCTCGGCGGTGATGTTGGCGACGGCGCGGCCGGCGATCACGGCCTGGACCGCGTCGGTCTGCGTGCCGAAGGCCTCGACCTTCCAGCCGACCGTCGCCTCCATCGACTTCGCCCAGCTCTCATAGGCCGAGCCGCGGTTGACCGAGACTGTCTTGCCGCGCAGCGAGGCGAGGTCGGTGATCGCTGCGTCGCCCCGGCGCGTGATGAGGCGGAAGTCGGTGTCGAGATAGCCCTCGGTGAAGAGCAGGCTCTCCGCACGCTCCCTGGTCACCGTCACCGGGGCGGCGACGAAGTCGTAGGTGCCGGCGTTGAGGGCGGGGATGATGCCCGAGAACTGCGTCGAGGTGATCTCGATTGGACGGCCGAGGCGCTTGGCCACCTCCTGGAACAGGTCGACATTGAAGCCCTGGATGCCGCCGCCGGCGAGGTTCGGGAAGGCGTGGGGGGCGAAGGTGCCGTCGACGGCTGTCTTGATCGGCGTCTGGGCGGCGGCAGGGCCTGCGACCAGCGCGGCAATACCGGCAGCGACAAGAATGTGGCGGAGCATGGTGCGAACCCTCTGTTGGACGACCGCTCTGTCGGCGGGGAGGGAGAAGCTAAACACGCGAAAAGCAGCCCCTCAATATCAGCATCGATGAATAATTGGCCTTCTCCTATAATTCACAATTATACTGCCGGCCGAATGGGCAGGAGGCGTGACCATGCTGAATCTGCGACAGCTGGAGATCTTCAGGGAGGTGATCCGCTGTCAGACGACCGTGGGGGCCGCCGAGGCTCTCGCCATCTCGCAACCGGCCGTTTCCAATGCCATCAAGCAGATCGAGTCCCAGCTCGGCCTGCCGCTCTTCGACCGGGTCGGCAACCGCCTGGTGCCGACCGCCGAGGCCCAGGAGGCGATGCGCGGCTCCGAGCCGATCTTTTCCCTCTATCGCGCCTTCTCGCAGAAGCTGAAGGACCTGCGGGACACCCGGACCGGCAGCCTCAGGGTCCTGTCGACGCCCGCCCTGTCCAATGCGCTGGTGCCACGCGCGCTCAAGGCCTTCCTCGCGACCCGGCCCGACATGCGCGTCTTTTTCGATGTGCGCCGCACGCCGGGCGTCGTCGAGGGTGTCGAGACGGGCTTCGTCGATCTCGGCTTCTCGCTGTCGCCGCAGCCGCGGCCCGGCATCGAGGCGACCTCCATCTGCACCGGCCAGATGGTCTGCGTCTGCCCACCGGATCATCCGCTGGCGGACCGGTCCGAGGTGTCGGCGGCCGACCTTTCGGCCCACCCGCTCATCGGCTTCGAACCGGGCACCCCGCTCGGCTTCGCGCTGAACCAGGGCTTCTGGACGCCGGCACTGCAGGAGCGGGTCATGGTGGAGACCCGCTACAGCGGCACCGCCTGCCTCCTGGCCGAAAGCGGTGTCGGGGTCGCGCTGGTCGATTCCTTCGCAGTGGTCGGCGGCCGCTACGATCTCGTCTTCCGGCCGCTGGTGCCTCGCGTGCCGATCGAGGCCTTTGCCCTGACGGCGCGCGGCCAGCCGATGAAGCGGGTGGTGCGCGCCTTCCTGAAGGAGGTGCGCGACGGCGCGACGCGGTTCACCGACCCCTTCCTGCTGCAGCCATGAGCCCGCCGGCATGGAAGCCTTGCGGCCGCCGGCTTTGACCGGCACCCTCGTTCCATGTCATCCGCAGCGTTGAAGCGCTCCCCCTGACGAGGACAACAGCCATGAAGGCGAACGGCATCGATCTCTCCACCGCCAGCGGCGTCTATGTCATCGCGGCGACGCCCTTCCAGGACGACGGCCGGATCGACGAGAAGTCGACGGATTCGATGGTCGATTTCTATCGCGCCTGCGGCTGCGACGGCATGACCATCCTTGGCGTCATGGGCGAGGCCCCGAAGCTGGCCGCCGAGGAGTCGGTGGCGATCTCGAAGCAGATCATCAAGCGCGCCGGACCATCCATGCCGGTGATCGTCGGCGTCTCGGCCCCTGGATTTGCCGCCATGCGCTCGCTCGCCCGCACCGTGATGGATGCTGGCGCCGCCGGCGTCATGATCGCGCCGCCCAACACGCTGCGCACCGACGACCAGATCCTCGGCTACTACAAGCAGGCGGTGGATGCGATCGGCGACGACATCCCCTTCTGCATCCAGGACTTCCCGCTGACCTTCTCGGTCGTGATGAGCCCGAAGGTGATCCGCTCCATCATCCAGGAACTCCCCTCCTGCGTCATGCTGAAGCACGAGGACTGGCCGGGCCTTGAGAAGATCTCCACCCTGCGCGGCTTCGAGGCCGACGGCTCGCTGCGCCATGTCTCCATCCTCTGCGGCAATGGCGGCCTCTTCCTCGACTTCGAGTGCGAGCGCGGCGCCGACGGCGCCATGACGGGCTACGCCTTCCCCGACATGCTGGTGGACGTGGTGAAGCTGCAGAAGGCCGGCAAGCGCGACGCCGCCCACGACCTCTTCGATGCCCATCTGCCGCTCATCCGCTACGAGCAGCAGCCGGGCGCCGGCCTCGCCGTGCGCAAGTATCTCCTGAAGAAGCGTGGCGTCATCGCTTCCGACGCCCAGCGCAAGCCGAGCGCGCCACTCTCGGCCAAGGCGCGCGCCGAGGTCGACTATCTGTTCGCCCGCCTGGCGAAGCTCGACGCCCGCGCCAAGGCGGCCTGATCGGCTGAAGGACTGAACTCTTCGTGCTCAAGGGCTGTCGGGAGACCGGCGGCCCTTTGCTTTTCGGTGAGTCCTGCCCATCGGGAGTGCGTCCTTCGAGGCTCGCCACCGGACGATGCCGATGCATCGTCGGGGGCTCGCGCCTAAGGATGAGGGACGTTGAGCCCTGCATGGCGGGACTCCCCGGTGCCTGACCTGCCGATGTGCCAAACATCGCCTCCCTCATCCTGAGGCGCGAGGCCGGAATGGCCGAGCCTCGAAGGACGCACTCCGCTCGTTCAGGGTGCCACCGGCTTCGGCTTGTTGCGGACGGCCGCCGCTGCGACAATGCGCGCATCATGGCCGATCCGATCCCCGTCACGCCCTTCCTCGACCTGAACCCCGACGACATCAGCTATTCGTTCGTCCGGGCCTCCGGGCCGGGTGGCCAGAACGTCAACAAGGTGTCGACGGCTTGCGAGCTGCGCTTCAATCTCGCGGCCGCCTCCCTGCCTCCCGACATCAAGGCGCGCCTCGTGACGCTGGCCGGCTCGCGGTTGACCAAGGACGGCGTCGTCATCATCCAGGCCGACCGCTTCCGCTCGCAGGACATGAACCGCGAGGATGCGCTGGCGCGTCTCGTCGAGATGGTCGCCAAGGCCGCCATCCGCCCGAAGCGACGCATCGCCACCAAGCCGACCCGCGCCTCGAAGGAGCGGCGGCTGGAGGGCAAGCAGAAGCGCTCCGGCGTCAAGAAGATGCGGCAGGGCAAGCCGGGAATGGAGTGAGCGCGACGTTTCTGGGACCCCGGGGTGCCACCGGGCGCAACTGTCGAACGTGCCTCGAACCTAGCCGATCAGCGTTACGGTGTCAAGGACAATAGTCCTATTTCGTGATCGGGGGATGATCCCTCACATCAGTCCCGCCGCCCTCGCGATCCGGAACTGCCCGGCAAAGGCCGCATCGGCCGGGGCCGTCTCATGGACGATGCCGAGCACTGCGAGGGCCGCCGCATAGCGCGCCGCCAGCGCCTCGCCTCCGACGATGATCACCGGGCCGCCGACATCCGGCGCGAAGCTGCGCGCCTCGGCGATCTCCGCGCCGATCAGCAGTCCCGACAGGCGTTCGGCGGTCTCGTTCGCCGGGAAGTCGCCCATCAGGCTTCCGGCCCGTTGCCGGAACAGCTTGCCGAGCAGCCCGGCGCCGCCATCCGCAGCCCCTATCCACACGCCGGTCGCGAAGGCCTCGGACGACGGTATCCAGTCCGCGGTGGTCAGCTTCAGGACGGTGTGGTCCTTGAGCGCGGCGAAGGCGTCGCCCGTCATCGCCGAACGAAATGCGGTGATGCGGCCGTCCTCCACCCTCACCCACTTGGAATGGGTGCCGGGCATCACCGCGAGGCGCGTCCCCTGAAGACCCAGTCCGGCGATCTGCGTCTCTTCGCCGCGCATCACGTCCGGCGAACCGTCGCCGTGCCGGTAGGACAGGCCCGTGACGAAGGCGATGCGTCGTCCTTTTGCCGTCGTGAGCCGCGTCAGGGCGCCGGCGAGTTCGTCCGCTCCTGCCGGGCAGGGTAGATAGGCCGTCTCGCGCCAGCCGGAGCGGCTCGTCACCATGCCGGAGGCGATGACCGGCAGCGTGCAGGCCGGGTCCCAGCGGCCGATTGCCCGGTCCAGCACGCCTTCGAAGTCGCGGTCGACCACGGAGAGAAGCCCGTCCTTGCCGGTCATGTCGTCGAGGACCTCCCCCTCCCTATCCATGAGCGCGGCGCGAAAGGAGGTGGTGCCCCAGTCCACCCCGATCAGCCTGGCCTCGGCCATGTCGTCGCCTCCCCCGAAATCGCTTCCTGTGATCCGCGTGCCGCGCACAAGTGTTGTCCCCTTGCACCCGCGGCCATGGTCGATTTAATCGCCCCCGGACCTACCACGAACCGTTTCATTCTCCAGCGCAGATCACAGCTCATGTCCCATGACCTCGCCGTCGCCCGCGCCGCGACCCTCCGCCCGATCGCCGAGGTCGCCGCGGCGGCCGGCATTCCGGCCGATGCCCTGGAGCCCTATGGCAAGCACATCGCCAAGCTCGACGCGGACTATCTCGCCGGGCTGAAGGATCGTCCGGACGGCAAGCTGGTCCTCGTCACGGCGATCAACCCGACGCCGGCCGGCGAGGGCAAGACCACGACGACGGTCGGCCTCGGCGACGGCCTGAACCGCATCGGCAAGCGCGCCGTCATCGCCCTGCGCGAGCCCTCCCTCGGCCCGGTCTTCGGCACCAAGGGCGGCGCCACCGGCGGCGGCAAGGCGCAGGTGCTGCCCATGGAGGCGATCAACCTCCACTTCACCGGCGATTTCCACGCCATCACCTCCGCCCACAATCTTCTCGCTGCGCTGGTCGACAACCACGTCTACTGGGGCAATGCGCTCGGCATCGACACCCGCCGCATCGTCTGGCGCCGCGTCATGGATATGAACGACCGCGCCCTCCGCGCGATCGTCAACGGCCTCGGCGGCGGCGGCAACGGCTTCGCCCGCGAGGACGGCTTCGACATCACCGTCGCCTCCGAGGTCATGGCCTGCTTCTGCCTTGCGAGTGACCTGGCCGACCTCGAACAGCGGCTTGCCCGCATCGTCGTCGCCTATACCCGCGAGAAGAAGCCGGTGACTGCCGGCCAGCTCAACGCCGCCGGCGCCATGACGGCGCTGCTCAAGGACGCGATCAAGCCGAACCTCGTGCAGACCATCGAGGGGTCGCCTGCCCTGATCCATGGTGGCCCCTTCGCCAACATCGCCCATGGCTGCAACTCGGTGATCGCGACCCGCGCGGCGCTGAAGCTCGGCGACTACGTGGTGACGGAGGCCGGTTTCGGTGCCGATCTGGGCGCCGAGAAGTTCTTCGACATCAAGTGTCGCAAGGCCGGCCTGAAGCCCGATGCGGCGGTCATCGTCGCCACCGTTCGCGCCCTGAAGATGAACGGTGGCGTCGCCAAGGCGGATCTCGCGCGCGAGAACCTCGAGGCCCTGCGCGCCGGCATCGTCAATCTCGGCCGCCATGTCGAAAACGTCCGTGCCTTCGGCGTGCCCGTCGTCGTCGCCATCAACCACTTCACCACCGACACCGAGGCCGAGCACCGGCTGATCGCCGATGTCTGCCGCGACGAGTTCGGCGTCGAGGCGGTGCAGTGCCGCCACTGGGCCGAGGGTGCGGCCGGCGCGGAAGAACTCGCCCGCAAGGTCGTGGCGCTCTGCGAGGGCGGCACCGCGCATTTTCAGCCGATCTACGCGGACAGCCTGTCGCTCGAGGGCAAGATCCTCTCCATCGCCACCCGCATCTACCGCGCCGACGACATCGCCATCGCGCCCAAGGCGGCGGCCGACCTCAAGGCCTTCGAGGCCGCGGGCTATGGCCACCTGCCGGTCTGCATGGCGAAGACCCAGTATTCCTTCTCCGCCGATCCGACCCTGCTCGGCGCGCCGACCGGCCACACCGTGCCGGTGCGCGAGGTGAGGCTTGCGGCCGGCGCCGGCTTCGTTGTCGCCATCTGCGGGGAGATCATGACCATGCCGGGCCTGCCCAAGCTGCCGGCGGCCGAGGCGATCCACGTGAGCGAGGCCGGGTTGATCGAGGGGCTGTTCTGACGTTCCTGCTTCCGAGTTGCGGGGGCCCATGCACCACGGAGTTGCGTCCTTCGAGGCTCGCCCCCGACGAGGCTGAAGCATGGGCTAGGCCTCGCACATCAGGATGAGGAGGGTGGTGGATTGCACCCCGGCTGGCAGACGGCGAGGCCGTCGCGCCTCATGCGACGTCGATGCCGGACACCACCCTCCTCATCCTGAGGTGCGAGCGCAGCGAGCCTCGAAGGACGCACTTGGCCGATGCCGGGCGCGATCCTTAGGACCCGTGCTACTCCCCCATGCTCGGGTGCCATGTGGGTTTGAAGCCCGCGCGCAGCACGTCGACGATTGCCGGCGGCGTGAGCACCTCCACCGCGCCAGCCGGAATCGGCAGGGCGGGCGAATAGCCGGCATGGGACCACGGCATGGCACGGTGGCCGCGGAGCGCCATTGCCTTGTCGCCATGAGCGATCATGGTGCCGTCGGGCAAACCGGCGGCCTCGGCCCTCCAGGTCCGCTTCGCCCGCCCGTCCAGCCGTTCCTCATGCAGCACCGCATCCATCTCCGGCGCGGAGGGAGGCCGGGGAAAGCCCTTCGACCGTGCCCAGGCGGCGGCGAAGCGGTTGGCATCGGCGCGCCGGCATTCGAAGCAGGGACGATGGCCGGCTGAGAGCGCCGTCACCTCGTCGAGGAAGAAGAGCTCCGTGTAGCCACGTCCCATGAGCGGCGAACGCCGCCGTGCCTTGAACGACAGCACGCAGCAGATCCACTGCCGCGAGGCCCAGGGGCGAGGGCCGATGGTCCGGTCGTCGCGGTGGAAGCGGCCGCCGCGATTGCCGAGGAACAGGCCGCGCTCCGGCACCGCCGCAATCGCCCCGAAGGGATCGACGCGGTTCGGCAATGGCATGGGGCGTCAGAACCGGGCGTCGGCCGACGGGCCGCTGCGCGGCCCGCCGAAGATGCTCTCGAAGAAGTTCGGCTGCGGCGGCGGGGCCTGCTGCACCTGAGGCGCGACCTCCACTGGCGATGGCGCCGGCCGTTGGACAGGGCGGACGATGGGCTGCGACGGGGCACCGGGCGCGTCGTAGCCATAGATGTCGTCGCGGAACTGCACGGTGCCGTCCGGCGCCGCCCATCCCGTGAGATAGACCCAGGCGACGGGCACAGCCTGCTGCAGCCGGACGTCGCGGCGCTGTGTCTGCGTCATGCCCTCCACCACCTGTTCCCTGGTGAAGCCCTGCGGTGCCAGCAGCCAGGTGACGAAGTCCGAGACGTCCGCGACGCGTACGCAGCCCGACGACATCGTCCGGCTGTCCGACTGGAACAGGCCCCGTGACGGCGTGTCATGCATGAAGACGGCCTCGGTGTTCGGCATGTCGATGCGCACGCGCCCCAGCGAGTTGCCGGGGCCGGCGTCCTGGCGCAGCGTGTAGTTCACGGCGCGCTCCGTCGACCAGTCGATGGCGGCCGGGTTCACCTCGTTGCCGGAGCGGTCGAGGATGCGCACGCGCATGCTGGCGAGGGTGGCGGGGTTGCGGCGCATGCGCGGAATGATGTCGCGCTTGATGATCGAGGTCGGGATCGTCCAGGTCGGGTTGAAGTTCACCACGGTGAGGCGGCTCTCGACCATCGGCGAGGCATGGGCCTGCTTGCCGACGATGACGACGTGGCGGCGGCGCACCACACCCCCCTCGATGGCCTCGGCTGCGGCAGCCGGAATGTTGACGATGACGTAGCGCTGGCCGAAGGCGAATCGACTGTCGGCCAGCCGCGCCAGCGACTTCTCCAGCGCCCTCACCCGCGCCTCGGCGGGAATGTTGAGCTGGCGGATCGTCGCTCCCGCGACTAGCCCCGAGGCGACCAGTCCGACGCGGCGCTGGAAGCGCTGCACCGCCTGCATCGTTGCATCGTCGAAGAGATCGCCGGTGGCAAGCGCAGGGGACAGGTCGCCTTCGGCGGCGAGGCGCTGCTTGAGGAGCACGACGGCGGCGCCGCGGGCGCCCTTGTTCAGCCTGAGGGTCGTCGGCAGCGTTCCCCAGCCGCCGCGCTGGGCGATCTGGCGGTAGGTGGCCAGGGCCGCCTGGGTGACCGCGACGGTCTGCGGTCCATAGGTCGGCTGCGGATCGGACGAGATGGCCGTGACCCGCGGCGGCGGCGGAGGACGCGGCGGGCGCGGACGGGCCGGCGGGGC
>CAZPMD010000050.1:0-3807 GCA_964587395.1 uncultured Hyphomicrobiales bacterium
TCGCCGGCGACGGGAGCGACGAGTGCGTCGGTGCCAGCCGGAAGGGCCTGCGCCATTTCGGCAAGGGGAGCGGCCTGGGCGCTGGCGGCGGCGAGAGCCGTGGCGGCGACACCGGCACCGAGGGCGGCGAAGAACGAGCGACGATGCATCATGGGAACATCTCCTTGGTTGGGACTTGCGAAACCGTGGGAACCGGTTCGATGCGCATCCTGCTCCGCGCTGTCTGAACCCGGAATATCGGCACGTTTACCCGCGGTTCATCCAGGCGGGCGGAGACCCTCTGCCACCGTTCCCCGCGGCAGGCGCCATGGAACGGAAACGAAGTGCCGGCAGGATCGGTCATACAGGGGCGGCGCCTTGTCGCCCGACGCCCCATCCCGGGAGAGCCCGCATGGCCATCGACCCCAATGCCGCAGCCCAGTCCGCCGAGGCGGCGCAGAAGGCGCAGGAGGAGGAACAGCGCCGCCAACAGGCGCAACAGGGCGAGTCCGGCAGCTGGTTCGACATCGGCGATGCCGCCGGCACGCTGTTCGATGTGGTCGGCAGCGCCGTGTCTTCTGTCGGGCGTGCGACGGCTTCGGCGGCATCGACCGTGACCGACACCGCCGGCTCCATTGCCTCGGGCGCCTTCGAGACGGCGGGAACGATGGCGTCCGGCGCCATCGATACGGCGGGCTCCATCGCCTCCGGAACAGTCGAGGTCGCGGGCTCGGTGGCCGCGGGAGCTGTGGACGTCGCGGGCTCCGTTGCCTCGGGAGCGGCCAGTGTTGTCGGTAGCATCGGTGAGGGCCTGTCCGGCCTCGACTTCTAGGCCGTCGGACCTACTCGTCGATCTCGGCATGGGAACGCCGGAACGGCGTCAGCGTCCCCAGTTCCTCGATCGCCTCGGCGATGTAGGAGCGTTCGCGCGCGAGGTAGTCGTCGACTGCCCGCCGCAGGCCCCGGTCGGCGATGAAATGCGCCGAATAGGTGGTCACCGGTCGATAGCCGCGCGCCAGCTTGTGTTCGCCCTGTGCGCCGGCCTCGACACGCTTCAGACCGTGGCGGATCGCATAGTCGATGGCCTGATAGTAGCAGACCTCGAAATGCAGGAAGGGATGCTCCTCCACGGCACCCCAATGGCGTCCATAGAGGACGTCCTTGCCGATGAAATTGATGGCGCCGGCGATGTAGCGCCCGTCTCGTTCGGCCATGACCAGCAGGACCCGGTCCGCCAGCCGCTCGCCGATCAGCGAGTAGAACCGACGGGTGAGATAGGGACGACCCCACTTGCGCGAGCCGGTGTCCATGTAGAATGCGAAGAAGCGGTCCCAGACGCCTTCCGTCAGGTCTGCGCCCGTGAGCCACCGGATCGTGATGCCGCGGCCCTCCAGCGCCTCCCGCCTTTCGCGACGGATCATCTTGCGCTTGCGGGAGGACAGGGCAGCCAGGAAGTCGTCAAACGCGCCGTAGCCTTCGTTCTCGAAGTGAAACTGGGTGTCGGTGCGCTGCAGATAGCCAGCCGCGCCCATCAGCTCCCATTCCTCCTGGGGGCAGAACGTGACGTGCAGGGAGGACACACCGGACTGCAGCGCCACCTGTGCCGCCCCCTGAACCAGTGCCGTCCGGGCGATATCGGCCTCGGGGCTCGCCCGGACCAGCAGCCGCCGGCTGGTCGCAGGTGTGAACGGAATGCTCGCCTGCAGCTTCGGATAGTAGCGGCCGCCGGCGCGCTCATAGGCTTCCGCCCAGCCGGCGTCGAAGACGTATTCGCCGCGGGAGTGGCCTTTCAGATAGCAGGGAAGGACGGCCTCCAGCCCGCCTGCGCGCTCGAGCAGCAGGTGATGGCCGAGCCAGCCCGTCTCGCGCACCGCCGAGCCGGACTCCTCGAGGCTGAGGAAGAAGGCGTGGTCGAGAAACGGATCGACGTCATCGTCGGCGCCGGCGGCGCAGGCGTTCCAGTCGGCGGCGGGAATGTCGGCGATGCTGGTGGCGACGCGGATCGTGAACGGCGGGGAACTCATCGCCGCCAGTCTAGGCGAGATAGCCCTCGAAGGTCACCTGATCGGCGTGACGCGCACCGATCACACGGTCGTCATCGGTGCGGACGGTCCAGCAGATCACGGGACGGGCGAGTGCTCCACGAAAATGCTCGGTGACAGGATTCGGCAGATCGGCGACCCGCCAGGACAGGAAATGAGGATCGGTCCGGTTCATGTGCGCCACGGTGGCAAGTTCCGTGCGCAGGCCCTCGGGCAGCCGTGCCCAGTGCGCCCCCGCAAAGTGCGATTCGGCGACGATGCCGCGGACGAGACCGGGCGCCTGGTCCCGGAGCCAGGCGATCGGCTCCGGGTCGAAGGACATGAGCGCGAGGGGACCGGCATAGGCCGCGGCAAGAGCTGCAACCCGCCGTGTCAGGGCGAGCTTCCCGTCGAATTCGGACTTGATCTCGACGACCAGCGGAACTCGCCCGTCGACAAGGGCGAAAAGCTCCGGCAGCGTGATCATGCTGTCGTCGGTGGCTCTGAACACGGCCGCCTTCAGGGCAGCTACCGTCCGCTGTTCGACGCGTCCTGTCTCGGCGGTGAGCCTGTCGAGGGTCGCGTCATGAAAGACGATCGCCTCGCCGTCCGCTGAAGGCTGGACATCGCACTCGATGGCGTAGTTCCCGGCGATCGCCGCCTCGAAGGCGCGGGGACAGTTCTCGACGACGCCCGGCGCGAGGCCGTGAAGGCCGCGATGGGCGATGGGCCTGGCCGTCAGCCAGCCCAGATCGGCCCGTGCTGACATCAGGCGATCTCGACCATGGCCTCGACCTCGACGGCGGCGTTGGACGGCAGGGCGGCAACGCCGATCGTCGAACGGGAGTGACGGCCCTTTTCGCCGAAAACCTCGACCATCAGATCGGAAGCGCCGTTCATCACCTTCGGCCCGTCGCCGAAGTCGGGCGTGCAATTGATGAAACCGCCGAGGCGCACGATGCGGATGACGTTGTCGAGGTTGCCGACCGCCGACTGGATGTGGGACAGCACATTGAGGCCGCAGATGCGCGCCGCTTTCTGGCCATCCTCGATGGAGATGCCGCCGCCGAGCTTGCCGGCGACGAGGCCGTTCGGTCCGAGAGAAATCTGCCCGGAAACGACCAGGAGCGAACCCATGCGCACGAAGGGGACGTAGTTGGCGACGGGGGCGACCGGATTGGGCAGGACGATGCCGAGTTCGGCGAGACGGGCGGCAATGACGGACATCGGGGACCTCGGCCACGGGGAAGGGAAGCGCCGCGGAAACTGCCTCAATGCGCTCCCGGCGACAAGGTCGCGCAAAGCGACACATCCATGCCGCGTTGTCGCCATCTCACCGCGTCTCTATGGTGCGACACGCGTTGTCGCGAAATCTCGCCGCGCGAAACGGTCCCGGGAGCTCCTCTTGATGCCATTTGTCCGCAACGCCGTTCTGGCGGCCGTTTTCGGGTTTCTCCTGCCGGCATCGGATCTGGCGATGGCACAGGTGCAGACCCCTTCGGTCCCCGTGCTGGCGCCGCACCGGGCGGTCTACGACCTGCGACTGGACGGACGCCGCCCGGCGCGCGGCATCGATCAGGTGAGGGGCAGGATTCTCTTCGAGACGTCGGGAAACCGCTGCGAAGGGTTCACCACCACCTTCCGCCAGGTGGTCGAGATGGCGATGAACGGCAACAGCGTGGTGATGGACCTGCGCACTTCCCATTTCGAGGAGGGCGACGGCAGCGGCTTCCGGTTCACCTCGCGCTCGACGCAGAACGGACAGCCTCACCTGGAAACGGAGGGAAGCGCCACGCGTGGCCCGGAT
>CAZPMD010000050.1:3817-11259 GCA_964587395.1 uncultured Hyphomicrobiales bacterium
GGCTGGCCGTGCGTCGGCCGCGGGAGGTCAACAGCCAGATCGACCAGACGACGATCTTCCCGACGGAACACCTCATCCGCATCGTCGGGGCGGCGCGCGAGGGTCGGAACATCCTCGAGGTCAAGGTCTATGACGGGGCCGAGACCGGCGAGAAGCTCTACAATGCCACGGCCGTCATCGGCCGCCGCATCGCCCCCGGGACGGGCGAGACGGAGGGTGCGGCGCGGGATCCGAAGCTTGCGGAACTCGCGCGCTGGCCGGTGACGATCAGCTATTTCGAGGCGGGCCGAGACAGTCAGAATCCGCTCTATTCCATCGCCTTCGAGCTCTACGAGAACGGCGTCTCCCGTCAGCTCGTCATCAACTACAGTGAATTCTCGCTGCGGGGCGACCTTGCCAAGCTCGAATGGCAGGCGGAAACGGCCTGCCCGCGGAACTGACCGGCCGGCTCAGTCGTCGAAGGTGATTCCCTTGACGACGGCGTCCTTTCCGAAACGGGCCCGCAGTGCATCGACCGCGCCTTCCACCTTCGCCGTCCGGACGATCGATGTGTCGACGAGGTCGGCCGGATCGGCCTTGTCGATGTCCCCGAGATCCGCGATGCCGATCCCGATCAGGCGATAGGCCGTCCCGTCCACCTCCTTCATCAGCATGTCGCGTCCGGTCTCGAACAGGCGCGCCGCAAGCACGGTCGGCGAGGCGAGGCCACGGGAGCGGGTGCGGAGGCGGAAGTCGGCGCTCTTCAGCTTCAGCGTCACCGTCGAGCCGGCAAAGCCTTGCGCCTTGGCGCGGGCGGACACCTTCTCGCACAGCTGGAACAGCTTCTTCTCCAGCGTGCGCGCGTCGCGGATGTCGGTCTCGAACGTCGTCTCGGCCGAGATCGACTTGACCTCGGAATCGGGTGAGACGCGCCGGTCGTCAATGCCCCGGCTCAGCCGCGACAGCCTCAGTCCCATGGCACCATAGCGCCGCATGAGGTCCCCTTCGTCGATGCGCCGGAGATCGGCGATCAGCCTCAGCCCGTCGCGCTCCAGGGCCTCCTGCAGCGCCCTGCCGACACCCCAGATGAGCGAGACCGGCTTGCCGGCGAGGAAATCCAGCGCCTCGGCCCGTCCGATGGCGGCGAACCCGCGCGGCTTGACGATGTCGGATGCGATCTTGGCGAGGAACTTGTTGAAGGACAGGCCGACCGAGACCGTGATGCCGATCTCCTGTTCGATGCGTCGCGCGAAGCGGGCGAGGACGATGGCGGGCGGGGCGCCATGCAGCCGTTCCGTGCCGGTGAGATCGAGAAAGGCCTCGTCGATCGAGAGAGGCTCCACCAGCGGAGTCAGGTCGCGCATGGCCTGGCGCACCTGCCGGCCGACGCGGGCGTACTTCGCCATGTCGGGCTTGATGACGACCGCCTCCGGGCAGAGCTTCAGCGCCTTGAACATCGGCATGGCCGAGCGCACGCCATGGATGCGCGCCACGTAGCAGCAGGTCGAGACGACGCCGCGCTTGCCGCCGCCGATGATGACGGGAAGATCGGCGAGGCACGGATCGTCGCGCTTCTCGACCGCCGCATAGAAGGCGTCGCAGTCGATGTGGGCGATCGACAGGGCTGCCAGCTCGTCGTTGCGGGCGATGCGCGGCGAGCCGCAGGCGTGGCAGCGTGTGGCGCCCGCGCGCGTCTCGGCAAGGCAGTCGCGGCAGAAGGCGGTCAGGGCCATCGCTGAACAGTGAGCGGATTGTGGCCGGCCCTCAAGAGGGCTGGTGTCATCAGGCGAAATCGCGCTCCCAGGGGCCTGCGCCCAGCGTATGCGCGGCGCGGACGACATCCTCCGGCCGGACACCCTCGTGGGCGGCGAAGGAGAGGAGAAGGGGCTCGTCCGACATGAGATGGTCCATCACGGCGGTGAGGAATTCCGGCCGTCCGGCGATTTCCCGGATGCGGCCGATGTCGATCCCGGCGAGCGCGACGAAGCGCTCGAGCCGCTCGTCGTCACCGGCCAGGAAGGCGAGGGCGCTGACCGCAATGGCTTCTGCGGCGGACCTGCTTCGTTCTCGCGGACGCAACGTCATGGTTTGTCCTTTAGAAAGGATTTGAGACTAGCTTGTGGGCTATCAGTCAACGTCCGGCAACCATCCAGCGCTGGCCCGGAAACGTGAGTCGGTAATGTCCAAGACCGTCATGATCGTGGAAGACAACGAGCTCAACATGAAGCTCTTCCACGATCTTCTCGAGGCCAACGGCTATCGGACGATCCAGACGCGCAACGGCACCGAGGCGCTGGCGCTGGCGCGCGAGCACCATCCCGACCTCATCCTCATGGATATCCAGTTGCCCGAGGTCTCCGGCCTCGACGTGACGCGCTGGATCAAGGAAGACGAGACGATCCGGCATATTCCGGTGATCGCCGTCACGGCCTTCGCCATGAAGGGCGACGAGGAGCGGATCAGGGCAGGAGGCTGCGAGGCCTACCTGTCGAAGCCCATTTCGGTAATGAAGTTCATCGAGACGGTCCGGCACTTCCTGGGCGGCGCTTGAGAGGGATTGGGTCAGCATGACTGCACGCGTTCTCGTCGTCGATGACATCCTTGCCAATGTGAAGCTGCTTGAGGCGCGGCTGTCCGCCGAGTATTTTGACGTGGTCACCGCGCATTCGGGCCTGGAAGCCCTGTCCATCTGCGAGCGCGGCCAGTGCGACATCGTGCTGCTCGACGTGATGATGCCGGGAATGGACGGGTTCGAGACCTGCCGGCGCCTCAAGGCCAATCCCGCGACGCACCACGTCCCCGTCATCATGGTCACCGCGCTCGACCAGACCGCCGACCGGGTGAAGGGCCTCGAGGCGGGGGCCGACGACTTCCTGACCAAGCCGGTCAACGACCTCGCCCTCATCACCCGCGTCCGCTCGCTCGTCCGCCTGAAGATGGTGCAGGACGAACTCAGGATGCGCGCCGTCACCTCCCGCGAGATCGGCATGCGCGATCCGCTGACGGAGGCTGTCGCCGAGTCGGGGCTGAACGGCCGCATCCTGGTGGTCGACGACCGTGCGTCGTCGCATGAGCGGATCGTCCAGGCCTTGCGTAACCAGCACCAGGTCGAGGTCGAAGCGCGGCCGCAGGAGGCGCTCTTCAAGGCTGCCGAGAACGACTACGACCTCGTCATGATCTCGCTGGGGCTGTCCGAGTTCGATCCGCTGCGCCTGTGCTCGCAGATCCGCTCGCTCGACCGTACCCGCGGACTGCCGATCCTGGTGATCGCCGAGCCCGAGGATGAGGCCAAGTTGCTGCGCAGCCTCGACATCGGCGCCAACGACTATCTGGTCCGGCCCATCGACCGTAACGAGATGGCGGCGCGGGTGCGCACCCAGATCCGCAAGAAGCGCTATACCGAGCGGCTGCGCGACAATGTCCAGCAGTCCATGGAAATGGCCATCACCGACGGTCTCACCGGCCTGCACAACCGCCGCTACATGGAAAGCCACCTCGGCACCCTCGTCGACCAGGCCTCCATGCGCGGCAAGCCACTGGCCGTCCTCGTGCTCGACATCGACTACTTCAAGGCGGTGAACGACACCTGGGGACACGACGCGGGCGACGAGGTTCTGCGGGAATTTGCCCAGCGCCTGCGCAAGAGCGTGCGCGGCATCGACCTCGTCTGCCGCCTCGGTGGAGAGGAGTTCGTCGTGGTCATGCCGGACACCGATGCCGGCGTCGCCTCGATCGTTGCCGAGCGGATTCGCAACCGCGTGGCGAGCGAGCCCTTCGCCATTCACAAGGGCGCCCGGGCCATCGATGTCACGGTCTCCATCGGCATGGCGCAGCGGCTTGCCGGCGACGCCGACGCCGACACGATCCTCAAGCGGGCCGACCAGGCCCTGTATCGCGCCAAGCGCGATGGCCGGAACCGGGTCGTTCTCGACGCCGCCTAGCAACGGCTGCGCGTTTACCGTGTTGGTCAACCCTTCTGCTTTAGGTTAAGGCGCGGTTGTCGCGTCGAATAGACCTGTCTGCATTGAAGCACTGCCGTGCCTCCTCTAGGGTCCAGCCAGACCGGATCATGACCGTGACTTAGCGGTCTGCGTTGATCCGGTCGCGTACCCTGCGACTGCTCAGGTCCGCCGCATCTCCTGGGATCGTAGGGTCGGCCGGTCGGGTTCGGCGCGGATGGCCTCTCCGTATCGCCGTTGGCCCGGCCGGCCACCTTGCTCTGCGCCATCCGACGACTCTTCTACATCATACCGCGTCAAATCACCGCAGATCTGATCCAAGTGACTGTGAAGCAATTCACGAGACAAGGAAGAACGGCGCGCCCGCAATAACGCGCAGATGGAAGCTGGCTGCGATACACCGTCGCACCTCAAGAGCCATCGCAATTGACGCGGATGCCCTTTGGTCAGTACGAAGAAAATACAGAGCGCGGCGGATGATCCTCTTTCGGGTCGGACAGCCGGCCGATCTTCGGGGAGTTATGTTGTGCGTCGCATCGGTCTGGCATCCCTCATCACGTTGCTGGCCTTCGGTGCCAATGCCGCCGATGTCCAGGGGTCTCGCAGCCCCGCCTTGACGGAGGTCGTCCCTCCGGGAGTTGGCTGGACGGGCGTCTACGCCGGACTGCATGCTGGGTACGGCTTTGCCAATACCTCCATTTCGATTCCCGGTCTGTTCGGTTTCAGCGGCTTGGGCGCCAATGGCTGGCTCGTCGGAGGCAAGGTCGGGGCGGACTATCAGGTCGCCCAGCGATGGGTTGCGGGCATTCTGGCGGAAGGCAACCTGCAGGGAATTGACACGACCGTTTCCGCTGGTGGCCTGACTGTCGCGCGGGTGTCCGGCGACTTGCGCTGGGCGATCCGAGGCCGCCTGGGTTTCCTTCTGACACCTGAAACCCTCGTCTATGCGACCGCTGGCTGGTCGCAGGGGCGGACGACCTTCTCGCTCACCGGCCTGGGTAGTGCCGGCCTCTTGACGAGCGGCTGGCAGATCGGCGGCGGCATCGAGACGCGCCTCTCCGGCAATGTGTTTCTTCACGCGGAATATGTGCACACCTTCACGAACAGCATCGGCCAGTTCGCCCCGCTCGTGGTCAGGCCGACCTCAGGCACGGTGCGGGTCGGTCTGAGCTATCGGTTCGGGATGGGTCAAGCCCATCCGACCTTCGCCGCTGCAGGGCGGCGTGACTGGAGCGGCTTCTTCGCCGGCGTTCAGGGCGGCTATGGATTTGGCAACACGTCATTGTCCGTACCTGGTGTTTTCGAGTTCACCGGGATCGGGTCGCAGGGATTCTTCGGTGGCGTGCTGGCCGGTTATGACCACCATTTCGCGGGAACGGCGGTGGTTGCCGGCATCGAGGCCGACGCGAGTCTGTCGGCCATCAACACAACGCTGCAGGCGGGCGGCCCCTCTGCCTCGGTCGGCTCCGACTGGAATGTCGGGGCGAGGGCGCGCCTCGGTTATGTGATCGGCGGCTCGATCATGCCGTACGTCGCAGCCGGCTACGGCTGGACGCACATCAGGGCCTCGGGTCTCGGCGTCGGGTTCGGCGAAACGATGGGCGGGCTGCAACTGGCGGCAGGCGTCGAGACGATGATCACGCCAAATGTGACCCTGCGTGCCGAATACGTCCATCAGTTCAATTCATCACGGCCGTTGATTCCGGGTCTGCTAAACTACCGGACGGACTCCGGTCGGGCACGGGTCAGCGTGTCGTGGAAGTTCGGCGGCGATGCGGCGGTGATCGCGCGGTATTGACGCCCGCATGAGGAGGCGGACGGACCTGTCGGTCGAACCATCTCCCGCTGACCGCCCTCCAACGAAAAACGGCCCCCGAAGGGGCCGCTCGGAATGTCGATCGGCCTGACCGATCGCGAGATCACTTGATCTTGGCTTCCTTGAACTCGACGTGCTTGCGCGCGACCGGGTCGTACTTCTTCTTGGACAGCTTGTCCGTCATGGTGCGCGAGTTCTTCTTCGCGGTGTAGAAGTAGCCGGTGTCGGCGGTCGAGATCAGCTTGATCTTGATGGTGGCGGCCTTGGCCATGGCAAGTCCTCGCGGAAAGTCTGCAGATCGGGGGCCGGGCCTTGGGAATAGCGGGCTATCGCCCGCCGCGTCGCCGCCGGCTGGTTGGCGCGGATGTGACAGGTCGCCCGTCGATTGTCAAGGAACAGGCTGAAGTTTGCGCCCGCCTTCCGCCATCGCAGGGGCTTCGCTGCCGCCTGCGTCGGCTCGAACGCCGAAGGCGTTGCCGTAGAGGATGAGCAGCGGACCGCTCCATCGTCGGGTGGCCAGCCGGGAGGCCAGCGAGCCGACGGTGCCGGGAATACGCTCCTCCTCGGGGCGAGTGGCATTCACCACCGCCAGCACCGGAGTATCCGCGGCGAGCCCCTCGGCCAGCAGGCGCTCCGCCATCTCGTGCCAGGTGGCGCCGGGCATATAGACGACCGTCGAGGCGGTCGGGTCGGCGAGCGCCGTCCAGCACAGATCGACCGGCAGGCGGCCGTCACGGCCATGGCCGGTGACATATTGCAGCCGGCGGGCATGGTCGCGATGGGTCAGCGACAGGCGCGCGGAGGCTGCGGCTCCCTGAGCCGCCGAGATTCCGGGCACCACCTCCAAGGCCAGGCCCTCCGCCTCGGCTGCGGCGATCTCCTCGCCTGCACGTCCGAAGATCATGGGATCGCCTGCCTTCAGCCGCACCACATGCTTGCCCTCGCGGACGAGACGGACGACGAGGGCGTTGATCTCGTCCTGCTGGCAGGACGGAGCGCGCCCGCGCTTGCCGGCTGAGATGCGTTGCGATTCGCGCCGGGCGACGTCCAGCACGGCCGAGGGGACCAGATCGTCGTGGACGATGACGTCCGCCGACTGAAGCGCCCGAACCGCCTTCATGGTCAGGAGCTCCGGGTCGCCCGGTCCTGCCCCGACGAGGGTGAGGCGACCCGAGGCCGGCGCCATATCGGTCGCTGCGGTCTCCAGGGCGGCGGCCAGAGCCGGTGACGGCAGTTTGTCCGGGCTTGCCAGCGCACGGTCGGCAAAGAGTTCCCAGAACCGGCGGCGGGCGCGAAACGGCAGGTCGAGGGCGCTGACGCGCCGACGCCAGGAGCGGGCCGCCGCCGCCCAGACGGCGAGCCCGCGCGGGAGAACGGCCTCGATCCGGGCGCGCACCGCCTGGCCGAAGACCGGCGAGGCGCCATCGGTGGAAATGCCGATGACGAGGGGCGAGCGGTTGACGATCCCGCCGAACTGCACGTCGCAGAAGGCCGGCTTGTCGATGACATTGACGGGAACGCCGGCGCTGCGGGCGGCATCGCGGAAGGTGGCGGCCTCAACGTCATCGTCCATGGCACCGACGGCGAAAACGGCATGCGACAGGTCCGTAGGTTCCCAGGCGCGGCGGACGAGCGTGATCGAGCCGTCCGGCGGCGATGCCGCGAGCGCCACCATGTCCGGGCAAGGG
>CAZPMD010000050.1:11269-29489 GCA_964587395.1 uncultured Hyphomicrobiales bacterium
CCGTGGCTCCGGCGGCGGCCAGCAGTTCTGCCTTCCAGACGGCGGGCTCGCCTCCGCCCGCCACGATGGCACGCCGGCCGGACAACCTGAGGAACACCGGCAGCACGGCGAGGGGTGCCATGCGGGCAGCGCGCATGGTTTCGGGATGGCGGGCGGCATGATCGGTCATCTGCCGCTCCTCAATAGACATCGGCCTGGTAGCGGCCGGACTTCTTCATCTCCTGCACCCACTTCACCGCTTCGTCGGGCGACCTGGCCCCATGTGTGGCGACGATGTCGACCAGGGCACCCTCCACGTCCCGGGCCATGCGCTTGGCATCGCCGCAGACATAGAAGTGGGCGCCCTGGTCGAGCCAGCGCCACAGTTCGGCGCCGTTCTCGCGCATGCGGTCCTGCACGTAGATTTTCTCCGATCCGTCGCGCGACCATGCCAGCGACAGGCGCGTGAGCACGCCGACCTTCTTCAGGGCATCCAGTTCGTCGGCGTAGAAGAAGTCCGTCGCCTGCCGCTGGTGCCCATAGAAGAGCCAGTTCTGGCCGGGCGCCTTGTCGGCGGCGCGGTCCTGCAGGAAGGCCCGGAACGGCGCGACGCCCGTGCCGGGGCCGACCATGATCACCGGCACCGCCGGGTCGGCGGGCAGCGCGAAGCCATGGGCGCGCTGGACATAGACCTTCACGGCTGTGCCCGGCCCGGCGCGCTCGCCGAGGAAGGTCGAGGCGACCCCGAGCCGGCGGCGCTTGCCGACGACGTAACGGACGGAATCGACGGTCAGTGACACGCGGCCGGGATTGGCCTTGATCGACGACGAGATCGAATAGAGCCGCGGCTGCAGCGGCTCCAGCGCCTCGACGAAGGCCTCGGGGTGTGGCCGGACGCCGGGGAACTTGGTGAGAACCGCCAGCACGTCCAGGGCCGCCGCATCGCCATCCGGATCCTCGCCGGTGGCCAGTGCCCGGGCCTTCGCGCGTTGCGCCCCGCCGGTCAGGAAGGAGATCAGCTCGAACAGGCTGTCGGGGGCCGGCGACAGGGATACCTCATCGGCAAGCACCTGCCGGAGCGCCCGTCCCCGCACCTCGGTGACGTGCGAGGCGCCCAGCATGGCGATGATCTGGTCGACGAGGCCGAGGTCGTTGGTCGGAAAGACGCCAAAGGCATCGCCGACCACGTAGTCGAGACCGCAGGTCGAAAGGTCGAACTCGACGTGGAACGTCTCCTTTTCCGACCCAGCCGCGTTCAGGCGGCGGCGCGACAGGAAGGTGGCCTCGACCGGGGCTTCGCGTGAGCGGCCGGGAACGGTGGCGGGGGCATCTTGCAGAACCGGGGCCGCAACCCCGGCGCCGGCTTTCGCGGCGGGTGCCGCATCGATCTCGGTGGCCAGCGCCTTCAGCATGCGCAGCGTGTCCTTGCCACCCGGCACACAGAGATTGAGCCGTGCCTCGGCCTTCGACGACAGGGCATTGGCATAGTCGGCGCAATTGTAGCCGCACTGGCCGCAATCCTGCTGGGCCATGGCGGCCATCAGGCGCGGCGCGATGGGCCGTCCCTCCGCGAGCGCCATGCGATCGGCCAGCGCCATCGAAGGGTCATGCCAGGGCGCATCGTCATTGGAGGCAGCTGACGACGAAGTGGCCGGCTCCGCGGGGGGCAGCGAGATAGCCGCGCCGGCCGGAACCAGCGGCGCGAGTGCCGCCGCGAAAAAGCCCGACAGCCATTCACGCTGCTCGCGGGAAAAGGGAGCCGTCTCGGGAATGAGGGCGAAGGCTGTCTGCGAGGGCAGGGCGCTCATTCCGCCGCCTCCTTCATTGCCGTGAGATGAGGCGCGACGAGGCGTTCGAGGCGTTCAGCGTCATGGCGGATCGTGAAGGCCTGGAACGTTTCGCCGGGATCGGTGCGATGGGCGAGATAGGCCTTCAGCAGCGCCTCGACGTGGCGCGGAGCCTCCGTCGCCTTGACGCCCTTCCAGAGGCAGCGTCCGATCCGCGCGTTCTCGGCGAAGCCGCCGCCGACCGCGATGTCGTAGCCCTCGACCGTATCGCCATCCTCGTTGACCGGCACGCGCGCGCCGATCAGGCCGATATCGCCGATATAGTGCTGCGCGCATGAATGGTGACAGCCGGTGAGGTGGATGTTCACCGGCACGTCGATGGCGATGCGGGCCTCGACATGCTCGGCGATCTCCACGGCATTTTTCTTGGTGTCGGAGGCGGCGAACTTGCAGCCGGCATTGCCGGTGCAGGCGACAAGGCCGGCGCGGATCGGCGTGACGGTGGTCGAGAGGCCCAGCGCCGCAATGCGACCCTCGGCGACCGCGATATCGGCGTCAGCGACCCCGGACAGGATCAGGTTCTGCCAGACGGTCAGGCGGACGTCGCCGTCGCCGAGGTCACGCGCGACGGCAGCGAGGCCTCTGGCCTGCTCAGCCGTCAGCTTGCCGACGGGGACGACGACACCCATCCAGTTCAGGCCCTGCTGACTCTGGCGATGCACGCCGACATGGGCGAAGCGGTCGGTGGCCGGACGCGCGGCCACATGGGCCTCGTCGATGCGCGTCAGCTTGCGGCCGAGCTTGTCCTCGACCGCCGACAGGAACTTCTCGAAGCCCCAGGCATCCAGCACATATTTCAGTCTGGCGCGGTTGCGGTTGGTGCGGTCGCCGTGGTCGATGAAGACGCGGATGATGGCATCTGCGATGGCCGTCGCCTCCCCCGGCCGGCAGAAGGCGCCTGTCTGGCGGGCGAGGTCATGGTGGCCGGAAATGCCGCCGAGCAGGATGCGCAGCCAGACGCCGGTCTCCACCCCCGCGCCGTCAAGCACCCGCACCGCCTGGAAGCCGATGTCGTTGGTTTCCTCCAGTGCCGGTGAGACCCCCGCGCCATCGAAGGAGACGTTGAACTTGCGCGGCAGCCCGTAAAGCACCCGCTCGTTGAGGATGTGGAAGTGCCAGTCGCGGCACAGCGGCCGGGTGTCGATCAATTCCTGGGGATCGATCCCGGCGAGCGGCGATCCCGTGACGTTGCGGATGTTGTCCGCGCCGGAGCCCCTCGCGACCAGCCCTAGATCCATCAGTTCCTCGAGCAGCGCCTTGGCGTTCTCGGGCCTGATCTCGCGCATCTGCAGGTTCGCGCGCGTGGTGACGTGGAGATAGCCCCCGCCGAAACGTGTCGCCAGTTCGGCGCAACCGGCAAGCTGGTGCGCCTTCAGGATGCCGTTGGGAATGCGCATGCGCAGCATGAAGCTGTCCTGCGCGGGGGCGACATTGAACAGGCCGAAGTAGCGCCAGCGAAAATTGTCGGCGGGCCCGGGCAGCTTGCCGGTCGCGGCCTCTCGCGTCAGGCGACCATAGGCGTCGAAAGGGTGCTCCTCACGCTTCCACCTCTCCTGGTCGGCAAGCTTGCCGCCGGCCGAGACCTGAACATCCTGCGCCTTCAGATGCGGGGCATCCGGGCCCGTCGCCGCAGGACTTCCCGCGCTGGTGGGAGCGCCGGCAACCCGGGTCGCGGCAGCGCCGGCGACGAAACCTTCGAGAAAGCGCTTCTGTTCGGCGCTGAAGTCCTGTGACATCCGGTCCCCGTGCGATGCGAGGGGCCGGCGTCATTGGCGGCCGAAGAAACTACCGTGGCAAAGCAAGCCCGATGCCAGAGCCGAAGCGGGCGTCAAATGCGTGAGGGATCAAGCGGTTGAACCCGGCCGCCGCGATCCGGTCGAAAAGGCTCTGCGGCTGTCTTGGGCGCGGGCGGCACAAATGCCGCCATTTTGTGCAACGCAACCGTCAGCTGTCGGCCGTCACCGCATGGGGTAGGGCGGCGAGCAGCGCGATCAGCGCGCGATCATGCAACACGAGGATGGTCTCGCGGCTCGAGAGCCATTGCCGCGCATCCTCAATGGAATGGGCATCCGTCAGCTTCGCCTCGGCGATCACGCGGTCGGTGTCCACCTTGCCGCGAACGCGGGGTGGCGGCACCTGGATGATCTGCTGGTGAACCTCGCGGAAACCAGGATCCGAATGCACGAGGTCCAGGGCCTTGTGATCCTCCAGCGCCAGCGCCTCGAACTCGGTGCCGAGACGGTAGGCACGCTCGGCGATCGGCGGAGGAGAATGCTCTTCCGGGATCAGCAGAAGCCTGAGGCGACGCATGCCCCAGCCGATGGCGGCCGATGCCGATGCCCAGGATGTCGGAATCGCCAGCCAGAGCCCTACGATCGTCGGCGACATCCAGGCGAAGATGTAGGGCGAGATCGAGAAGGCGGCGACGGCTGCCACGACGCCGAGGGCTGTGTGGCGCCAGTGCCGCTGGACAATGGCGCGGAACGGGATCGAGCCGTCGTCTCGCCGCTGCGTCTTCCAGCCGGTGTCGCGGCCTGAGATGATCGACGACACGGAACTGGCCTGAATCAGCATCATGACCGGGGCGATGAGGGCCGACAGGATGATCTCGATGATGGCCGAGACGGTCAGCATGATCGCGCCGCCGCAGCCGCGCCGGGCGGGCCCGTCGACCAGGGTCGCGAACCACCCGAACATCTTCGGCGCCAGCAGGATGGCCATGGTGAAGATGAACAGATTGAGGGCGCGCTCGGAGTCGAAGACGGGCCAGGCCGGGAACAGGGTGAACTGGTTGGTGAAATATTCCGGGCGGATGAAGGCCGCCTGCAGGGCGAGGGCGAGACCGACGAGAAGCTGGATCAGCCAGAGCGGGCTCGACACGTAGCTCATGATGCCGGTGGCGAGGTGCTGGCGCGTGGCCCAGTGCAGTCCCCTGGCGCCGATCACCCGGCTGTGCTGCAGGTTGCCCTGGCACCAGCGCCGGTCGCGGATCGCGAGATCCATCAGCGAGGGTGGGCTTTCCTCGTAGGAGCCGTCGAGATGGGGCAGCATGTAGACCGCATAGCCCCGGCGGCGGATCAGCCCGGCTTCGACGAAATCGTGGCTCAGGATATGCCCGCCGAAGGGCGGCTTGCCGGGGAGGTCCGGCAGCCCGGCCGAGGTCGCGAAGGCCTCCATGCGGATGATCGCGTTGTGGCCCCAGTAGTTGCCGTCGCGGCCGGACCAGACGGCAAGACCGGCTGCAACGACAGGCCCATAGACCCGGGCCGCGAACTGCTGCAGGCGGGCGATAAGCGTGTTGCGGTTGATGAGGCGCGGCAGCGTCTGGATGATGCCGGCGTCCGGATCGTGCTCCATGGCGTCGGCCAGCGCCACGATCGTCTCGCCGGTCATCAGGCTGTCGGCGTCCAGCACGATCATATGGGCGTAGTGGCCGCCCCAGTGGGTCACGAAGTCCGCGATATTGCCGGCCTTGCGTGCTGTGTTCTTCGGCCGGTGGCGATAGTGGATGGCCATGCCCGGCAGCCGTTCGCGCAGGGCGAGGAAGGCGCGCTCCTCGGCGATCCAGATGTCGGGATCGGTGGTGTCCGACAGAAAGAAGAAGTCGAAGGAGGCGCCGTGCCCTGTGGCTGCCACGTCCTCGGCAATCGCCTGGACCGTGCCGAACACGCGGGCCGGGCTCTCGTTGTAGATGGGCATGACCAACGCCGTCCGCTCGCGGAGCGCGGCCGGCAACTCCGGCCTGCGGTTCAGTCCGTGGCGCAGCAGATGGCCGAGGCCGAGCAGTCCCGTGGTGAAGGCGAGGGCGATCCACGAGAAATTGACGACGAAGAAGATGAGGAAGGCCCACTCCAGCAGCGTCACGCCGCCGGCTTCGACCACCTTGTACATCTGCCAGCTTCCGGCGGCGGTGATGGCCAGCATGCCGCCGAAGGCGATGAGCCGCGAGAACCAGGGCGTGCGCCAGAGCTCCGGCGCTTTGAGCGGGCGCCTTTCGGCATCCGTCCACCGGCGCAGCGACTGCACGGGCATGGCGAGCGGCGCATGGGCCGGCATCGCCTGACGCTCGCGCAGCGGCGGCGGCGACAGGGGCCGGTCGGTCAGGGCGTCCATCGGTAGAGCCATGTCTCGCTTTGGGGCTGTCCTTCGCGCTCCAGCACGAGCCTCAGTTCCACCTGATTGGCGGCCTCGGGGTCAAGATCGAATGCGACGCGATAGAGTTTCAGGTCAGGCACGAGTCGGCCGTCAACATTGCTGATGCGTCCGCGCTGGTGGGTGAGATTGGCGCGAAGGCTCGCCGACTTTCCGGCATCGGCGAAGTCTTCGGACGAAAAGTCGACCAGGAAACGTCGACGCCGCCCGCCGCCCTGGGCGCGACCGGTGCGCGTGGCGGTGACGGTCGCCAGGGGCGGGCGCTCGGGAGGCGACCAGCACCAGTGCATGCGATAGGTGAAGAAGTGTTCGCCGCCCCGTGCCAGCGGCACCCGCGGCCGCCAGTAGGCGAGGATGTTGCGGTTCATCTCGTCGTTGACCGGGATCTCGACGAGTTGGACCTGCCCCTGTCCCCACTCCCCGAGCGGCTCGATCCAGACGCTCGGTCGCCGCTCGAATCGGGCATCGAGATCGTTGAAGGCCTCGAAGCGCCGGTCGCGCTGCAGCAGGCCGAAGCCGCGCGGGTTCTGGTCGACGAAGGCGGAGACCTGCAGGGTCTCCGGATTGGTCACGGGTCGCCAGATCCACTCGCCGTTGCCGTTCCAGATCTGCAGGCCCTGGGCGTCATGCACCCCGCCGCGCACATCATCGACATTGGTTCTGTCGTTGGGGGCGAAGAGATAGTTGGCCGTCATCGGCGCAACGCCGACATGCGGCAGGTCGACCCGCGGAAACAGGGTCACCTCCACGTCGCAAACGGTGGAATCGCCGGGCCTGACAGCGAAACGGTAGAGCCCGGTGACACTGTCCGAATCGAGCAGGGCGTGAACGACGATGCTGGTGGCGCCGGCGCCCGGCCTCTCGATCCAGAAGGCACGGAAGGCGGGGAACTCCTCGCCCTGTGCTTCGGCAACATTGAGCGTCAGGCCGCGCGCCATCACGCCGAAGACCTGGCCCCTGGCGAGTGCCCGGAACAGGCTGGCGCCCTGAAACACCAGCGCCTCGTCGGCGACCGCCTGGCCGTTGAGCGCGGCGTAGGCACGGAAGCCGGTATAGGGAACGGCCGCGTCGGCGGGCAGCGGCGTGTTGCCACCAAACTCATAGTGCTCGGCGGAAAAGCGCTTGTCCCGGATGATGCCGCCATCGACGGTGCGGATCGTCACCGGGGTGGTGAAGACATTGCCCGCGGGAAGAAGGTCGAGGACGAAGCCGCGGTTCTCGCCCGCCCACACCCGCTGCTCGGGCTTCTTCCGGATCTGGCGATACTGGTCCAGGCTGAGCTGGGCCAGAGCACGCGGCACATCGGCGCGGGGCGCCTGATAGGGGCTCTTGGCCACCTCCCGGGCAAAGGCGAGCAGGGCGTCGCGGGAAATCGCCTGCCCATCGGCAACGGCCGCCGCAGCCGCCTGCAGCGGTGTTGCCTGTGCGAATGCGGCGCGCCCCAGCGTCAGTGTCGCGGGCGCGGCCAGGAAAGATGCAAGAAGGTCGCGGCGAGACGGCATGACGAGCGAGTTCAGCGGACTTGGCGTGTGGATCGTGCGGGACAGGGGAACGGTTCAGACTGGCCCGGCTTATAGCCCAAATTAGGGCGCTGGGGAGGGGGGCGGACCGCCGGTCCGGGTGGAGAGACATGCAGCGAGCCAGCCCTTCAGCGAGGAGACGATGTCCGGCGGAGCGGTCGCGGCGATCAGGCCCACGAGGACGAGCGCCATGCCGACGAGATGGTGTGCGTGCAGGGCTTCGCCGAGGAACAGCGCCGACATCCCCACGCCATAGACGGGCAGGAGGTAGAGGAAGCAGGAGGTGACGGCCGGCCCGACGATCTTCACCCCGTACTGGTAGAGCGAGAAGGCACCGACGGCGGAGAACAGTGCGAGGGCCATGATGCCGATCCACAGGCGCAGTGTGGCGGGCCAACCCCCCACCATGGCGAGTTCCGCCACCGAGAAGGGAAGCAGGGTCGCAACGCCCGCTGCAGCAATGGTGGCGAACAGCGGCAGCGTCGGGATGGCCGCCAGCCGGTCGTTCCTGAGCACCAGTGAATAGCCCGCCCATGCGAGCGCAGCCGCGGCGATACCGAGATCACCGAGGTTGAGATCGAGCCGCGCCAGGGCGGAAAGGTCGCCCTTCAGCACGATGACCGCGACGCCGGCAATGGCGAGGATGACCCCGGCCAGTCTTGCCCAGGACAGGGGCTTGCCGAAGGCGAAGCGCTCGATGAGCAGGACCAGGACCGGGGAGGTGGTGTAGATCAGCGTACCATTGGTAGCGGTCGTCAGCCCCAGCGCCCAGTAGACGCCGGCACCGCAGATCCACATGCCGAGGAAGCCGAGGAGCGCGATCCGCCACCCGCTTGCGAGGATTCGCCCCGCATTCTGCCTGAGGCCGGGAAGGACGAAGGGTAAGAGGATCGCCACCGCCACCGCCCAGCGCAGCAGTGCCAGCGTGAAGGGCGGCACGTCATCGCCCATGGCCCGTGCAATGACGAGGTTGGACGAGAAGAAGAGCGGCATGGCGAGCAGCAGCAGATAGGCCCGCTTGGCCTCGCTCGTTGTCGCCATGATGGACTCCGCGGAGCCGTGCGCTCCAAGTGTCCCAGACAGCATGCCGCCAAGCGGCCGGCAAGCGCGGAGCTGTCAGGGCAGTTGCGCCGCAGGATGCGGGCCGTCTCAGCCCGCGGCCTTGATCTCGCTCCTCAGTTCCGCGCGCGACAGCTTGCCGACGGGAGTCTTCGGCAGGGCATCACGGAACTCAAGGGCGACCGGCATCTCGTGCCGGCCGACCTTGTCCTTCAGAAAGGCCTGCAGGTCCTCGAGCGTGAAGGCGGAGGCACCCTCCTTGAGCGTGACGAAGGCCTTGGCCGCCTCACCCCGATAGCTGTCGGGAACGCCGAGGACGATGACCTCGGCAACCGCCGGATGCTCGTAGATCGCCTGCTCGATCATCTGCGGATAGACGTTGAATCCACCGGAGATGATCATGTCCTTCTTGCGGTCGACGATGAAGAAGAAACCGTCCTCGTCCATGTAGCCGATGTCGCCGGTGAGGAACCACCCGTCGGCGTAGGAGGCCTTCGTCTCCTCCGGCTTGTTCCAGTAGCCGCGGGTGACGTTCGGGCCGCGGATGCGGATCTCACCGATCTCGCCGGGCGGGAGGGTGCGGTGGGGGTCGTCGAGGGCGCAGATGTCCATCTCGAGGCCCGGCAGGGGCAGGCCGATCGTGCCGGGCTTCGGCACCCCGTAGTTCGGCACATTCGTGCCTGACGGAGATGTTTCGGTCATGCCCCAGCCGCCCGTCAGGCGGAAGCCGGCGCGGTTCTCGAAGCGGCGCGCGATCTCCACGGGCAGGGGCGCACCGCCAGAGGCCGCGTAGATCAACGAGGACAGGTCGGCGGTCGCAAAGCGCGGGTGGTTCACCAGCGCGATCCACATGGTCGGTACGCCCGGGAAGATGGTTGCGCGCCGCTTTTCGAAGTCGTCGAAGGTCTGGTCGGGATCGAACCGCATGCGCAGCAGCATGCAGGAGCCGCGCGTCAGCTGCCGCAGCATGACGCTGGTCAGCGCATAGATGTGGAACAACGGCAGGACGAGGATGACCTTGTCGTTGGCCGGATCGCCGGAGGGCAGGGCGGCCTGCCAGGCATCGTAGATCGACACCGCGGCCGTGATATTCTTGTGACTGAGCATGGCGCCTTTCGGCATGCCGGTCGTCCCGCCGGTATATTGCAGCAGCGCGACATCCTCGGGACTGACCTGCGGCCAGGCATCCGGCGGCTCGGCCCCGGCCACGAAAGCCGAGAACGTCACGATGCCCGGCTTGTCGGGAATGGGCAGGGTGGGCAGGCCCGAGGGGCCGAAATCGCCATCCTCGGCGACGATCAGCCGGTCGACGAGGCCCTGCCCGTGCAGCTTCAGGGCCATGCCGAACAGCGGCGCAATGTTCGAGGTCACAAGCGTCCGCGCGCCGGCGTCCTTCAGCTTGTAGGCGAGCACCCGCTCGGCATCGAGCGGCGAGAGATGCACGAGGCGGATGCCGGCCTTGGCTGCACCGAAGAAGCTAATCGGATGGGTCGGCATGTTGGGCAGGTAGAGCCCGACCGTATCCTCGCCACCGAGGCCGGCGCGCAGCAAGGCCGCGCCGAATTGCCTGACCCGCGCGCCAAGATCGGCATAGGTGATGATGCGGTCGCGGAACTCGAAGGCGGAGCGGGTCGCGAATGAATCGGTGGCTTCGTCGATCAGGCTGCCGAGCGTCGTGATCTTGATCGGTGTGTCCCACTGCACGCCGGCCGGATAGGACTTCTCCCAAGCGAAGGGCCTGGATGCCATGCCTCATTCCTCCCTGTCGGCAGCTTGTCCGGCCGGAGCCGGTGCCTGCTCTTCGTGGTTCTGAGCCTCACACCAGCCTGTCAGGACGCGGCGGCCCGCGCCGTCTAGCGCAGGGCCAGCCTTTGTCCGTCGAAAACGGCCGTTTTGCAATTCACCCCGGCGAGTGACAGCGTCGCGCAGAGCCGGGCGGCGGCGTTGGCGTTCGACAGGGGGCCGACGACGAGACGCAGTTCGAGGCTGCCGGGACGGCCGCCCTCCTGGATCGAGATCACGGGTCTCAGCCCTTCCAGGATGGGACCATGCTGGGCGCGCAACTGCTGCCAGCGGCTGCGCAGCGAGTCGATCGACTGGTCGCCGGCGAGATCGACGCCGAAGTCGGTGCGAATCGTGGTCGATTCCTGTGCGTCCGGAGGACTCGAGGCGACGGGCGAGGGGATCGGCACGGGGGCGGACGCCGGTGCGGAGGCTTCAGCAGGGGCAGCCGTGGCCGCTGCGGCCTCAGGCGCCGGTGCCGAAGAGCCCGCCGCAGGGCTGCTCGCCGCAGCCGGGGGCGCTGTGGGAATGACCCGCACCGGCTGGCGCGGAGCCGGGCCCGTCACCTCGGTCCTGGGAATGGAGGCCGTCACGTCGCCGACACTGCGTTCCATGCTCGCGACCCGTTCCGCCAGGGCCTCGCGCTCGGCAGCAAGCTGGCGCACCTGATCGGCGAGGCGCCGCGTCTCATAGACGAGGAGCGGATCGGTCGCGGGACGGGGAGGTTCGGTGCGTTGCGCCAGCTGGACGGGCGGAGCCACAACCGGGGTGAAGAGCCTGGCGATCCGCTGCGTCCCGGTCTCGCTGCGCGCCGCAAGAAGCGCAGCACCGACAGCGAAGAGAGCGATGCCGGCCCACGTCATCAGGCGCGCAATGCTGCGCTGAGGCGCCTCGTCGGTGAGCCCGTCGAGCCGCACCGGCAGGTCCGGAGCATCAAGGTCGCGTTTGGCCTTCAGCATGGCGCCGAATCCTTCGCTGATTCGACCGGTCGTCGTCCATCGAAAGCGGCTTCCCGAGGGGCTCCCTGCGGGCAATCTTGCAGAAAACTCAATTCCCTAGCGTCAGCGAGCCCGAGCGCCGGGTCGCCCCCGCTCCCTGGCGTTCAACCCCGCCCGCGATAGGGCGCCACGCCCTGGTCGGGAATCCAGACACCCTGCGGCGGCTCACCTGTTTGCCAGAAGACGTCGATCGGAATGCCGCCGCGAGGGTACCAGTAGCCGCCGATCCTGAGCCAGCGGGGGGCAAGCAGGTCGCGCAACCGCTTGCCGACCGCCACCGTGCAGTCCTCGTGGAAGGCCCCGTGGTTGCGGAAGGAAGAGAGGTAGAGCTTCAGCGACTTGGACTCCACCAGCCAGTCGCCCGGCACATAGTCGATGACGAGATGGGCGAAGTCCGGCTGCCCGGTGACAGGGCACAGCGAGGTGAACTCGGGCGCGACGAAGCGCGCGACATAGTTCGTGTCGGCATGCGGATTGGGCACCCGGTCGAGTTCGGCCGCGTCCGGCGATTCCGGAATGCCCACCATCTTTCCCAGTTTCAGATCGGCCATGGTCCTCGATCCCGCCTGCCGGGGCCGTGTGGCGGCCGACCGGTCGTCATGTTGCGTCTTAGGTGCCCAGGATGAACCCGGCGACGAAGTCCGGACACTCAAGGCCGGCACCCTCATGGCGCGGGTGATAGCATCCCGGGCGCCGGAATGGGGAGTCCGGTGCTGCCGAGAAGCGTGAATGTGCTGCAGCGAGGCGAAGGAAGGACAAGAGCTCGTGGGGGAGACGAACGGCTTCGGCATCGATGACCCGATTGATTTCCGCCTGCTGGTCGGGGCCTACAATGGCGACGTCCCGGTGATCGTCGAGGCTCTGGCCGCGGGAGCGTGGGTCGACGCGCCGAGCACGCAGGGCTGGACGCCGCTCATGTGGCTGTCGATGCGTGGGCTGGTGGCCTTCGATCCGGTGGCATCGGCGCGCTGGCTGCTGGCGGGGGGAGCCGAGATCAACCGGTTCGTTCCTGCCGGTTCAGACGGGATCGGCGGAGACACGCCCCTGACCCTGGCATGTGAGGCGGGCGACCGCGGGCTCATCGACTTCCTCCTGGCCAATCACGCCGACCCAAATCCTCCGTGCGCAGCCTGTCCGCCCCTTCACCTCGCTTTGCCATCCGAGGCGACCGTTCGACGGCTTCTCGCAGCCGGTGCCGATCCCGGTCGACGGTTCGGCGGCCAGACTGCTCTCGAGCGTTACGTGGAAGGCTGGGGCGATCCCGACTATCGGGATGACGCGGAGTTCGAGACCATGGTCCGCCTGCTCGGTGGCTGAGCCCGAGATCGGGTACCGAGCCATGTGGCAACAGGCATCTTGTCCGCCGTTCCGACCCTTGAACGGCGCGCCCCATGCTGTAGAAGGCCGCCATTCCCTCCGTCAGAGCGAAAGAGGCCGCCATGACCGCCATCGTCGACATCATCGCCCGCGAAATCCTCGACAGCCGCGGCAATCCGACGGTGGAGGTCGACGTGCTGCTCGACGACGGCTCGAAGGGGCGGGCGGCTGTTCCGTCGGGCGCCTCCACCGGTGCCCATGAGGCGGTGGAACTGCGCGACGGCGACAAGAAGCGCTATCTCGGCAAGGGCGTCGGCAAGGCGGTCGATGCAGTCAACGGCGAGATCTTCGACGCGCTGTCCGGTCTCGACGCCACCGATCAGGTGCAGATCGACAACACGATGATCGCCCTCGACGGCACCGAGAACAAGTCGCGCCTCGGTGCCAACGCCATCCTCGGCGTATCCCTCGAGGCCGTCGGCCTGCTCCAGCGCCACCGCCAAGGCGGCCGCCATCTCGCACGACCTGCCGCTCTACAAGTATGTCGGCGGCGCCTTCGCCCATGTGCTGCCCGTGCCGATGATGAACATCGTCAATGGCGGTGCGCATGCCGACAACCCCATCGACTTCCAGGAGTTCATGATCATGCCGGTGGGGGCAAAGACCTTCGCCGAGGCCGTGCGCATGGGCTCGGAGGTCTTCCACACGCTGAAGGCCGCGCTGAAGGCCGACGGGCACAACACCAATGTCGGTGACGAGGGCGGCTTCGCTCCGAACCTGAAGTCGGCCCAGGCGGCCCTCGACTTCGTCATGACCGCCATCGACAAGGCCGGCTACAGGGCAGGCGAGGACATCGTCATCGCCCTCGACTGCGCCGCCACCGAATTCTTCAAGGACGGTGCCTATGTGTACGAGGGTGAGCGCAAGACGCGCGATCCCAAGGCGCAGGCGAAGTATCTCGCCAAGCTCGTCGGCGACTACCCGATCCTCTCCATCGAGGACGGCATGGGTGAGGACGATCTCGATGGCTGGAAGATGCTCACCGACCTCGTGGGCAGCAGGTGCCAGCTGGTGGGCGACGATCTCTTCGTCACCAACACCAGGCGCCTGTCCATGGGCATCGACAAGGGGCTCGGCAACTCGATCCTGGTGAAGGTCAACCAGATCGGCACGCTGACCGAGACGCTGGCTGCCGTCTCCATGGCCCATAACGCCGCCTACACGGCGGTGATGTCTCATCGCTCCGGCGAGACCGAGGACTCGACCATTGCCGACCTTGCCGTGGCGACGAACTGCGGGCAGATCAAGACGGGTTCGCTGGCGCGCTCGGACCGCACCGCAAAGTACAACCAGCTCATCCGCATCGAAGAGGAGCTCGGTCCTCAGGCACGCTATGCCGGCCGCGGCGCGCTCAAGGTGAGGGGCTGAGCCCTCGTCGCCGACCCCTGCAGAGCTTCAGGACGGCGGGCTCGGCCCGCCGTTTCCGTTCCGTGTGTCGGACGTTCAGGTGCGCCGTTCACCGGGTACATCGCCCGTGGTCCCCTTGCCGCCCGTGCCCGACTGGCCGGGATCGGCAGGCGGGCGGCCCGGCGTCAGTGAGCGCCCACCGCTCGGTGGAGTGCCTGGTGTCAGCGAGCGACCGGCGTTGCTGCCGTTGTCGGGCGACTGCTCACGCGGCGTGAAGCGATCGAAGGTGTTCAGCATGGTCTGGAAGGTCGCGATGCTCTCCGCGACATAGGCGACGCTCACGCCGCCATCGAGATCGACGTCCCATTCGAGCACGAGGTCGCCGTCGCGGTCGAGATAGACCTTGGCGAAGCGCTTCTCGTAGTTCCAGGCGTTGACGAAGGCGAGCGTGAACCGCTCGTGGCGCTGGAACAGCGTGCGGTACTGGATCGACTGGCAGCCGTCGTCGTTGCACGCGTAGAAATAGATCGAGCTGCGCCTGTTGCCGATCTCCGTGCGGATGCGCGTGCGGTTGTTCTCGGTGACGACCTCGGCCGGATTGCCGCGGTCGCGCAATAGGGCCGCCATCTGGCCGGGGAAAATGCGCCCGATGGTCTCGCCCTGCGTCTGCGAGCGGGGCGGCCGCTTCTGCGCCAGCGCCTCGGAGGCCAGGGATGCACCGGCAAGGAGAGCGATGGCGACGGCGAGGGAGGCGAGGGCAGGCGGGCGTTTCGACATGTGAGGCTCCTGCGCGACCATGCGCCTGCTCGAGGCGCGTCCGGACCACGATGGTAGCCGGGCGTTTCCGCCCCGTGATGCGACCACCTCGATCATATTGCGACGGAACAGGCGGAGACGGAAGTCACGAGATCGCCCGGGGGGCGGGGTATGGCAGTCCCGCACATGGACGTCCTGCAGCCATGTGCCTTGTCGCGCGGGCAGCGATGGCAAAGGGTCCGGGTGATGTTGCAACGCTCTCCCCGCACGCTCGCCCTGTTCGCCATGGGGCTCACCGTCACCATCTACGGGGGACAGTTCGTATCGGTGCGCTGGGGGTTGCAGCAGGGCCTGTCCGCCTACGACATGGCCGCCCTCCGGTTCATCTTCGCGGGGGCGGTCATGGCGCCGTTCTTCATCCGCGCCGGTGTGCTGGACTGCGCCGGATTCGGCTGGAGGCGGGGGCTCGTGCTTCTTCTCACCGGCGGCGTCCCCCTGACGGTTCTCTCCAACATCGGCCTCAACTATGCGCCGGCCGCCCATGCCTCGGCCATTCAGCCGGGGATGGTGGCGGTCACCGCCACGACGCTCGCCTACATGGGCATGCGCACGCGCGTACCCTTCGGCGCCATGGTCGGTTTCTCCATCGTGCTGTCGGGCCTCGCCGCCATCGCCATTGCCGGTTCGCGGGGCGGCGAGGGGCCGATGACCGTGGTCGGCGATCTCATCTTCGTGGTCTGTGGCGCGGGCTGGGGCGTTTTCACCTGGCTTTGCGGGCGCTGGCAGGTGCCCTCCGTCGTCGGCGCGGCGATCGTCTCGACCCTTTCGGCCGCAGTGTATCTGCCCGTCTACTTCGCCTTCCTCGAGCCGGGTCTCCACGGGGTCGCCTGGCCCGTGATCGCCTTTCACGGTGTCAACCAGGGCATTCTCAACATCGCCATCGGCCTGCTCCTGTGGACCTATGGCACGCGGACGCTCGGCGTCGCCACCGCCGCCCGTTTCCCGCCGATGATCCCGGTCCTCGGGACTCTCATCGGCATCCCCGCCCTGGGAGAAATCCCCAGTCCGCTCGCTGCTGCGGGCGTGGCGGCCATTGTCTGCGGTCTGCTGGTCGCAGCGGTCGCCGGAACCGGTCGCACGCGTCCGGCTTCAGGAAGCATTAACGCAACCGAAACCGACCGGCGCGCATGATGCCGTCATGGTCGTGCGCACGAGACGTCAGCGAATTCTTCAGGCGATGGGGCTCTACGCTGCGGCCTCTGCGCTGATCGCCTATTTCGGCTTCCATGCCTATCACGGCGAACACGGCATCCACGCCAAGCAGCAGTTCGTGGAACAGATCGTCGAGCTGAACGGGCAACTCGCCGCGCTTCGCCGGGAAAAGGCCGACATCGCAAGGCGCGTGTCGCTGCTGCGCGCGGAGGCGATCGACCCCGACATGCTCGACGAGCGCGCGCGCGAGATCCTGAACTTCGTCGACCCGCGCGATCTTGTGCTGATCCTTCGCCGGCGCTGACCGCGCAAGAGCGTCATGAACCGAAGATCGGTTGACGCCCGAGTCTGAACCACATTCAAGTTAAGTCTCTGAATGCGCTGCAATGCCAATGGTTTGTGCAGCGCACAACGGAGCGTTCGCAGCCCTTCCCAGTCGCCGGGCTTGGCGCTACATGTGAAAGGCATTCCATGCGAAGGGGACACCGATGGCTGCAACCCGGACCAAGAGCGCTCCGGCCGGCGTCAAAGCCGCCACCAAGACCTCCGCGGCGCCGGTGAAGTCGCCGAGACCCGCATCCGGGACCAAGTCCGCGGGCAGGTCACCCTCGACCAAGTCCAGCAAGACCGCGACGCTGACCCGCGACCAGGAACTCTCCGCCTATCGCGAGATGCTGCTCATCCGCCGCTTTGAGGAGAAGGCCGGCCAGATGTACGGCATGGGCCTCATCGGCGGCTTCTGCCACCTCTACATCGGCCAGGAAGCCGTTGTCGTCGGCATGCAGATGGCCTCCAAGCCCGGCGACCAGTTGATCACCGGTTATCGCGATCACGGCCACATGCTCGCGGCTGGCATGAGCGCCAACGGAGTGATGGCAGAGCTGACGGGCCGGCGCGGCGGATATTCGCGCGGCAAGGGCGGGTCCATGCACATGTTTTCCGCCGAGAAGCACTTCTACGGCGGCCACGGCATCGTCGGCGCGCAGGTGTCGCTCGGCACCGGCCTCGCCTTCGCCAACCGCTACCGCGGCAACGACAATGTCTCCCTGACCTATTTTGGCGACGGCGCCGCTAACCAGGGTCAGGTCTACGAGAGCTTCAACATGGCGGCTCTGTGGAAACTGCCCGTCATCTACGTCATCGAGAACAACCGCTACGCCATGGGCACGGCGGTGACCCGCGCCTCGGCGCAAACCGATTTCTCCAAGCGCGGACTGTCGTTCAACATCCCCGGCGAGCAGGTCGACGGCATGGACATCCGCGAGACCTACGCGGCCGGCCTGCGCGCCATGGAATGGTGCCGCTCGGGCAAGGGTCCCTACATCCTCGAGATGCAGACCTATCGCTACCGTGGCCACTCCATGTCGGACCCGGCCAAGTACCGCTCCAAGGACGAGGTGCAGAAGATGCGCACCGAGCACGATCCGATCGAGCAGGTCCGCGAACGGCTCCTCAAGGAGTGGAAGGTCTCCGAGGAGGAACTGAAGAAGATCGACGCCGGCGTGCGCGACATCGTCGCCGAGAGTGCCGAGTTCGCCACCAACGATCCCGAGCCCGATCCGTCCGAGCTCTGGACCGACATCCTGAAGTGAGGCGCGGGGGATGACGGTCACCGGCCTCCTGACTGCCGTGATCGCCCTCGTGGCCGTCGGCGCCTGGACGGTCGCGGCCTGGTCTGCCTTCCGCGCCTGGTCCATCTCCGAGCGGCACCCGCCCTACCGGGCCCTCGGTCTCAAGCGCTTCGTGAACTGGATGGGGGCCATCCGTTTCATGCCGGGCGAGGCCATGCCCCATCTGAAGCGCTTCTACCTCGCCTTCGCCGTGTTCTTTGCGGCCCTGATCGCCGGCATCGCCACCGGCATCGTTTCCGCCCGTTCCTGACCTCCTGACCGGAAGCCATCCATGCCTGTCAACATCCTGATGCCGGCACTGTCGCCCACGATGGAGAAGGGCAACCTGGCCAAGTGGACCAAGAAGGAAGGCGACAAGGTCAAGCCCGGCGACGTCATCGCCGAGATTGAGACCGACAAGGCCACCATGGAGGTCGAGGCTGTCGACGAGGGCATCCTCGCGAAGATCCTCGTCGCCGAGGGAACGCAGGACGTGGCGGTCAACGAGGTCATCGCCGTGCTGACGCAGGAGGGCGAGGACGCCGGCGCCGCCCCGGCGCCCGCCGCCAAGCCGCAGGCGA
>CAZPMD010000051.1:0-29163 GCA_964587395.1 uncultured Hyphomicrobiales bacterium
TTTCCACCGATTTGGGAATCCCGCCCGATTCAATCCGCTCGAAATCTGCTCTAGCGCAATGGTGCTGCCTGCGATTGTCCATTTTCGAACTTGAGCCCGCTTGTCCCAATTTCAAGTCGATAGCCTGAGAATGCCGCAAGCGCTGCCAACGCCAAGACAGCGGCAACAATGACCAGTCTATTTGGATCAAGTTTGGTCATGGTCATCACCTGAAAGAGAGGTTTTAAACCAAGGCGCGCGTCGCAGAAGCGTGCCATCCTGCTTGAGATATTCGCTCAGAAGAACTGCAATCCCAGCACTCACGGTCTGAGATCGGTTCATCCCAAAGCGCCGACACGCTTCGTCGAGTGCGGCTAGTTCCTCGTCGGATAGGCGGAAGGAGACGACTTTCTTGCTCATGCTGGGAACATAGCCAGCAATTCTTAATGGAACGATAATTTCGTAATACGCGTGAGGGCGCCGAGGTGGCGCGAGGGGGGCGCCCGACCTCTCCCCGGCGGGGAGAGGTGAAGAAGTGCCAGTTCGGATATGCCGCGGAACCTTCACCGTCATGCCCGGCCTTGCCGGGCATCCACGAATTCCCTTCCAGCCGTCGTGTTCAAGTAGTGGATGGCCGGGACAAGCCCGGCCATGACGGAGAGGTTCGGGCAACCTGGTGCCCGGCAGTTCCCAAGTGCCATGCTCCCCTTTCCTCGCGCAGCCAGCTCCTCTGAGCTGCAGGACATCCCCGTCTCGCCTCCCCCGTTCACCCCACCCTCACACATAAAGAAATCTTTATGTCTTTATTGCCTCTCGCCCGATCCCATGCTAGAGCCCGCGCCGACAAGCCGGACATTCCGCCGGCCCGCTTCCGCCCGCGCTCACTTTTTGAGGACACCATGGCTCTCGACCAAGGCAAGGACTTCATCGTCAAGGACATCTCGCTCGCTCCCTTCGGCCGCAAGGAGATCGAGCTCGCCGAGACCGAAATGCCGGGCCTCATGTCCATCCGCGCCGAATACGGCCCGTCGCAGCCCCTGAAGGGCGCGCGCATCGCCGGCTCGCTGCACATGACCATCCAGACGGCGGTGCTGATCGAGACGCTGAAGGCCCTCGGCGCCGACATCCGCTGGGTGTCCTGCAACATCTTCTCGACCCAGGACCACGCCGCCGCCGCCATCGCCGCCGCCGGCATCCCGGTCTTCGCCTACAAGGGCGAGAGCCTCGAGGAGTACTGGGACTACACCGCCCGCCTGTTCGACTGGCACGGCGGCGGCACCCCGAACATGATCCTCGACGACGGCGGCGACGCCACCATGCTCGTCCACTACGGCCTGAAGGCCGAGCAGGGCGACGTGGCCTTCCTCGACAAGCCGGGCTCGGACGAGGAGGTCATCTTCTTCGCGCTGATCCGCCGCCTGCTCGGCGAGAAGCCGAAGGGCTGGTTCGCCGAGGTCGCCAAGGCAATCCGCGGCGTCTCCGAGGAGACCACCACGGGCGTGCACCGCCTCTACAAGCTGGCCGAGGAAGGCAAGCTCCTGTTCCCGGCGATCAACGTCAACGACAGCGTCACCAAGTCGAAGTTCGACAACCTCTACGGCTGCCGTGAGTCGCTGGTCGACGCCATCCGCCGCGGCACCGACGTGATGCTGGCCGGCAAGGTCGCCTTCGTCGCCGGCTTCGGCGATGTCGGCAAGGGCTCGGCCGCCTCGCTGCGCCAGGCCGGCGCCCGCGTCATCGTCTCCGAGATCGACCCGATCTGCGCCCTGCAGGCGTCGATGGAGGGCTACGAGGTGGCGACCATCGAGGACGCCTTCTCGCGCGCCGACATCTACGTCACGGCGACCGGCAACAAGGACATCATCACCGTCGACCACATGCGGCAGATGAAGGACCGGGCCATCGTCTGCAACATCGGCCACTTCGACAACGAGATCCAGGTCGCGGGCCTGAAGAACTTCAAGTGGGTCAACATCAAGCCGCAGGTCGACGAGATCGAGTTCCCGTCGGGCAACCGCATCATCCTCCTGTCGGAGGGTCGCCTGGTGAACCTCGGCAACGCCATGGGCCATCCGAGCTTCGTCATGTCGTCGTCGTTCTCGAACCAGACGCTCGCGCAGATCGAGCTCTGGCAGAATCGCGACAACGGCAAGTACGAGAAGAAGGTCTATACGCTGCCGAAGCTGCTCGACGAGAAGGTGGCGGCCCTCCACCTCGAAAAGCTCGGCGTCAAGCTGACCAAGATGAGCAAGGAGCAGGCCGACTACATCGGCGTGCCGCTGCAGGGCCCGTTCAAGCCTGAGCACTACCGCTATTGATCCGGCCTCCGAACGGCCAGCGTTATGGAAGGCCCGGCCGTGCGCCGGGCCTTTCGATTCTGACGGAACGACGTGATCATTTGTACGAATTCATGATCTGTGGCGAAAGAACCCTGACGATCATCTCCCGTCTGCGATTCTCCTTTTGAAGTGAGACAACATCCTCGCTTCAATTGCTCTTCCAGATCCGGGAGATCTCTGCAAACCTGGGACTGTGCCTGCCCGCTCCGGGCGCTGACAGGAAAGAAAACTGAACGTTAACCCATCCCCCTTACCTGTTCCCCAGGGGAAGGGAACGTTCAAATGACATCACTCCGAATCAGGTTTGCCGCAATCGCGGCCGGCTTCACGTGCCTGGTCGCGGTCATGGGCATGCTGGCACTCTGGTTGAGCCTTGAGCTTCACCGCGGCGCCGAGTCGCTCAATGCCGCACGGCGGACCGTGCAGAACCACCTGATGGCCAGCTTCGCCAACGAGGAGCTGCGGGCACTCACCAACTACGCCGCGATTGCCGGAGCAGTGGACCGGGAGTTCCGCGACGACACCCTGAAGAAGCTGCGGACCTACGCGGAGAACGCCCAGAGACTGATGGCCGCCAACAAGGCAGCGGATCTTCCGGCTGCAGCGAAGGCCGACATCGACCGCATGCTGGCGCTCTATCAACAGTATCACACGGGCGCCATCGCCATGGTCAACGCCATGCCGCGCGACGTCGCCTCCCGCACCGCCCAGGCCGACGAGCTGCAGGAGATTCGGGCCCAGATCGGCAGGCTTCGCGGCACCATCTCGCAGCAGATCGACGCACAGGTCGAGGCCCAGGTCGCCTATGCCCTGGCCGAGGCCCGCATGTTCCAGTACGGCGTCGGCGGCGTCCTGCTGCTCGCCATCCTCGTCTCGGCGGCCCTGGCGCTCAACATGACCCGCCGCATCGCCCTGCCCATCGCCGACGTCGCCCGGACCATCGGCGAGGTGCAGCGAGGCAATCTGGACGTCGCCCTGCCCGACACCGACCGGAAGGACGAGATCGGCATCCTCGCCGCCTCGGTGCGGGGCCTTGTCGAGCAGGCGCAGGCCCTCGAGGCGAGCCGCCAGCGCGAGGCTGCCTCCGCCGATCTCGCCGCGCATGTGGAGCAGGAACGCCGGGCCATCGCCGAGTTCCGCGAGGCCGTCGGCCAGGTGCTCGCCGACCTTGCGGCCAAGGCCAGCCGCATGTCGACCGCGTCATCGCGGCTGATGACGGTTACCGATGACGCCGAGGAGGCCACGGCCGTGGTCCTCGATGCCGGAGCGCGGGTTGCCCGCGATCTGGCCGGCGTGACCTCCGAGAGCGAGGCCATGAGTGCGCGGATGGAGGACTCGCTCCACTCGCTGGAAGCCTGCGCCGGTGAGGTGGCCGAGGCCGCCCGGGTGGCGCAGGAAGCCGATGGCAAGGTCGAGCAGCTCGTCGAGGCCGCCGGGCGCATCGGCAATGTCGTCACCCTGATCGAGGCCATCGCATCCCAGACCAATCTGCTGGCGCTCAACGCCACGATCGAGGCCGCGCGCGCGGGCGAGGCCGGCAAGGGCTTCGCGGTCGTCGCCAGCGAGGTGAAGCAGCTCGCCGGCCAGACGGCCAAGGCGACCGCCGAGATCGAGGTGCAGATCGGCCGCATCCGCGGCAGCACGGACGAGGCGGTCGCCTCCATCCGTCACATCGCCGGGCGCGTCGAAACGGTGGAGCGCGATACGCGCGCGGTCAACGTCATGGTGGGGGCGAACGTCGAGGCGACGAACGCGGTGCGTACCCAGAGCATGGCCGCAACGGCGGCCACCGACGACCTCCGCCGCCAGGTCGACCAGGTGAGGAGCGCCATCGCCACCAGCAAGGAGACGTCCGAGGAGATCGGGGAGGTGTCGGGCGAACTGGGCGCGACCTCCGAGCGGCTGCGCGTCGCGGTGGATGCCTTCCTCTCGCGCGTCGCGGCCTGAGCCTTCCCGCCAACGTCGTTCCAGGAGCCCGGCCCCGTGCCGGGCTCTTGTCGTTTACGCAAGGTCATGCCAGCATTTTTCGCGGGCGACTTCAGCAGTGAACGGAAGGGCGGCAGGCCATGGCCATTGTCTCCGCAATCATCGCTTCATGGGTAGGCCGCATCGGACTGCTCCTCATTCTCGTCGGCGGCGGCCTCTATGCTTACGGCAAGGCGAGCGAACTGCCCGCCCGCTCCGCCCTGCAGACGGTCGAGGGCACCGTCACGGAAGCCAAGCAGATCACCCGCACCAGCCGTCGCCGGGGCCAGAGTGCCTCGGTGACGGGCGTCGACTTCCAGTTCACCGTCACGCCGGCCGGAGGCGCGCCGGCGATCACCCTGACCATGCCGTCCGACGAGATTTCACGCGACCAGGTGGTCTCGATCATCAACCGCCCGGTGAAGGCGGAGTTCGACGGCGACCGCGACGTCTATGTGCTGACGAGCGGCGGTCGCACGCTCGTCGCCTACGACACCGCCGTCGCCAAGCGCGCCGGGGCGCTCGCCCAGTGGGTGGAGCGCGGCACGATCGCCTTCGGCCTCGGCCTGCCCCTGCTGCTGGTCGGCTGGCCGCTCGGCGCCCGCAAGCTGCGAAAGCGGGCTGCCGCCGCGCAGGCGGCCGCAGCACCAGCCTGATTCCGCGGCCCCCGCCTCGGGCATGGCGGGAATCCCGCGCGGGGCTGTCGCTTCGCGGTGTCGGGCGCTAGAAGCAGCGTCCTCACATCCTGTGCCCCGAGCCGGTCATGCCCCTGTCCCTCTCGACCTTCACCGCCGGCATCATCGCGCCGCTCGTGGGCTTCGCCGGAACGGTGGCCCTCGTCATCGCCGCCGCCCAGGCGGTGGGGGCGAGCCCGGCACAGACCATCTCCTGGCTCGCCGCCATCTCCCTCGCCAAGGCGCTCGGCGGCATGGCCCTCACCTGGCGCTACCGCATCCCCGTCGTCATGGCCTGGTCGACACCCGGCGCGGCGCTGATCGCTGCCTCCTCCGGCATCGCCTTTCCGGCGGCCGAAGGGGCCTTCGTGGTGGCGGCCGGGCTCATCATCCTGACGGGCCTGGTGAAGCCGCTGGGCGAACTCGTCGCGCGCATTCCCACCGGCATCGCCTCGGCCATGCTGGCGGGCGTCCTGTTCAAGTTCGTCGTCGACGTCGCGCTCGCCGCGCCGCAGGTGCCGGCGCTGGTGCTGCCGCTGGTGGCGGTCTTCCTCGTCGCCCGCCTCGCCCATCCCGCCAGCGCCATGCTGGTGGTGGTCGCGGCTGGCGTGGCGCTGACCTACGCGCTCGGCCTCGCGGGCCCGCTGCCGACCGATCTCGGCCTGTCGCAGCTCGTCTGGACGACGCCGGAGTTCTCGCTTTCCGCCATCATCGGCCTCGGCGTGCCGCTCTACCTCGTCACCATGGCGGCGCAGAACCTGCCCGGTCTCGCCGTGCTGCGCGCCAACGGCTATTCGCCCGAGGTCGGGTCCATCCTGACCGTCACCGGCATCGTCTCGCTGGTCTCGGCCCCCTTCGGGGCGCACACCTCGAACCTTGCCGCCATCACCGCCGCCATCGCGGCCGGTCCCGATTCCCATCCTGATCCGGCCAAGCGCTGGCCGGCGGGAATCGTCTACGGCATCGCCTTCATCCTGCTCGCCGCCTTCGCCGGCCCCTTCGTGGCCCTTTTCGCGGCCATGCCGAAGGCGCTGATCACCACCGTCGCGGGGCTCGCCCTGGCCGGCGCGCTGATGGGGTCCATGTCGCTCGCCATGGCCGATGACCGCACGCGCTTTGCCTCTCTCCTCACCTTTGCGGTGGCGGCCTCGGGCGTCAGCATCGCCGGAGTCGGCGCCGCCTTCTGGGGGCTGGCCATCGGGCTGGTCGCGCTCGCCGTCGAGCGCGCATGGCAGGCGTTCTCCAGGGGCTGAGGCGCGTCACGAGGCAGTGAACATTGCGCCGCGCAGCCTTGAACCCGGACACGGCGCCCCCTACCTTCTCGGCAACAATCCGATTCCTCCGGATCTCAGGGAGACCCGCCATGGGCGCCGTTGCCGCCACCACCGATGCATCCTTCGACGCCGACGTCATCAAGTCGGATACGCCCGTCGTGGTCGATTTCTGGGCGCCCTGGTGCGGCCCCTGCCGCATGATCGCGCCGGCCCTCGACGCCATCTCGGCCGAGATGGGCGACAAGGTGAAGATCGTGAAGGTCAATGTCGACGAGAACCCGAAGATCGCGTCGAACTACGGCATCATGTCCATCCCGACGCTGATGATCTTCAAGGGCGGCCAGATGGTCGACCGCAAGACCGGCGCGGCTCCGCAGGCCGCGCTGAAGCAGTGGATCTCCGGCCACGCCTGACCGGCACTTGCCATCCACCGCTGGGAAAAGCCGCCGTTCCACGGCGGCTTTTCTTTTTGGAGCCACCGGGTTTGTCCGACTGATGGGCTCCGCGACGCCGCGTTAGGCTCGCCATATGGACGGTGAGGACGACGCGCTGACGCCCGGGATCCCGGTCCGCCGACGTCTGGCGGCCAGCGCCTCGCGCGCCCTCGACTGGCTGCTGCCGCCACTGTGCCTCGCCTGCCGCAACCCGGTCGGCAGCCACCACGCCCTCTGCCCCCGTTGCTGGAAGGGCGTCGCCTTCATCACCGCGCCGGTCTGCGAGCGGCTCGGCACGCCGCTCGCCTTCGACCTCGGCCCCGGCGCGCTGTCGCCGGAGGCGATCGCCCATCCGCCGGCCTTCGACCGGGCGCGCGCCGCCTTCCGCTTCGACGATGTCGGCCGTGCCCTCATCCATGGCCTGAAATACGGCGACCGCCTCGAGGTGGCCGTAGCGCTCTCCGCCTGGATGGCGGCGGCCGGACGCGACCTGCTCGCCGACGCCGACGCCCTGGTGCCGGTGCCGCTGCACTGGACGCGGCTCGTCGCCCGGCGGTTCAACCAGGCGGCGGAACTGACGCGTCATCTGTCTACCCACACCGGCATCGCCAATGAGGCGCTGTTGATGAAACGCGTGCGCCGCACCCGCCACCAGGTCGGCCTGACGCGGGCGCAGCGGCTGGAGAACGTCACCGGCGCCTTCCGCATCGCCGAGGACCGCAAGGGCTGGGTGCGCGGCAAGCGGCTGGTGCTGGTCGACGACGTGCTGACCACCGGCGCCACCATCGAGGCCTGCTGCCGCGTGCTGCGGCGGGCGGGCGCCGCGCGCATCGACGTGCTGACGGCGGCGAGGGTTGTGGAGGGCCCCTTCGCGGTCCATATCTGACGGTCAGGTGACACAGCCACGGACGCCGCGATGCCCGAGATCATCGTCTACACCAAGGACTATTGCCCCTACTGCCATGCGGCGAAGGACCTCTTGCGCAAGAAGGGCGCGGCCTTCACCGAGGTCGACATCCAGAAGCATCCCGAGCGCCGCGCCGAGATGGTCCAGAAGGCCGGCGGCCGGACGACCGTGCCGCAGATCTTCATCGGCGGCCGCCACGTCGGCGGCTGCGACGACATCCACGCACTGGACAGCGCGGGCAGGCTCGACCCGATGCTTGCGGCCTGAGCCATGGCGGAGGCGGTCACAGGTCCCTTTGCGGCAGCCTGCGTGCAGATGCGGGCGGATGTCACGGTGAGGCCGAGCGTCGAGCAGGCCATCGCGCTGATCCGCGAGGCGGCGCGCGCCGGCGCGCGCTATGTGCAGACGCCGGAGATGACCAACATCCTCCAGCCGGACCGGCCGAAATTCTTCGAGGAGATCCGCTCGGAGGCGGAGGATGCCTCCATCCCGCTGTTCCAGGCCGAGGCCATGGCGCTGGGCATCTGGCTGCATGTGGGATCGCTGGCGATCAGGATCGGCGAGCGCCAGGCCGCCAACCGCGCCTATGTCATCTCGCCCGACGGCGAGGTGGTGGCCGCCTATGACAAGATCCACATGTTCGACGTGGACCTTCCCAACGGCCATAGCTACCGCGAGTCCGCGGCCTATGCGCCGGGCGACGTCGCGGTGATGACCGACCTGCCCTGGACGCGGCTCGGCGTCACCATCTGCTACGACCTGCGCTTTCCCCATCTCTACCGGACCCTCGCCGAGCAGGGCGCCGGCGTGATGGCCATCCCCTCCTCCTTCACCGTGCCGACGGGCGAGGCGCACTGGCACGTGCTGATGAGGGCGCGCGCCATCGAGAACGGCGCCTTCGTCATCGCGGCGGCGCAGGGGGGCATGCACGCCTGCGGCCGGGCGACCTACGGCCACAGCCTCATCGTCGATCCCTGGGGCCGCATCCTCGCCGAGGCTGACCATGACGAGCCCGCCGTGATCCTCGCCGAGATCGACCCCGCGAAGGTGGCCGAGACCCGCGGGCGCATCCCGTCCCTCGCCAATGGCCGTGTCTTCAGCGTCGCCGACATCCCATGATCAAATACGCCCTCCACTGCGAGAAAGCGCACGAGTTCGAGAGCTGGTTTCCCTCCTCGGACAGCTACGAGGCCCAGCGCAAGCAGGGTTTCGTCGCCTGCCCGGTCTGCGGTTCGACGCGGGTCGACAAGGCGCTGATGGCGCCGCAGGTGGCACGCAAGGACCGCCGTCCCGAGCCTCCGCCGGTGGCCGGGCCAGCGATGCCCGCTCCCGCCGCCGAGCCGGTCGCCATGGTCTCGCCGGTGGAACAGGAGCTGCGCGCCAAGATCCGCGAACTGCGCGAGCATCTCGTCAGGAACGCCGATCATGTCGGCGACCGCTTCGCCGAAGAGGCGCGCAAGATCCACTATGGCGAGACGGAGCACCGCTCCATCTTCGGTCAGGCGACGCCGGACGAGGCGCGCGAACTCGCCGACGAGGGCATCGAGTTCCACGCCCTGCCGGTGCTCCCCGACGACCGGAACTGATGCGGCAAGAAGCGGCTTTGCCGAAGCGGCGCGGCCTGCTAGGCGAAGGGGCGAGGAGCCCCTGAATGACCCGTCTGTTCGCGCTTGCCGGCCTGATCGCCCTTGCCGGTCCGATGCTTTCCCCTCCCGCCCTTGCCGCCCCTGCCAGCGTGCGCATCGCCAATGAGAGCGTCCCGACGCTCTGCGCCGAGGAGGACAATGTCGACCTGCGGCTTCACGGAGCAACCGTCAGGCGCTTCCGGGTGGAGGCCCTGCATCCGGCGGCGATCGGCACCATCGTGCAGGACATCACCGCGCCGGACTTCACTGACTGCACCATCACCGACAAGGCGGACTTCCGCTTCACGCCGCGCACCGTGGTGATGCACGAGGACGACAGGCTCAAGGTCGTCGGCATCACCTTCGACAAGTTCTGGCGACCCGAGCAGGTTCCGGTGACCGTCGGCGCGAGGACCGAGAGCGGCTTCCATCTCTTCCAGCTCTACCTGAAGGACGGAACCGCAAAGCCCTACGAGTTTCTCGTCATGTACCCGGTCGACGGCTACTGGCGGCTGAAGCCACGGCCGCCCGCCCACCTGCCCGACATCGTCTACGGGACCTCGGCGCTGATCGGCCCCATCGAGGTGATGCAGCGGCCGGTGGTGAACCTGTCGGCCATCCGCTTCGACCCGGCCGCCATGACCTTCCATTTGTCCTTCCGGGCGGGGGGGACCGCCACGGTCAAGGTCGCAGAGATCGACCAGGTCCGCGTCGCCCTCGACGTGACGATGGACCGCCCGGTGGGCGGCGGGCCCTTCGCCGGCCTCCGATCCATGTATGTGACCGAGACGAACGCCGATGGCGCGCGGGTCGAGTGGCGTGCGGCCGGCGCCAACCGCTGGCAGGAAAGCCCTGTCATGGACTTCCGCGGCGGCGAGGGCATCGAGATGAAGCTGACGCGCGCCGTACCGAGCCGGCACAACACCTCGGCGCCGGACTATCGCTTCATCGGCTTCGCCGACTGAACCGCAGACACCGAACGGGGCGGCAGATGCCGCAGCGGAGGAACGCACCATGAAGGCCATCGTCATCGAGGGGTTCGGCGATCCCGCCGCCACGATCCGCCTGAAGGACATGCCCGAGCCGGCTTCGCCGGGACCGGGCGAGGTGACGGTGGAGATGCTGGTGCTCAACATCAATCCCTCCGATCTCCTGCAGATCCAGGGGCTCTACGGCACCTCGCGGCCGCCGCTGCCCTTCATTCCCGGCGGCGAGGCGGTGGGCCGCATCGCCGCACTCGGCGAGGGCGTGACCGGCCTCGCCGTCGGCGACATCGTCTCGCCGATGATCCTCAACTGCTGGGTCGAGCGGGTGACGATGAAGGCCTCGCTCGTCATGAAGCTTCCCGCCGACATCGACCTGAAGCAGGCGGCGATGCTGAAGGGCAACCCCGCCACCGCCGAGGCATTGCTCACCGATCAGGTGGCGCTGCAGCCGGGCGACTGGCTGATGCAGAACGCCGCCAACTCCGCCGTCGGCACCTTCCTCGTCAAGCTCGCGAAGCAGCGCGGCATCAACACGCTGAACATCGTGCGCCGCGACAGCGCGGTGGCAGGCGTCAGGAAGGCGGGCGGCACCGTCGTCCTCGCCGATGCGCTGGAGGACCCCCGGGCCTTCCGCAAGCGCGTGCAGGAAGCGACCGGCGGCGCGCCGGTGAAACTTGCCATCGACGCCATCGGCGGCGCGGCGACCGGCGTCATGGCGGGTGGCCTCGCCGAGGGCGGCACGGTGGTGAACTACGGGCTTCTGTCCGGCGAACAGTGCCGGATCGATGCCCAGCACCTGATCTTCCGCAAGATAACGCTGAAGGGCTTCTGGCTGATCCACTGGTTCCAGGACGCCGGGCGCGCCCGCATCGCGGAGACCTACGGGCGGGTGGCGAAGGGCATGGCCGACGGCACGCTGACGACGCCGGTGGCCGCCGTGGTGCCGATGGCCGAGGCCGTCCGCGCCATGACGCTCGCCGGCGAGGGCGGGCGCGGCGGCAAGGTGCTGATGGTGACGGAAGCGGGTGTGGCGGCGGGGGTGTGAGCGGGGGGAGCGCAAGGGCGGGGCACCCGACGAGGGCATGACCCCGTGTCCGTCGCTGAAAGCCCCAGCCGCACCCGCAGCGTTCGGCGCCAAATGCCCCACCCGCACCCTCCCCGCGCTGCGCGCGGAGAGGGGGACTATGGCCTCAACCCCAAGCCTTCAACCCCTGGGCCAGGCACGATCCCCGCGAGCCGGCGGGAGGCCGTAGTCCCCCTCCCCTCGCCCCGCGAGGGGAGGGTAAGGGTGGGGCCTTGCCATAGGAACGCATGGACCCCGCGCCTCTGGCCGAAGGGACCGGGCTGCACACCTGAAGCGCGGTGCAGGGCTTGCGCTTCCCGGCGCCCCGGACGGAGCGCCGGCCCCCTCACGCGTAGAGGCGCCCGATCGCGTCGGCGTATTTCGCCTCGATCGCCTTGCGGCGCACCTTCATGGTCGCGGTGACCTCGCCGTCGTCGTGGTCGAGCTCCTTGTCGAGGATCTCGAAGCGGCGGATGTTGGCGACCTGCGCCAGGGTCTCGTTGGCCTTGTCGACGGCCTGCTGGACCAGCTCCACCACCTGCGGCGCCTGCGACAGGTTCTTGTAGTTGGTGAAGGCGATGCCCTTCATCTCGGCCCACTTGCCGACCGTCTCCATGTCGATCTGGATCAGGGCCGCGACATATTTCTGCCGGTCGCCGAAGACGATGCACTCCTTGATGAAGGGGCTCATCTTCACCGCATGCTCGATCTCGGTCGGCGACAGGTTCTTGCCGCCGGCGGTGATCATGATGTCCTTCTTGCGGTCGACGATCTTGAAGTGGCCGGACTGCATCTCGGCGACGTCGCCGGTGCGCAGCCAGCCGTCGACGATGGTCTGCGCCGTGGCTTCCCCGTTCTTGTAGTAGCCCTCGAAGATGGTCGCTCCACGGGCCATGATCTCGCCGTCCTCGGCGAGCTGGACCTGCGTGCCCTTCATCGGCTTGCCGACCGTGCCGACGATGACGTCGTCGGGTGTCTGGCCGAGGATGCCGCCGGAGGTCTCGGTCATGCCGTAGATCTCCACCAGCGGCACGCCGATGATGCGGAAGAAGCGGATCACCTCGGGCGAGATGGGGGCGGCGCCCGTGAAGGCGACGCGGCAGCGGGTGAGGCCGATGGCGTTCTTCAGGGCGCGGAACACCGCGACATAGGCGAGGGCATATTTGGCCTTGTCGGCGAGCGACCACTGCCCGCGCGGTTTGTCGGCGAAGGGCGAGCAGAGGTCGAAGGCCGTCTTGTAGAGCCACTTCTGGACGGGGCGCGCCTCGTACATCTTCACGCGGATGCCGGAGTGCATCTTCTCCCAGATGCGCGGCACGCCGAGGAAGGTCATCGGCGCGACCTCGCGCAGGTCCTCCTGCACGGTGCGCAGGGACTCGCCGAAGTTGACCTGGCTGCCGGAGTAGAGCGGCCCGAAGATCGTCGTGGCCTGCTCGGCGACGTGGCAGAGCGGGAGATAGGACAGCGTCGTCCAGCCCTGGCCGATGCCGTAACGGTCGAGCAGGCCGTTGGCGCCGGCGCGGATATTGCGGAAGGAGAGCATGGCTCCCTTCGGCTTGCCAGTTGATCCGGATGTATAGATGAGCAGAGCAATATCGGAGAGCGAATGCTCGCGCATCAACTCGTCGACGAGGCCCGGGTTCTTCTCGTACTCGGCCCGGCCGAGGGCCTCGACCTCGTCGAAGGTCATGACGAGGCCGGGCTCGTAGCCGGCGAGGCCCCGGTTCTCCAGCGCGATGATCTTCTTCACCTTCGGCAGGTCGGCGCGGGCCTCCACCACCTTGTCGATCTGCTCCTGGTCCTCGCAGACGACGATGGCGCAGTCGGCGTGGTCGAGGACATAGGCCACCTCGTTGGAGGGGCTGGTCGGGTAGACGCCGACCGTCACCGCGCCGAGGACGCCGGCACCCATCTGCGAGAGCACCCATTCGATGCGGTTCTCGGAGATGATGCCGACATGGCCTTTCGGCGCGAGGCCGAGCGCGCGGAAGCCGAGGGCCACATGGCAGGAGCGCAGCCAGTATTCGGCGAAGGTCGTGGGCTGCCAGATGCCGAAGCGCTTCTGGCGCAGCGCGATCTCGTTGCCGCGTTCCATCGCGTGCTTCTTCAGCATCTGGACGACGGAAAGAGGCGGGAGGGCAGCGGCCGGGTCGGCCGCGGTGGGCGACGCTGCCTCGCGGGCCATGTCGAGCGGAAGAACGGTTGCGGTCATGACAGCCACCTCTTGCGCCGCTTGTAGTGCTTGATGTCGCGATAGCTCTTGTGGGCGAGGCCGAGATAGAACTCCTGCACGTCACGGTCGGCGGTGAGCTTCTCGGTCGGCCCGTCGATGACGATGCGGCCCGTCTCCATGATGTAGCCGTAGTGGGCGATGGAGAGGGCGACGGAGGCGTTCTGCTCGACGAGGAGCATGGAGACGCCCTCCTCCGCGTTGATCCGGGCGATGATGGAGAAGATCTCCTCGACCAGCAGCGGCGCGAGGCGGAGCGAGGGCTCGTCCAGCAGGATGACGCGGGGCTTGGCCACCAGCGCGCGGCCGATCGCCAGCATCTGCTGTTCGCCACCTGACAGGTAGCCGGCAATGGATTTGCGCCGCTCGGCAAGGCGCGGGAAGTAGCGGTAGACGATGTCGAAATCCGTGGTCACGTCGGGGCGGCCGGTGAGGGCATAGGTCGCGGCCGTGAGGTTCTCCTCGACGGTGAGGTCGCCGAAGATGCGTCGGCCCTCCATGACGTGGAACAGGCCGCGGCGAACGAGCTTGTGCGGCGCGCTCTGCTCCACCGCCTCGCCGTCGAAGGTGATGCGCCCTTCGGTGACGAATCCGTTCTCCATCGGCAGCAGGGCCGAGACCGCCTTCAGCACCGTCGACTTGCCGGCCCCGTTGGAGCCGAGCAGGGCGACGATCTGGCCCTTCGGCACGGCCAGCGACAGGCCGCGCAGGGCCTGGATGGCCTTGTTGTAGACCACCTCGATGTTGTTCACCTCGAGGATGAGGTCGCCGGTCGTCGCCATGGTGTTCTCAAGGCTCTGCGGGAGAGGAGGACGGGGCAGCAGGCCATCGGCCGGCCGCCCCGCCGGGATCAGGCGCTGGGGGTGATGGTGATCCAGTCGGAGGCCGGCTTCAGCATCTTGTCGGCGGCGCTGAACTGGTAGACGCGGCCATGCGGGAAGGAGTTGCCGACCATCGAGATCGGCACGCCGAAGACGCCGCCCGTGTCATAGTTCTTCAGCGCGCGGGCATGCTTCATCATGTTGACCGCGTTCAGCTCCTCGTTGGCGGCGAGAGTGCGGCGAAGCACCTCGACCGCCAGCATGGCGTTGGTCCAGCCCTGGTAATAGGCGTGGGTACGGGTCTTGCCGACGTTGGCGGCGCGGATCGCCTCGACCTGGGCGCCCTGGGCGTTCGCATCGAAGTTGTAGCAGGACACGCCCATGTAGCCGTCGGCCGCGGCACCGGCGCGGTTCATCAGCACCGTGTCGGTGGAGTAGAAGGTGCCCATGAACTTCGAGGTCATGCCGGCCTGGCGCGCCTGCGCCATGAACTCCGGGATCGGCTGCAGGACGTAGCCGTGGAAGATGACGAAATCCGGGTTGCGGCGGCGGATCTTCAGGACGTCGCCGGAGACGTCGACCGAACCCGGCTGGGTCACGATCTTCTCGACGAGGTTGAGTTCGAGGCGCTTGGCCTCCGCCTCGCCGGCGGCGATCGGATCGCGGCCGAACTCGGTGTCGGAGTGAACGAAGACGACGGAGGCGCCCTTCTTCTGGCCGGCGATGTAGCGCAGCAGCACGCGCATCTGGTCGGAATAGTTCGGGCCCGGGATCCACTGGTTCGGGAAGGCCTGCGGATTGTCGATCTCGGAGGCGAAGGAGGCGCCGGCCATGACGGTGGTGCCGCGGCGGTTCAGCTCCGGATTGATGGCCTTCTGGAAGCCGGTGGAGTCGCCGAAGAACACCGGCGTCTGATGCTGCGAGGTGATGCGGGTGAAGATGGCGACGGCGTTGTCGACGCGATAGCCCGAATCCTCGTTGACGTAGCGGATGCGACGGCCGGCGACGCCGCCGCTCTTGTTGACGAACTCGAAGTGGTCGCGGCCACCCTCGAAGCCCTCGACGCCGGCGAAGGCGAAGACGCCGGACATCGGGTTGGCGGCGCCGATGACGAGCTCGGGAGCCTGGGCGAAGGCGCGGCCGCTCGCCGTCGAGACGAGGGCGGCGCCGAGGCCGAGCTGGTGGAATGCACGGCGGGAAAGACGGGTCATGGGTGTCTCCTCAGGGGTGATGGGGCCGCCTTGCCGGCGGTCATGGTGATTGGGCTCACGTCCTGAACGGCCACAGGGCGAAGTAGCGGCGCGTCCTGCGCCACATCTCCGCGAGCCCCATGGGTTCGAAGATGAGGAAGCCGATGATGAGCAGTCCGAAGATGATGTTGCGGATGGGGGCGAGGTAGATCGGCGCATCCGGGAACCATGGCACGACGCCGGTGGCGGCAAGCTTCAGGAACTCCGGGATCAGCGTCATGAACACGGCGCCGAAGATGCCGCCGATGATGGTGCCCGCGCCGCCGACGATGACGGCGGCCAGGAAGAAGATGGAGGCGAGCGCCGGGAAGCTCTCCGGCGTGACGACGCGGAAGAGATAGGCCCAGAGGCCGCCAGCGACACCCGCATAGAAGGAGGAGATGGCAAAGCTCATCAGCTTGTACTTGAACAGCGAGATGCCGATGATCTCCGCCGAGATGTCCCGGTCGCGGATGGCGATGAAGGCGCGGCCGACGCGGGTGCGGAACAGGTTCTTTGCCGCCAGCACCATCACCACGCAGATCGGCATGACCAGCCAGTAGAGCCGGTCGGGCGTCGCCAGCTCGATGCTGAGGATGCGGGCCGTCGGGACGTTGAGGCCCCGCAGGCCGCCGGTCACCGGCGTCCAGTTGAGGAAGACGAAGCCGAGGATGACGGAGGCCGCCAGCGTCGCGATGGCGAGATAGAGCCCCTTGATGCGCAGCGAGGGCAGCCCGACGAAATAGCCGATGCCGGCCGCCACGGCGCCCGCCAGGACGAGGTTGAGCAGAACCGGCGTGTCGAAGCGGCCGTCGAAGAAGGCCACCGTATAGGCGCCGACCGCCATGAAGGCGGCATGGCCGAGGCTGACCTGGCCGGTATAGCCGGTGAGGATGTTGAGGCCGGTGGTGGAGATGACATTGATCATCACCAGCACGGCAAGGAACATCCAGTAGTTGGAACCATGGAGCGGATAGAGCACGAGGGCGACGAGCAGCAGGCCGAACCAGACCTTCTGCGTATCGGTCTTGAACAGGCCCTGGTCGGCCGCGTAGCTCTCCTTGGCGGTGCCGACGCGCATCAGAATGCCCTCCGCATGCCGTTGCCGGAAAACCGGTTCGCACTTTTCCGCGGCATGCCAAGAGTCCCGCGATGCCGCATGCCGTTGCCGGAAAACCGGTTTCCACTTTTCCGCGGCATGCTTAGAGCCTCTCGATCTCGTGGGTGCCGAAGAGGCCGTAGGGACGCACGACTAGCACGACGAGCAGGATGGAGAAGGTGGCGAGCAGCTTGAACTCGCCGCCGAGGAAGCGTCCGACCATGGCCTCGAGCCAGCCGATGAAGAGCCCGGCGATGAGGGCGCCGAGGATGGAATCGAGGCCGCCGACGATCACCACCACGAAGACCGACAGGCCGAAGAGGCCCATGGCCGAGGAGATGCCGCCGACCGAGCCGACGAGGATGCCGGCAAGGGCTGCGACGGTCGCCGCCAGCATCCAGGAGAAGGAGAAGACGCCGGGCACGTCGATGCCGACCGAGGAGGCCGCGGCACGGTCGGTCGCCGTGGCACGCAGCGCGATGCCGCCGCGCCAGAAGGCGAAGACGGTGATGAGCACCGCCATCACCGCCGAGGCGATGAGGAAGGAGTAGGCCGTCTTCGAGGGGATGAAGGCGTCGGCGATGATGATCGGCTGCGAGGGCAGGAACTCCGGCAGGCGGCGCGGCTCGGCCGACCAGATGAGCTCCACCACGCCGATCAGCACCGAGGTCAGGCCGATGGTCACCATGAAGACGGAGACCGGATTGTCCTTCAGCAGCGGCCGGATCATCGTCCGCTCGATGAGCCCGCCGATCACCGCCGCGACCGCCAGCGTCAGCGGCACCGAGGCCCAGATCGGCAGCGAAAGCCCGGCCGAGAAGCCGTAGAAGACGAAGGCACCGATCATCAGCATCTCGCCAATGGCGAGATTGATGACCTTGGTGGCCTTGTAGATGATGACGAAGGCGACGCCCGTGAGCGCCATGAGCGAGCCGGTGCCGAGACCGGCCAGACTCGTCTCCACGATGTCGAGGAATTCCACGGCCATCACGCCACCTCGCCGACCGGTGCGCGCGGCGCATCCGCGCCGGCACCGAGATAGGCCTTGATCACATCGGGGTTGGCGCGCACCTCGGCCGGCGTTCCGGCAGCGATGCGGCGACCGAAATTGAGCACGCAGACATGGTCGGAGATGTCCATCACCATGCCCATGTCGTGCTCGACGAGAAGCACCGTGACGCCCCATTCGTCGCGCACGTCGAGGATGGCGCGCGCCATGTCCTCGGTCTCCTCGCGGTTCATGCCGGCCACCGGCTCGTCCAGCATCAGGATGCGCGGGCGCATGGCGAGGGCACGGGCGAGCTCCACCTTCTTCTGCAGGCCGTAGGGCAGGATCGCCACCGGCACGTTGCGGATGTGGTCGAGCTCGAGGAAGTCGATGACGTCGCGCTCGATCTCGGCGCGAAGCTCCATCTCCTCGCGCCGCGCCTTGCCCCAGTAGAGGAAGGCGTCGAGGACACCGGTGGTCAGGTGCGCATGGCGGCCGAGCTTGATGTTGTCGAGCACGGTCATGCCGCGGAACAGGGCGATGTTCTGGAAGGTGCGGGCGAGGCCGAGCCTGGCGCGGTCGCGAGCCGGCACCTTGGTGATGTCCTCGCCGTCGAGCTTCACCGTGCCGGTCTTCGGCGTGTAGAAGCCGGAAATCGAATTGAAGGCGGAGGTCTTGCCGGCACCGTTCGGACCGATCAGGGCGGTGATCGAGCCGGGTGCCACATTGAGATCGATACCGTCGAGCGCCTTCACGCCACCAAACTGCAGCGACAGGTTCTCGACATCGAGACGGGCGGCGGGCGGCCGCACGGGCGCGACCGGATGCGATGGCGACAACGCCAGTTCCTCCCTGGGGGGCGCCGTGCGGCTTCAGCCGTCTTCGACACCGATGCGTTCCATGCGACCGCCCCGGGCGGGGCCGGTCACGGGGCAAACCTACTCATGAGTACGGCCGGGTCAATGCGATATCGCGCCGAAACAGGCCTATTCAGCCCTTCGGACGATGGCAGGTCGTCGCACCCCCGCGGGAAGTCGGCCGTTTCAGGTGTCGATCCGCGTCAGGCCCGCTCCGGCAAAGCCGCCATCGGCGGCGATCGCCTGACCGGTGATGTAGGACGACTGGCTGCCATCGAGCAGGAAGGCGACAAGGGAGGCGATCTCGTCGACTGAGCCGTAGCGGCGCATCGGCACGTGACGGACCCAGTGCTCGCGCGTCGCCGGATCGTGGATGGCGGCGACCATCGGCGTCTCCACCGGACCCGGACAGACCGCATTGGCGCGGATGCCGAGATGGGCAAGGTCGGTGGCAAGCCCCTGGGTCATGTTGATGACCGCGGCCTTGGACGAGCCATAGGCGACACGCCCCTTCGACCCGCGCACCCCGGACACCGAGGCGATGGTGACGATCGAGCCGCCGCCGATATCGGCCATGACGCGGGCAGCGGCACGGGCCGTGATGAAGGTGCCGAGCACGTTGACGGCGTGGACGCGCTGGAACAGCTCGACGCTCGTCTCCAGCGCCGGCACGTCGGCACCGAGGCCGGCGGAGGTGACGACGCCGATCAGCCGCCCGCGCCCGGCAGCCTCGTCGATCCAGGCATCGACCGCCGCCTCGTCGGTGACGTCGACGGCCGTGTAGGTGGCCTTGGCCCCCAGCGCCGTCTCGGCATTGGCGAGAGCACGGATGTCGCGGTCGCAGACGGCGACGTGCCAGCCCTTCGCCACCGCAGCCCGCGCCGAGGCGAGGCCGATGCCCGAGGCCCCGCCGGTGATGGCGACGATCTTCTTCTCCATGATGCCCCTCCGATGGCCCGTTGCTGATTTGGGTGCATCGAAGCATCGGCGCATCGCCGAGTCACCTGCCGCGCCGGCCTGGCATGGCTGGGCCGCGCTGCGACAGCCCGCCACACAACCCCTTGCCAGCCCTGCCGCGCTCGTCCCATGATCCCGCCACGAACCGGGCCGGAAGATGCCCGGGCGCATGTCGAGAGAAACGCTGTCAGTGGAAGGAGGCGCACCATGTCGGAGCGCAGGAAAGATCTCGCCGTCACGCGGCGCATCGCGGTGGCCGGCATCGGCGCCGCCGTCATGGCCCCCTGGGTGTCGAAGGCCCAGACACTCAAGTCGGAGTACAAGCTCTCCGTCGTCGGCAACCGCCCGATCGCGCTGTCCGAGGGCGCGTTCCAGTGGGCCGAGATGGTGACGCAGCGCACCAACGGCCGCATCAACGTGAAGGTCTACCCGGGCTCGCAGCTCGTCGGCGGCGACCAGACCCGCGAGCTCGTGGCCATGCGCCAGGGCATCATCGACTTCACGGTGTCATCGACCATCAACATCTCGCCGCAGGTGCGCGAGATGAACCTGTTCTCGCTGCCCTTCCTGATGCCGAACCACAAGGCCTTCGACGCCATCGTCAACGGCGAGGTCGGCCAGATGCTGTTCAAGGTCATGGAGACGCGCGACGTGGTGCCGCTGGCCTGGGGCGAGAACGGCTTCCGCGAGCTGTCCAACTCCAAGCGGCCGATCCAGAAGCCGGATGACCTCAAGGGCCTGAAGATCCGCTTCGCCGCCGGCGCGATCTTCGCTGACATCTATAACGGCCTCGGCGCCAATCCGGTGCAGATGTCCTTCGCCGACCTGCAGCCGGCCCTGTCCACCGGCGCCGTCGACGGGCAGGAGAACCCGGTGAACCTGTTCCTCGGCCTCAAGATGGACGCGCTCGCCCAGAAGCACATGACGATCTGGAACTACTGCGTCGACGCCGGCCTGTTCCATGTCGCCAAGCCGGTCTGGGAGACCTTCTCGGCCGCTGACAAGGAGATCGTCCGCGAGAGCGCCCGCGACGCCGCCAAGGTGCAGATCGGCGCCACCCGCAAGGGTCTCGGCATCCTCGACCCCAACGACAAGTCGTCGCTGGAGGAACTCGCCAAGCGCGGCGTCGCCACCGTCACCCTGACGGCCGAGGAGAAGCGCGCCTTCGCCCGCGCCACCCGCCCGGTCTTCGACAAGTGGGCGGCGCAGGTCGGCGCCGACCTCGTCAAGAAGGCGGAAGCCGCGGCGGCCGCCGCGAGCTGATCCTCTCCCGCTCCAACCCGGGCGCCGCCGGCCCCCGCCGGCTGCGCCCCTCTGCCTGAAAGCGTCCCACCTTGTCAGCCGCACCCGATCCGACGGCGCCCCAGCCGAACCCGCAGACACGCATTCCCCTCAAGATCGAGGAGGTGCTGATCGCCGCAGCGATGGCGGGCATGGCGCTGATCACCTTCGGCAATGTCGTGGTTCGCTATCTCACCAATGTCTCCTTCGCCTTCACCGAGGAGTATTCGGTGGTGCTCATGGTCGTGGTGACGCTGCTCGGCTCATCGCTGGCGGTTGCGGCCGGGCGCCACATCCGAATCGGCTACTTCGCGGATTCGCGCGGCCCGGTCGGCCGCGCACGCCTGGAGATCGGGGCGATGGTGCTCGTCATCGTCTGCTTCGGCATCCTCCTCGTCTACGGCGCCAGTCTGACCTGGGACGAGTACCGGTTCGACGTGCTCTCGCCCGGCCTCGGCCATCCCCAGTGGATGTACACCGGCATGCTGCCCCTGCTCTCCATCGCGGTGATCGGACGGGCCATAGGCCGCATCATCCGGTTCGCGCGGGGAGAGGAGGCATGACCGGCTTCATCCTCTTCGGCGCCTTCATCGTCATGCTGCTGGCGGCGGTGCCGATCGGCGTCGCTCTCGGTCTCGCCGGCGCACTCGCCATCGTCATCGCCGGCCAGAGCATTCTGGCGATGCCCACGAACGTCTACGCCGGCATCGCCAAGTACCCGCTCATCGCCATTCCGATGTTCGTGCTCGTCGGCTCGGTCTTCGACCGCACCGGCGTGGCACTGCGTCTGGTGCGCTTCGCCACGGCCCTGGTGGGAGCGGGCCGCGGCGCCCTCGCCACCGTCTCCGTGCTCGTCGCCATGGTCATCGGCGGCATTTCCGGTTCGGGGCCGGCCACCTCCGCCGCCGTCGGACAGGTCGTCACCCGCTCCATGATCAAGGACGGCTATCCCCGCGCCTTCATCGCATCGACGGTGGGCGCCGCCGCGGCCACCGACATCCTCATCCCGCCCTCCATCGCCTTCATCATCTATGCGGTGATGGTGCCCGGCGTCTCCGTCCCGGCGATCTTCGCCGCCGGCATGTTCCCCGGCATTCTCGCCGGCTTCGCCATCATCGTGCCGATCCTCATCATTTCCTGGATCAAGGACTTCGGCGGCAAGACCCGCGGCACCGAGGACGCGCTCACCGTCTGGGGCACGTTCAAGGAGGCGATCTGGGGCCTGATGGCGCCCGTCGTCATCCTCGGCGGCATGCGCACCGGCGCCTTCACTCCCACCGAAGCCGCGGTCATGGCGGTCGCCTATGGCCTGTTCATCGGCTTCTTCGTCTATCGCACCCTCACCATGCGCGATGTCTACGAGATGCTGGTGGAGGCGGGCGAGCTTTCGGCGGTGATCCTGATCGTCGTCGCGCTCGCCTCCGTCTTCGCCTGGTCGACCTCGACGCTGGGAATTGTCGAGCCTATCGCCAAGTGGATCGTCGGCCTCGGCCTCGGCGAATACGGCACCATCGCGGTGCTGATGATCGCACTGATCGTCATCGGGATGTTCCTCGACGGCGTCTCGACCTTCCTGATCCTCCTGCCGGTGCTGATCCCCATCGCCAATTCGTTCGGCTGGGACCTCGTCTGGTTCGGCGTCATCCTGACCATGAAGATCGCCATCGGGCAGTTCACCCCGCCTCTCGCGGTCAATCTCATGGTGTCGTGCCGCATTGCCCAGGTGCCGATGGAATCGACCATCCCCTGGGTCTTCTGGATGATCATCGCCATGTTCGTCGCGCTGGCCATGGTCGTGACCATTCCGGACATCGCGCTCTGGCTGCCGCGGACGCTCGGCTACTGATCCGCCGAACGGGCCAAACCTGACGGGCGGTTCATCCTTGATGCACCGCGGAAAATCCACCATTGTCCCGCGGTCATTTTCCAACCGGATGCCGCCGGCCCGCGACTGGGCCGGTCCGGCCCCAGCGAGGCGATTTGCGATGAGTTCGAAGGTCTATTCCTCCGCCAGGGAGGCTTTGGCGGGCCAGATCAAGGACGGCATGACCATCATGTCCGGCGGTTTCGGCCTCTGCGGCATCCCGGACGTGCTGATCGAGGCCGTGCGCGATTCGGGCGCGAAGAACCTCACCGTCATCTCTAACAATGCCGGCGTCGACGGTGCGGGCCTTGGCATCCTGCTGGAGACCAAGCAGATCGCCAAGATGATCTCGTCCTATGTCGGCGAGAACAAGCTCTTCGCCCAGCAGTTCCTCTCCGGCGAGCTGCAGCTCGAGTTCAACCCGCAGGGCACCCTCGCCGAGCGCATCCGCGCCGGCGGCGCCGGCATCCCGGCCTTCTTCACCAAGACCGGCGTCGGCACGGTGATCGCCGAGGGCAAGGAGGTGCGCGAGTTCGACGGCGAGAAATACGTCATGGAGCGCGGCCTCTTCGCCGACATCTCGCTGGTCCACGCCTGGAAGGCCGACAAGGAAGGCAACCTCGTCTTCCGCAAGACGGCGCGCAACTTCAACCCGATGATGGCCACCGCCTCGCGCATGACCATCGTCCAGTGCGAGCAGCTGGTGGACGTCGGCGAGATCGACGGCGACACGATCCACACGCCCGGCATCTACGTGAAGCGCATCGTGCACGTGCCGAACGCCGTCAAGCGCATCGAGCAGCGCACCACCCGCCCGAAGGCGGCCTGAGAGGAGACGAGACCATGGCCTGGACCCGTGACCAGATGGCCGCCCGCGCCGCCAAGGAGCTGCGCGACGGTTTCTACGTGAACCTCGGCATCGGCATTCCGACGCTCGTCTCCAACCACATTCCGGCCGGCATGAGCGTGCAGCTCCAGTCGGAGAACGGCATGCTCGGCATGGGCCCCTTCCCCTTCGAGGGCGAGGAGGACCCGGACCTGATCAATGCCGGCAAGCAGACCATCACCGAGCTGCCGACGACGAGCTATTTCTCATCGTCGGACAGCTTTGCGATGATCCGCGGCGGCCACATCAACCTGTCCATCCTCGGCGCCATGCAGGTGGCGGAGAACGGCGATCTCGCCAACTGGATGATCCCCGGCAAGATGGTGAAGGGCATGGGCGGCGCGATGGACCTCGTCGCCGGCGTGCAGAAGGTCGTCGTCGTCATGGAGCATTCGGCCAAGGACGGCCCGAAGCTGCTGCACCGCTGCAACCTGCCGTTGACCGGTGCCGGCGTCGTCGATCTCGTCATCACCGATCTCGGCGTCTTCGCGATCGACAAGAAGGGCGGCACCGGCATGACGCTCATCGAGATCGCCGACGGCGTCACTCTCGACGAGATCAAGGCCAACACCGAGGCGAGCTTCAAGGTCGCCACCGCGCTGGCCGCCTGATCCGCCCCCTGCCCCGTCACATCACCAATGGGAGGCCCGTGGCCTCCCATTGTCATTTCCGTGCGGCGTCAGGCATGATGTTTCGTCGGCGAGCGGCCATCGAAATGCCATGTCGCGCTTTCATGGTCCGGCCCGCATCTCGATCGTGACCATCATGACCCGCCCGGTCGGGCGCGGGTCCAGCCGGGACCGGAACCCCCCTTCGTGAACCTCGCTTCGTCGATCAAGCGTGTGATGGTCATCGCCGGCGCGGCTGCTGTCGTGCTTGGCGCTGTGCTGGCGCTTGTGCCGATGCTGCTGCCGACCGAAAGCGTCCGGCGCACCGTGGTCGCCGAGCTCAGCCAGCGTCTCGGCACCCCGGTCACCATCCGCGGCGATATCGCCGTCTCGGTGCTACCGCAGCTCTCCGTCCGGCTCGGCGACGTCCGCTTCGGCGACGACGAGCCCGGCTCCGGCGAGCCCCCGGCACGGGCCGAGGCCGTCGTCGGCGCCCTGCGGCTGTTTCCGCTCCTCGCCGGCACCGTCTCCATCTCGGACTACACCCTGTACCGGCCGCGGATCAGCATCCGGATCGCGGCGGACGGCGCCTCCAACTGGGACAAGGCCTTCGAACGCCTGCGGGAGGCGACGCGGCTGCGGCAGACCGGCCTGACGGACTTCCGCATTTCCGATGGCACCGCCGTCGTCGAGGACACCAAGAGCGGCCAGCGCATCAACCTCAGCGGGATCGAATTCGCCGTGTCATGGCCCGGCCGGGAGCGTCAGGCCAATGTCTCCGGCCGGCTCGTCGCCAATGGCGAGTCCGTCGAGATCAATGCGATCATCGCCAGGCCCCATGCCCTGTTCGTCGCCGAGCCGACGGGCATCAAGATGCGCTTCGCCTCGGCCCCGCTTCGCGGCGGCTTCGAGGGCACCCTGACCAACGGCGACACCCTCACCGGGGCCGGCGCCCTGACGATGGAGGGCCCGTCGCTGCGCAGCCTCCTGCGCTGGCTCGGCCAGAACCCCGGCGTCGGCCCCTCCTTCGGACCCTATGCGCTCAAGGGTCAGGTGGAGGTGCTGCCGAACTCGCTGGCCTTCACCAAGGTCAATGCCGAGCTCGACGGCAACGTCGCCGATGGCGCGCTGACGATCAGCTTCGAGGGCTCACGGCCGCAGATGCGCGGCACCCTCGACGCGGGGCGGGTCGTTGCCACCACCTATTTCCGCGACCTGCATCTCGCGCCCGAGGGAGGCCAGGGCTGGAGCCGGCGGCCCATCGACCTGTCCGCGGTGGCCTCGACCGATCTCGACCTGCGGGTCTCCGCCCGCGAACTGGTGATCGGCAGCGCCCAGTTCGGGCGCTCCGCGGCGGCCGTCACTGCGCGCAACGGGCGTCTCACCGTGACCCTCGGCGAGGCCCAGGCCTATGGCGGCGTCCTCAGCGGCGCGCTGGTCGTCTCTCCCGCCGGGCCGGACATGGATGTGCGGGCCTCGCTCACCGTGCAGCGGGCGCAGCTCGGCCTCGGCCTCGGCGAGTGGTTCGGCTTCCGGCGGCTCGACGGCACGGCCAATGTGCAGATCGGCATCGAGGCGCGCGGCGACAGCATGGCTGCGCTGGCACGGACGGCCAACGGGCAGATCTCCCTCACCGCCATCGAGGGGGCGGTGCACGGCTTCAATGCCGAGGCGATCCTGCGCCGCCTGGAGCGGCGCCCCCTGTCTGCGGCAGGCGTCGATTCCCGCTCGGGCCGCACCCCCTATGAGCGGATCGCCGCAACGGTGCGCATCGTCGGGGGCGTCGCCACCACGACCGACATGGTGCTCGACGGGCAGGTGGTGCGGGTCAAGATCGAGGGCATCGCGCAGCTTCCCTCCCGCGAACTCGACATGCGCGGCATCGCCACGCTGAAGCGCACAGCCGGGGCCGCGCCGCGACCGGGCGAAGGCAATTTCGAACTGCCCTTCGTCGTCCAGGGTTCGTGGGACGATCCCTTCATCCTGCCGGATCCGCAAATCCTGATCCGCCGCTCCGGCGCCGCCGCGCCGCTGCGCGACATCACCCGCGACCGCGACGCGCTCAGGGCTGTGCTCGACGCGATCAACCGCCAGGCCGGTTTCGACACCGAGGCCGTGCCACCGCCCGTCACCTCCTACGGTCCCTATCCCACCATCCGACCGCGGCCTTGAAGCAGACCGTGATCTCGGCGGCCGTGCCGTGTCGTGGCATGGTGCAGGGGACGATTCGCCCGCAGAGCACGCCATGTTCCTGAACCTCCTTCCTGCCCGGACGACCCCACGACGTGGCCGCTGGACGGCCGGCCCCCTGCGGGCGGCCCTGCTCGCGATCATGTTTGCCTTGAGCGTCGCAGCCCCCGCACCGGCGCAGGCGCCGGACCCGGCCACGCCATCGCCGCCGGCGAGTTCGGCGGCGGCTGCCTTCGACGCCGCCAAGACGACGCTCGATCAGGCGGAGGCCATGCTTGAGCGGCAGCTTTCCGAGGCAGAACTGACCAATGTCCGCAACCGCCTCGATCCGGTGCGCGAGGCTCTCGTGGCGGCCATCGCTCAGGTGGAGCCGCGCCTTGCCGAGGCGCGCGACCGGCTGAACCAGCTCGGTCCCAAGCCGGCGGATGGCGCGCCGGCGGAGACGCCGGAGGCCCGGCAGAACCGCGACGAACAGACCCGCACGGTGGCCGAACTCGATGCACGGGTGAAGGCCCTGAAGGTGCAGCAGGTGCGCGTCGACCAGTTGGTCGAGCGCATCACGGACCGGCGCCGGCAACTCTTCACGGCCCAGCTCTTCGAGCGCTCGGTTCCGATCGTCGACCCGCGCTTCTGGCTGCAGCTTTCGGACGCCCTGCCGCGGCTGGGACGCTCGGCGCGGTTCCTCGCCGAGGACTGGTGGCACCATCTCGTCGATGTCGCCGGAACGAGCCGCATCGCCGTCGCCTTCGGCCTCGGCCTGATCGCCGCCATCGTGCTCGTCTCGCTCTACCGCCAGCTCCACCGCTACGGCCTCTACGGCAACCCGGCCGACGTCCCGGCGTCCCGCCTGGCGCGCGTCAAGGCCGCCATTCGCACCACCCTCGAACGCGCACTGGTGCTGCCGGTCCTCGTCGGCATCCCCCTGCTCATCGTCCAGAACTTCGACCTGGTGCTGCCGCGTGCCGCGCCCATCCCCGGTGCCGTCTTCTTCGCCGTGCTGATCGTCTCGGTGACGCGCGGCGTCATGCAGGGCGTGATGGCACCGGGAGCGCCGGCCTACCGGCTCATCGAACTGCCGGATGCCTTTGCCGAGGCCGTCTTCGCCTCCGTCAGGGCGGCTGCATGGGCCATCGCCGTCGGGCTCGTTTCCCTCGCCTTCGCCCAGGTGGTGATCGCTCCGGTGGCGGTGACGGCCTTCATCACAGGCCTCACGGCCATCGCCATCGCCGTCATCATCTTCCTGTTCCTGCGCAGGACCACCGAGCGGCATCACGACAGCGAGGACGGCGGTGTTCCCGAGGTCCAGCCGGCCACGACGAAGCAACCCTGGGCCTGGACCCGGCCCGCGCTCTGGATGGCGCTGGCGGCGATCGCCATCGCGCTTGTCGCAGGTTTCACGGCTCTCGCCGCGTTCCTCGCCAGCCGCATCGCCGCAGCGGTCGTCATCGCTGCCCTGACGGTGATGATCCTCGTCTTCCTCGACGCCATCATCGCCGAATGGTTCGGCCCCACGACGGTGCGCGGCCGGTCGCTGTCGGCGGCCATCGGCATCCGCCCGGACCGTCTCGACCTCATCGGCACGCTCTTCGGCGGCGTCCTGCATATCGTCGTGCTGATCGCCTCCGCCCTCGTCGTGTTCGGTCCCTGGGGCTTCGGCGGCGGCGGTGCCTCGCTCGAGGATGCCTTCTTCGGCGTGAGATTCGGTGAGATCCGGTCACTGGCCATGACCATCCTCGGGGCCGGCCTCGTCCTCGCCATCGGTCTTCTGGCGCTGCGCGCGGTGATGACCTGGTTCCGCGACAAGGTTCTGCCGCGCACGGGGATGGACTCCGGCCTGCAGAACTCGGTCGGCACCATCGTCGGCTATGCCGGCTTCGCGCTGGTGGCGAGCCTGGGGCTTCGCCAGATCGGGCTCGACCTGTCCAACATCACCATCATTGCCGGTGCGCTGTCCGTCGGCATCGGTTTCGGCCTGCAGTCGATCGTGCAGAACTTCGTCTCCGGCCTCATCCTGCTGGCCGAACGTCCCATCCGCGTCGGCGACTCCATCGTCGTGAAGGGCGAAGAAGGCCACGTGCGCAAGATCTCGGTACGCTCGACCGAGATCGAAACCTTCGACCGGGCCACCGTGATCCTGCCCAACGCCGAGCTGATCACCGGCGTGGTGAAGAACTGGACGCTGTCCAACACGCTGAGCCGAATCACCATCCCGGTGCGCGTCGCCTATGACTCCGATCCCGACCTGGTGCGCGACCAGATGATCGCCGCCGCCTGCGACAACCGCTTCATCATTCAGGATCCCCCGCCCCGCGTCTTCCTGATGCGGTTCGGCGACAACGGGCTGGAGTTCGAGCTGCGCGGCGTGGTGACCAATGTGGAATATTCGCTGACGACGCGCAGCGAGCTGCAACTCAGCATCCTCAGCCGCTTCCGCCAGCACGGCATCATCATCGCGCCGCCGGTTCAGACGGTGCAGACGGCGCTCGACCCGCCCGCCGCGGCCGCTCCCGAACCCGAGCCACCCCCGGCTGCGGAGGTCCCTGCGACGCGGAGACAGCCGAAGCCCAAGGCCTGACGGCCATCAGAACAGGCTGCGGACGGCACCCCCGGCCCGCGCCAGCGTGTCGATCACACGGTCCTCATAGGGCAGCTTCGGCACCGGGATGCCCAGCACCGTCCGGGGCCGGGCGGCAGGAGCAGGGGGCGAGATCATCGCCGCAAGCTCGAGCGGCGCCGCCGGCGCCGCGGCCTGATGCGATGCTGCCGCCTGACGTGGCGGGGAACAGCGCGGCGCACAGCCCCGGGCCATCGCCAGGCTCGGCCGGGCCGTCGGCAGCGGTGTAGACTTCGTAACCTTCCGGGCGCAGGTAGGCCGAGACGAGATTTACGATGCTGGGTTCGTCGTCA
>CAZPMD010000052.1:0-8965 GCA_964587395.1 uncultured Hyphomicrobiales bacterium
GGCGGGCGCCGCGGCGGCGACGGCACCGAGCCGCGCCAGCAGCGCGGCGCGGCCCTCGAGGCCGACGAGCGGATTGTCCGGCCCCACCTGGAAGCCCAGGGCGATATCGTCTGCGGTCAAGGTCGCGAGGCGCCCCGCGTCCGCGCGCGGACTGCGGCCATCGTCGGCGAAGGCACCTGCGGCGAACATCCTGAGCGAGGCGACGGCCAGCCCCTCCGACTTCGACAGTTCGACGCCGGTGGGGCCATCGCGATAGCGCCAGCCCATTCCGGCGCCGGCATCGAGCAGCACCGAGACGATGGCGAGGTCGAAGGCCGTGCGGCCCCGCTCGGCGGGATCGGCGATGCCTGCGAGAGGCTCGGCACCGAGGTCACGGCCACCGGCCGTGAAGTGGCGCCATCGGGCGTGGAAGGGAATGACGAGGTCAGGATAGTTCGCGCGGATCACGTCCACGACGACGTCGGCGGCGCCCGGCAGGCGGTCCATGGCGACGGTGAAGGCTGACAGTTTTCCCTCGATGCCGAGGTCGAGCATCTTCCGGGAGCGTTCGCGGACGGCGGAGGCTGTGAGGAGGGAGCGCGCCGCCCGCGGCGCGTCGAGCATTGCGAAGGCCATCACGGCGTCTCCGGCATGAATGTCATGGCAGCTTCGGCCCCACATGAATGAAGTGCGTCCTTCGAGGCTCGCCCTGGACGGGCTCGCACCTCAGGATGAGGAGGCCTGTGGATTGCACCTCCGACGCAACGCGAAAGCCTCAAGGTCGCGTGCCGGCGACGTCCGCCAAGCGCCTCCGTCCTCATCCTGAGGTGCGAGGGCCTTAGCCCGAGCCTCGAAGGACGCACTCCAGTCCTGCAGGATCGACCCATGGTCAGAAATCTTCGATCTTGCGGCCGACGACCCGCGACAGGTCGTCCTTCGACGGTGCCGTCTCGGGCGTGAAATAGCCGGCCGCCTTCTTCGCCTCCATCTCGACGGAGGCGTCGTCCGGCACGAGTTCGGCCGGGATCGGCACACGCTCGACCACGTCGATGCCGGCGGCCACCAGCGCGTCGTACTTCATGTTCGACATGGACATGAAGCGGTCGATGCGGCGGATGCCGAGCCAGTGCATGACGTCGGGCATGAGCTGCTGGAATCGGGCGTCCTGCACGCCGGCGACGCATTCGGTCCGTTCGAAATAGGTCGAGGCCTGGTCGCCGCCCTCCTGCCGCTTGCGGGCGTTGTAGACGAGGAACTTCGTCACCTCGCCGAGGGCGCGGCCTTCCTTGCGGTTGTAGGCGATGAAGCCGACGCCGCCGGCCTGGGCGTCGCGGGCCGCTTCCTCGATGCCATGGACCAGATAGGGGCGGCAGGTGCAGATGTCGGAGCCGAAGACGTCGGAGCCGTTGCACTCGTCGTGCAGGCGGCCGGAGATGAAGGTGCGGGGATCGCCGAGCTTCGTCACGTCGCCGAAGAGATAGACGGTGATGTTGCCGATGGGCGGCAGGAAGACCGCGATGTCCGGCCGCGTCACCAGTTCCGGATACATGCCGCCGGTCTGCTCGAAGAGGGTGCGGCGCAGGTTCGTCTCGGAGGTGCCGAAACGCTCGGCGATGCCGGGCAGGTACCAGACCGGGTCGATGGCGATCTTGACGCAGGCGATGTCGCCGCTGTCGCGCACGATCGCGCCGTCGGCCTTCAGCCGCTTGCCGATGTCGTCCTTCAGTTCGGGAAGGGTCAGGCGCGCCTTGGTGATGGCGATGGAGGGACGGATGTCGACGCCCTCGGCGATGTCGCGCCGGAAGGCCTCGCCGACGAGATGGCCGAAGGGGTCGATGGAGACGATGCGTCCCGGTTCCGACCATTGCGGAAAGGGGCCGATGTCGACGACGGGGTGGGTATTGGTGAGGTCCGGCCGCTGGATCGGGTTGAGCGCGCCGGCCGAGACCGCGAGCGCCCGGTAGAGGGCGTAGGAGCCGCCATGGGTGCCGATGGCGTTGCGGTCGGGCCCGGCATTGACGGTGGCGACCACCGGCCCTCGCTCCTCGGGGCTCGGCGCGCCCCAGTTGATCTTGAAGCGGGACGCCGTGCCGGCGCCGGGATGCGAGGTCAGCCTGATGTGACCCGACTTGTTGACGCTCATCCTGTCCTCGATGCCGAAAGGCCCTGCGGAACGGATACGGCCCCCCGTCCGGTATGGCGGAGGGCCGTCAGTGAGCAATTGAGCATGACTCAGCTTTTGCCAGCCGGCAAGGGCTGTCGTCTGGCACCCGATTCGGGGTGGCTCGAGCGCACCGCGTTGCGGACGCGCGTCTCGTCGACGCCGGCCTCCTGCAACTCCTTGCGGAAGACGTCACGGCGCTCGTGCACCGAGGCGATCACCTTGCCGGCCGGCACGCCGAGGTCGAACAGAACCGCCTCAGAGAGCTGAAGGCTCGCCTCGATCGTCTCCGGCACGGCATCGGTGACGCCGAGGCCGTAGAGCTTCTTGGCGTGATCGGCGTCGCGGGCGCGGGCGATGATGGTCAGGTCCGGATTCAGGGAGCGCGCGATCTGGGCGATCTCGTCGAGGGCGCCCTCGGTATGGAGGGTCAGGACCAGCGAGGCGGCGTCGCGGATGCCGCACTGTTCGAGGAAGGCGTGGTTGTTGGCGTCGCCGTAATAGACGTCGTGCCCCTGACGCCTGAGGCTGGCGATCTCGCGCGGATCGCGGTCGACGGCGATGAAGGGCACCCTGTGGCGCGCCAGCATTTCGCAGACGAGCTGGCCGACGCGGCCGTATCCGACGACGATGACGCGCTTGCCGTTCGCCGTCGGCGGGGCGACGGCGAGTTCCGGATCCGGCGCCGCCTTCGTCTCCATCCTGGCGGCAATCCAACCGCCGACCTTGTCGAGGATCGGGACCGTGGCCATGCTGAGGGCCGTCATCGTGGTGATGAAAGCGCCGGCCTCGGGTGAGATGACGCCGCTGGCGGTCGCCTGGCCCATGGTGACGAAGGCGAATTCGCCGGCCGGGCCCAGCAGCAGGGCCGATCGGATCGCCACCAGCCAGCTCTGGCCGAAGGCGCGGACCAGCGGAATGATGATGGCGATCTTCAACGCGATCAGAGCGGTGACCGCGAGGGCATAGCCGCCGGGGTGGCGCCACAGGGCCGGCAGGTCGATCGACAGTCCGACCGAAAAAAAGAAAGCGCCCAGAAGGATGCCCTTGAAGGGCTGAAGCGTCGCCTCGATGGCCCGCCTGTACTCGGTCTCGGCGATGAGCAGGCCGGCGACGAAGGCACCGAGTGCCATCGAGACGCCGAAGGCTGCGGTCACCACGCCGGTTCCCACGGCGATGAGAATGGCAGCGGCCATGAAGACCTGGGGCTCGTGCAGGGCCGCGACCTGGCGCAGAAAGGGGCGCAACACCGTCCGCCCGACCAGCACCACCAGCGCGACGGCGAGGATGCCCTGGCCGATGGCGAGGGCGAGCCCCATCGCCACCGATCCCTCGCCACGCTGGGACAGCGCGCCGATCAGGAAGAGCAGCGGGATGACGGCGAGATCCTGCATGAGAAGGATGGCGAAGGTGGTGCGGCCGCTGGTCGTCGCCAGCCGCTTGTGCTCGGCCAGATGTTCGACGACCACGGCGGTCGAGGACAGGGCGAGCGCGCCGCCGATGAGGATGGCGGCCGCCAGAGGCCGGCCGACCCATGTGGCGGCAAGGGCGATGACCGCCGCGGTGAGCACGACCTGCAGCGTACCGAGGCCAAGGACGAGCCTCTTCATGCGCGTCAGGCGCTCGTAGGACAGCTCGAGCCCGATCAGGAACAGGAGGAAGACGACGCCGAGCTCGGCATAGGTCGCCATCTGCTTGGTGTCCGCCACCGTGATCCAGCTGAGCCAGGGATAGGCCGGGGCGAGGCTGCCGAGGGCGGACGGCCCGACCAGCGCGCCGATGCCGAGGAAGGCGAGGGCTGGGCTGATGCCGATGCGCTTGAGGATAGGCACGGTGACGGCCGTCGACGCCAGAATGATCAGGACGTCCTTGTAGGCGGCGATATCGACCGCTGCGGCCATGCGTGTCGGGTTCCCGGCAGCCAGGGTCCTGACAGCGACACGCTGCCTCCTCCGGCCTGACCCAAACTAGCCGTCCATGCGGCGACTTGTCCACGCGGTCCGCCACCCGCGGGCCAAAATGAACGGGCGTTAACTCGATGGCCGGCCAAGCAAATTTTCTTGATCGCAAGGGACCAAAAACTCTTGCGCCCCCTGCGGAATCTGCTATCTACACGCCTGCCCAATTTCGCACGTGCCTGTGGTTGCGTGCCGGTTGGTGGGCATCCGGACAAGAGGCCGGACAGCCGCCCGAAGACTTGGGAATGCGCCGGGACCTACCGGGCCGTGTTCCAGGGGCGTCGCAAGACGCGGGGTCTTCGATACCTAACCGGCAGCCGGAGGCTAACCGGCGAACCCTGCCCTCCGCAGGGGACGCGACTTGAAGCAACGACGATCGGGCTTTTTTGGTCTCAGCTGGTGTCCAGAGCCAGCTACCGAAGAGGCTTGTTCTTCTTGCCGGCCGTGCGGAGCGGGATGTCCCCAATCCAATCGAAGGCGTCTTTTGCTCTGACGGGTGTCCAGCCCGGCTGCGGAAGAGATGTCTCGGCGAACGTCATCGGGTTGCCGACGTCACCGGTGTTCCGTCTCCACAGCGGACCCGGAAAACGAACGCAGCCCATGGGTTCAACCCTTTGCTGGTCCTCGGAAGAGAGGGCTGGGGGGACATTGACATGACCGACCGTATCCGCGAATTCCTCCGCAACCGACGCGAGGACGGCCCCATCCTGGTCGTCGACCTCGAGGTCGTGGCCGAGAACTTCACCAAGTTCGCCCGGGCGCTTCCCGACACGCGCGTGTTCTATGCCGTGAAGGCCAATCCCGCGCCGGAAATCCTCAACCTGCTCGCCGAGATGGGTTCGTGCTTCGACTGCGCTTCCGTGGTCGAGATCGAGCAGGCTCTGGCGACCGGTGCCTCCGCCGACCGCATCTCCTTCGGCAACACGATCAAGAAGGAGAAGGACATCGCGCGCGCCCTGCAGTACGGCGTGCGCCTGTTCGCCGTCGACTGTGAGCCCGAGGTCGAGAAGATCGCCCGCCAGGCCGAGATCATCGGCGCCAAGGACGTCAAGGTCTTCTGCCGCTTCCTGCAGGACTGCGAGGGCGCCGAGTGGCCGCTCTCCCGCAAGTTCGGCTGCGCGGCGGAGATGGCTCCGCGCGTCCTCGAGCATGCGCACCGGCTTGGCCTGCAGGCTTATGGCCTGTCGTTCCACGTCGGCTCGCAGCAGACGAACATGGGCGCCTGGGATCAGGCGCTGACCACCGCCTCCTCGATCTTCGCCACGCTCGCCGAGCGCGGCATCGAACTGAAGATGGTCAACATGGGCGGCGGCTTCCCGACCAAGTACCTCAAGGACGTTCCGGCGGCGGAAGCCTATGGCGCGGCCATCTTCGAGGCGCTGACCAAGCATTTCGGCAACCGTCTCCCGGAAACGATCATCGAGCCGGGTCGCGGCATGGTCGGCAATGCCGGCATCATCGAGTCCGAGGTCGTGCTCATCTCGAAGAAGTCGGACGAGGACGAGGTGCGCTGGGTCTATCTCGACATCGGCAAGTTCCACGGTCTCGCCGAGACCATGGACGAGGCGATCCGCTATCCGATCCGCACGGATCGCGACGGCGACGCCGTGGCGCCCTGCGTGCTGGCCGGTCCGACCTGCGATTCGGTCGACGTGATGTACGAGAAGAAGCCCTACGACCTGCCCGTGTCGCTCTCGATCGGCGACAAGGTGCTGATCGAGGCCACGGGTGCCTACACCACGACCTACTCCACGGTCGGCTTCAACGGCTTCGCGCCGCTGGCGAGCGTCTGCATCTGACGCTCCTCATCCCGCCCGGGGGACCGGGCGGGCTCCCGCCTCCCTGAAGCGTCCCGACCGGCCGCGGGCTTCGCCCCGGCACGAGGGCTGTCGTCACTCTCGCCCGAGAAGGACCGCGGCCATGACCGTGCATGTCTCCCTCAAGGACCACGTCCTCACCGATCCCATCGTCGTCCGCGACGAGCAGATGCGCGACATCGACGCGCGCGAGACGCTGCTCGACGCCGCCTTCGGCGAGGAGCGATTCGCCAAGACCTCCGAGCGCCTGCGCGAGGGGCGTCTGCCGGCGGACGGCCTGGCGCTGGTCGCCACAGCTGGCGAACGGCTGGTCGGCACGGTGCGCCTGTGGAACGTCACCCTCGGCCCCGACTGCCCGGCTTTGCTGCTCGGTCCCCTGGCGGTCGACGGCACGATCCGCTCGGCCGGAATCGGCGGCCTGCTGATGCGCGAGTCGATCGACCGGGCCCGGCGTGACGGCCATCGCGCCATCATCCTGGTCGGGGACGAGCCCTATTACCGGCGTTTCGGCTTCGCTGCCGCGAAGATGGAGCGCCTGTGGATGCCGGGACCGGTGGAGCGGTCGCGGTTTCTCGGACTGGAACTGGTTCCCGGCGCACTGGACGGCGCCCGGGGGCTGGTCAGCCCGACGGGCGTCGAGGCGCCGCGCTGGCAAGGCCTGGAGTGGGCCGACGCCTGGCGCATCGCCGCCTGAGAAGCGATGCGTGCCGGTCACAGTTCCTCAATCTGTGACCGGCATGCTCTCGACCGGGACGCGCCACACGGGTACAGTTCGGCGACGCATCGGGAGCACCACATGATCCGCCAGTTCGCCATCGGCCTCGTCGCAGCGACCGCCCTCATCGCGGTTGAGGCCGCCGTGCACCAGGCCGAGGCGCAGCAGCGCCGTCGGGCCGCTCCCGAGGTCCGGGTCTCGCGGCCGAGCTGGCTCATCACCCCGAAGGTCTCCTTCCCCGGCGACCGGCTCAGCTCCCGTCCCGACATGCTCTTCGCTCCCTATACGTCGAACAGCGACTTCGTTGCCATGTCGTCGACCATGCGCGGCAAGCCGGGCCGTGACCGGTTCTATGGCGGCCCCGGCTATACGGTGAACTGGCCCTGGCCGGCGGCCTTCTACTCGGGCAACTGATCTCGCACCGCCGACTGTTTTCCGGACGTTGCGCGGCAAGCGTGTATAAGGCCCTTATCATGCTCGCCATGGGCGGGCGGAGCGGCTACATCATCTCCTGAGACCAGTCCCCAGAGAAGGGATTTCCAGGATGGATGATACCGACCGCCGCATTCTCTCGGTCCTGCAGACGGACGCGTCGCTCTCGATCGCCGAGGTCGCCTCGCGGTCCGGCCTGTCGACGACACCGGCCTGGAAGCGAATCCAGAAGCTGGAGGCCGAGGGGATCATCAAGGGGCGCGTGGCGCTGCTCGATCCGAAGAAGCTCGGCCTCGGGCTCACCGTCTTCGTCTCGGTCGAGACGTCGGACCATTCCGAAGGGTGGCTCGCGCGCTTCGCCGAGATTGTCTCGGCCATGCCGGAGGTGATGGAATTCTACCGGATGGCCGGCGATGTCGACTACATGCTGCGGGTGGTCGTGGCCGACATGGACGCCTATGATGCCTTCTACAAGCGGCTGATCTCGCAGATGCCGCTGAAGAATGTCACCTCGCGCTTCGCCATGGAGCGAATCAAGCAGACGACCGCACTGCCGATCCAGATGGGCAAGCCCTGACCATGCTCGAGAAGCTCACGCCGGCGGCCATGCCGGCGCCTTTTGCCAAATATTCCCATGCCGTCGTGGTACCGGCCGGCACCCGCATGCTGTTCTGCTCGGGCCAACTCGGCCTCGCGCCCGACGGCGTCATTCCCGACAGTGCCGAGGCCCAGGCCGATCTCTGCTTCGCCGCCATCGGCCATATGCTGGCGGCGGCCGGAATGGACATGGGCGACATCGTCCGAATCAATGCCTTCGTCACCGACCGGGCCCACATGGCAGGCTACATGGCCTCGCGCGACCGCCACGTGACCAGCCCGCCGCCTGCCTCGACGCTGATGATCGTCTCGGGCTTCACGAAGCCTGAATTCAAGGTCGAGGTCGAGGTCGTCGCAGCGAAGGCCGGCTGACGCCAGCGAAGCGGGGAGGGGCGATCATGCTGCCGAAACAGCTCTGGGCCGAGATGACCACCGAGGAGTTCCGCTCCTCCGACACGTCGTCCTGGATCGCCGTGCTGCCGATCGCGGCGGTCGAGCAGCACGGGCCCCACCTGGCCGTCGCCGTCGACACGGTGATCGCCGAGGGCAATGTGCAGGCCGTGCGCGACATTCTGCCGAAGGGCCTGCCGGTCACCTTCCTGCCGACCGTCTGGATGGGCAAGTCGGACGAGCACGTCGCCTTCCCCGGCACGATCACCATCTCGGCCGAGACGCAGATCCGGCTGCTGAACGAGATCGGCGACAGCATCGCCCGGGCAGGCGTGAGGAAGCTCGTCCTCGCCAACTCCCACGGCGGCAATGTCGCGACCATGGAGATCGTCGCGCGGGATCTGCGCCGCCGCCACGGCATGTTCGCCGTTCAGTGCTCGTGGCACCGGCTGGGTTCGCCCGCTGGCCTCTTCTCCGAGGCCGAGCAGACCCACGGTATCCATGGCGGCGAGATCGAGACGTCGCAGATGCTGCACTTCCGCCGCGACCTCGTGCATATGGCCAAGGCCCGCGACTTCGTCTCGGCCGCAGTGCTCATGGAGCAGCGCTATCGGCACCTCAGGGCGACGCAGCGCATTTCCTTCGGCTGGCTGAGCGAGGACCTCTCCACCGTCGGTGCCATGGGCAATGCGGCGGCTGCGACGCCGGCCAGCGGCCGGGAGCAGACCGAGTTCACGGCGAAGGCCTTTGTGGAACTGCTGCAGGACGTCCACGCCTTTCCGGTGGACCTGCTGGGCAAGGCGACGCTCGCCTGAGGCCAGCGGCGCCAGTTGTCGCAGATGGCACTTGCACGACGTCAGTGCGTCCTTCGAGGCTCGCCCGGTCGGGCTCGCACCTCAGGATGAGGTGGATGGCG
>CAZPMD010000052.1:8975-28363 GCA_964587395.1 uncultured Hyphomicrobiales bacterium
CCAACGCCCTTCTGCGGTGGTGTGACTTGCGCCCCTCCTCATCCTGAGGTGCGAGCGACAGCGAGCCTCGAAGGACGCACGCGGTCGATGCAGGCCGTTCCCCCGTCCTGCCCGACTCACGTTCCGTCAGTGCAGGAAGGGCAGGTACTTGCCGAGGAAGTTGCCGGGGGCCAGAAGCGCTCCGGCCCAGATGAAGGCCGAAAGGACGTTGGCGATCTGGAATTTCCACTGCGACATGGCCAGCATGCCGGCGACCAGCGGCACGGCGGCGCGCAGGGGGCCGGAGAAACGGCCGATGAAGATCGCCCAGACGCCCCATTTCTCGAAGAAGGCATGGCCCTTCGGCAGCATGTCCGGGTGTCGCGACAGAGGCCAGATCGTCGCGATCCTGTCCTTGAAGACATAGCCGAACCAGTAGGACACCGCGTCGCCAAGGGTCGCGCCGAGGGCTGCCGCGGCCAGGATCGGCCAGAAGGGAATGCCGGCGGTGCCGATGAGCGGGCCGAAGGCGACGATCATCGCCCAGGCTGGCACAATCAGCGACAGCACGGCGAGCGACTCGGCGAAGCACAGCGCGAAGATGATGGCGGGAGCCCAGGCCTGATTGGCTTTGACGAACTCGATGACCGGAGTGACGTAGGCTTCCATTCGGCTCACGCTGGGGAATGAAGGGATGGCGAGCCAAGACGATCCGGCCTCCGCGGTCAAGCGCGGCGGCGGTGGACAATCGTCGCGGGGCGTCGACGGCCCACTCGGGGAGACGATAAAGGAGAGATGAAGGCTTCCGGGAGGACGACGCGATGGACATGGACAAGCTGCGGGCGAATGCGCACCGCGTCCTCGACGACGCCACCATTCCGGAACTTCCGAACCACTATCGCGGCAAGGTGCGCGACAACTACGACCTCGCCGACGGCAGCCGCGTCATCATCGCCACCGACCGGATCAGCGCCTTCGACCGCATTCTCGCAGCGATCCCCTTCAAGGGCGAGGTGCTGACGCAGACGGCGCGCTACTGGTTCGAGGCGACGGCCGACATCTGCCCGAACCACGTGATCGCCTATCCCGACCCGAACGTGGTTGTCGGCCAGCGCCTGGACATCCTGCCCGTCGAGATCGTGGTGCGAGACTACCTCGCCGGCACCACGGGAACCTCAGTGCTCACCCTCTACAAGAAGGGTCAGCGGCGGATGTACGGCATCACCCTGCCGGACGGGCTGAGGGACAACCAGCGCCTGCCGCAGCCGATCATCACGCCGACGTCGAAGGCCTTCGACGGTGGCCATGACGAGCCGCTGTCGCCGGAGGAGATCCTCGACCAGAAGCTGGTGACGCCGGAGCAGTGGCAGACCCTGACCGACTACGCCTTCGCCCTCTTCGCGCGCGGCCAGCAGCTCGCCGCCGAGCGCGGGCTCATCCTCGTCGACACCAAGTACGAGTTCGGCACCGACCGCGATGGCCGCATCGTACTGGCGGACGAGATCCACACGCCGGATTCGAGCCGCTACTGGAAGGCGGACAGCTATCCGGCGCGCTTCGCGGCGGGCGAGAAGCCCGACAGCTTCGACAAGGATTTCGTGAGGAACTGGGTGGTGGCGCGCTGCGATCCCTACAGGGACGCGATCCCGGAAATTCCGTCGGATGTGATCGTGGCGACCGCGGCGGTCTATATCGAGGCCTTCGAGACGATCACCGGCCAGCGTTTCGACATCCGCCCCGAGGAGGGGCGGGTGATCGACCGCATCCGGGCGAACCTCGCCGGCTATTTCTGAGGGGCGGCCGGGGCTGGAACGAGAATGCCCCACCCGCACCCTCTCCGCGCGCAGCGCGGGGAGGGTGCGGGTGGGGCCTGCTTGGCCAAACCCCTTCGCGGCGCTCAGGCCTTCAGCGCCTTGCGCACCGCCGCCGCTACGCCCTCGCCGTCGAGGCCGTAGTGACGGTAGAGATGGGTCGGCGGGCCGAGCACCGAATAGGCGTCGGGCATGCCGACCTTGGTCAGGCGGGTGCCGAGGCCTTCCTCGGCGATGACCTCGGCGATCGCCGCGCCGAAGCCGCCGGTGACATTGGCCTCTTCAGCCGAGATGATCGGGCCGCGCTTCGCGGCGTCGCGCACCGCCTCGAGGTCGAGCGGGCGGATCGAATACATGTCGACGACGGTGATCTCGATGCCTTCGGCCTTCAGGATGTCGTGCGCGTCGAGGCCGGCCTTCACCAGATTGCCGATGGCGAGCACCGTGGCGTGGCGGCCCTCGCGCAGGGTGTTGGACCCGCCGATGCGGAAGTCGAACTCCTTGTCGTAGACGACCGCCTCGCGGCCGCGACCGGCGCGGAAATAGATCGGCGCGGGGTGCTTGATGTTGGTCCGCAACGCCGAGGACAGCGCGTTTCCATCGCAGGGTGCCATGAGGATGAGGTTCGGAATGGCGCGCAGCGCCCCGATATCCTCGCAGCAGTGGTGCGAGGTGCCGTAGAAGCCCATGGCGATGCCGGAATGGGTTCCGACCATCTTCACCGGCAGGTTGGTGTAGCAGATGTCGTTGCGGATGTTCTCGACGCCCATGAGGGCGAGGAAGAACGAGTAGTTCGAGATGACGGGCGTGAGCCCCATGGTCGCGAGGCCCGCCGCAGCGCCGATCATGTTCCGCTCGGCGATGCCGAAGTTGAAGTAGCGGTCCGGGTATGTCTGTCCGAAGCCGATGACCTGGGTCGGGCGGCCGAGATCGGCGGTGCAGACGACGATATCGTCATGGCCGGCCCGGGCGAGCTCGATCAGGGTCTTGCCCGTGGTCAGCTGGCGGGAGAGGCCCAGCGAGACGACCATGTCCCAGGAGCGCTCGTCGAAATCGTCGGTGACGGTGGATTCGGCGAGGTCGATGGTCTTCTTCAGCTCGGCCGACATATAGGCCATGCCGGGGGCGGGGGGACTGGCGCGGTATTTTTCGCTCTGGCTCATGGCGTCCTCCTCACCCGATCTCGCCGGCTTCGATCTCGGCATAGGCGCGTTCGATGTCCTTCGGCCCGAGGAAGCCGAGGTGCCATTGCCACGTGCCCTCCATGAAGGAGACGCCCTTGCCGGCGACCGTATAGGCGAGCACGCAGGCCGGACGGCCGTCGGGCGCGTTGAGGGCCCGGTTCAGAGCGTCGAAGGTGGCATCAATGTCGTGACCGTCCTTGAGGACGATGGTGTTCCAGCCGAAGGCTTCCCACTTCTCCTTCAGTGGCTCGGAGCGAAGCGTCTGCTGCGGGTCGCCGTCGGAACCGGCGCCGTTGATGTCAACGATGCCGATGAGATTGTCGAGCCCGTAGTGGGCGCCGGCCTGCGCCGCTTCCCAGATCTGGCCCTCGTTCATCTCGCCATCGCCCATCAGGCAGACGGCGCGGGCGTGCGACTTCCTCAACCGCGCACCAAGCGCCATGCCGACGGAAACCGACAGGTTGTGACCGATGGAGCCCGATGAGAAGTCGATGCCAGGCACCTTCTTCATTTCGGGATGGTCGCCGAGGAAGGAGCCCATGCGGCTGTAGGAGTCGAGCCATTCGGCCGGAAAGAAGCCGAGATCGGCGAGGACGGGAAAGAGGCCGATGGCGGCATGCCCCTTTCCCATGGTGAAGCGGTCGCGGTCGGACCAGCGGGGATCGTCGGGCTTCACGTGGAGAAGCTGATAGTAGAGCAGCGCCACGATCTCGGCCATGGAGAAGGACGAGCCATAGTGGCCCGAGCCGCAGATGTCGGTGAGCCTCACCGTCTCGCGGCGGATGAGCCTCGCCTTGTCGCGGATGACGGACTTCGGAACGTTGCGCACGGCGCGCGACGGCATGGCGTTTCCCTCCAGGTCGTCTTCTAAATCGATTAGTGATGAACTTATGGGAGGACGCTTCCGGACCGCAAGCTCTCATTCTCGGTCGAATGGCGGGAGGTCGAGCCGGAGTCTGGCAACCTGCCGCGCGTTGATGTCAGGCGGAATATGCGCAGAATCGGTTGTGATTTTGCTGATTCGCGCGGCAACCCTCAACGGCACGTGACGAGGATGAGGTGAGTCCTGAATGGCGTTGCATCTGGTGACCACCGACATCAGTCGCGAGCAGAAGCTCAAGGTCGGCTACGCCGCCTGGGCCCGCGGGGACGTTGCGGCCCTCGTCTCGATGTTCGCGGACGACTGCGAGTTCACCCTGGTCGGCAACGCCGCGCTGAACCCCCATGCGGGCCTGCGGATCGGCATTCCCGGTCTCCGCGAGGTCTTCGAGCATTTCCACCGGATGTTCACGGTGCGCGAATTCCTGCTCGAGAAGGTCATCGTCAAGGAGGACGATGCCATCGTGCACTGGCACTCGACGCTGCTCTTCCGTCCCAATGGCCGGGTGATCGACAGCGAGCGTTGCGACCTCATCCAGTTTCGCCAAGGCCACATCCGAAGCCTGCGCTGCTTCTATGATTCCGCCAGCATGGCGATCGCCACGGGCCGGGCGCAGGTGGCGGCAGCGAGCGGCAGCGGCGACGCGTCAACGGCCGGCCGCAAGGTTTCCTAGCCCTCCAGCACCTGTTTGCTCGCCACCGTCGTGTCGGCGTTGAGCCGGTAGACCAGCGGCACGCCGGTCTTCAGTTCCAGCGTCGGGATGGTCTTCTCGTCGAGGCGGTCGAGGACCATGGCCAGCGCTCGAAGCGAATTGCCATGGGCGGCGACGAGGACGCGCTCGCCGCGCATGACGCGGGGCAGGATCTCCGCCACGTAGTAGGGCAGCACGCGGGCCACCGTGTCCTTCAGGCTCTCGCCACCGGGCGGCGGCACGTCATAGGAGCGGCGCCAGATGTGCACCTGCTCGTCGCCGTACTTCGCCGCTGTCTCGGCCTTGTTGAGGCCGGAGAGGTCGCCATAGTCGCGCTCGTTGAGCCGCCAGTCGCGAATGACGGGCAGGTCCGGCTGGCCGATCTCGTCGAGGATCAGCGTCAGCGTGTGCTGGGCGCGGGTGAGGGCGGAGGTGTAGGCGACGTCGAAAGACAGGCCCAGCGCCTTCAGACCGCGCCCTGCCGTTCTCGCCTCCTCGATGCCCTTCGGCGTCAGGCCGGGATCCTTCCAGCCGGTGAAGAGGTTCTTCAGGTTCCACTCGCTCTCGCCATGGCGGGTGAGCACGAGAAGCCGTTCGGTCATGGGTCAGGTCCTTGAGAGATCAGAAGCCGAGAACATCGGCCATGGAATAGAGGCCGGCGGGCCGGCCGCGGGCCCAGAGGGTGGCCTTCAGCGCACCCCGGGCGAAGAGGGCGCGGTCCTCGGCGATGTGGGTCATCACCACGCGCTCGGTCGGTCCGGCGAAGATCACCGAGTGCTCGCCGATGACGGTGCCACCGCGCAGCGCGGCAAAGCCGATATCGCCGCGCCGGCGGGCGCCCGTCTGGCCGTCGCGTCCACGATCGGCATGGTCGGCCAGAGTGATGTTGCGGCCCTTCGCGGCGGCTTCGCCGAACATCAGCGCTGTGCCGGAGGGGGCATCGACCTTGCGGTTGTGATGCATCTCGACGACCTCGATGTCGAAGTCGTCGTCGAGAGCCTCGGCGGCGCGCTTCACCAGCGCGGCGAGCAGGTTCACGCCGAGCGAGAAATTGCCCGACTTGACGATGGTGGCGATGCGCGCCGACGAGGCGATGGCATCGTTCTCCGCGTCGCTGCAGCCGGTGGTGCCGCAGATGTGGACCTTGCGGTGCTTGGCGGCGAGGCCGGCGATCTCCACCGACACGCGCGGGATGGTGAAGTCGATGACGGCATCGGCCTGGGCGAGGGCGGCGTCCATGTCGGAGGTGACCTGGACGAGGGCGCGCCCGGCGCCAGCCAGAAGGCCGGCATCCTCGCCGAGCGCGACGTGTCCCGGCGGTTCGATGGCGCCGGAGACCTTCATCCCCGGCGTCTCCTGCACAAGGCGCACCAGCACCCGGCCCATGTGGCCGGCCGCACCGGCGATGACGACGCGCATGTCGGACATGGGTTCAGCTCTCCGCTGCTCGATGCGGCGGGTCTAGCAGCCGGACCCGGCGATGAAAAGCGCGGGCGTCGTCAGGCCCGCGCATCATAGGCCAGGACAGCCTCGAGGAGCACCTGCGCGCCGTGGCCGCAGTCGTCCTGGGTGGCGCTTTCCGCCTCGTTGTGGCTGAGACCGCCGGCGCAGGGCACGAAGACCATCGTCGTCGGGCAGACCCGCGCCGTGTACATGGCGTCGTGTCCGGCTCCGGAGGTGATCTCCCGGGCAGGCAGGCCGAGCTTCTCGGTCGCCTGGCGGACCATGGCGATGCAGGTGGCGTCGAAGGGCTGGGCGGGCGAATCCTGCAGCGGGCTGACGTCGCAAGTCGCGTCATGCCGTGTGGCGGCTTCGGCGATGGCGATCCTGGCCTTGGTCACCATGGCCGCCAGGGCGTCGTCCCGGTGATGGCGCATGTCGAGGGTGAAGCGCATCTCGCCGGGGATGATGTTGGGCGAACCGGGGAAGGCCGAGACGATGCCGATGGTGGCGAGGCCACCATGGTCGATGGCGATCTGGCGGATCTGGGTGGCGGCCTCGGCGAAGGCGGCGAGCGAGTCCCGGCGATAGTTCATTGGTGTCGTGCCGGCATGGCTCTCCCGGCCGGTGATGGTGCAGTTGAACCACTTGATCGCCTGGATGCCGGTGACGATGCCGATGGTCTTGGACTCCTCCTCGAGGATAGGCCCCTGCTCGATATGCAGCTCGAAATAGGCCTGGAAGCCAAGACCGCCGGGCTTCTCGGTGCCACGATAGCCGATGGTTGCGAGTGCCTCGCCCTGGGTCACTCCGTCCTTGTCCTTGATGGCGTCCATCTCGGCCTGGGTGTAGGCGCCGGCATAGACGGCGGAGCCCACCATGGAGGGCGAGAAGCGGGCGCCCTCCTCGTTCGTCCAGTTGACGAGGGCGATGGGCGAGTTCGTCTCGTAACCGGCCTGGTGCAGCGTCTTCAGCACCTCCAGGCCGCCGAGCACGCCGAGGACGCCGTCGAACTTGCCGCCCGTCGGCTGGGTGTCGAGGTGGCTGCCCATGGCGATGGGCTTGCGCGTGTTGTCCCTGCCCGGGCGCACGGCGATCATGTTGCCGGCGGTATCGACATGCACGGTGCAGCCGAGCGCCTCGCACTCCCGGCGGAACCAGTCCCCCCCCCGCCGGTCCTCGTCCGACAGCGTCAGGCGGTGGATGCCGCCCTTGGGCGTGCCACCAATCTCTGCCGTGTCCATCAGCATGTCCCAGAGCCGGCGGCTGTCGATGGTCAGATTGGCGAGCATGATGTCCTCAAAGGCGCTGTCCGGCGGGGGAGCGGGGACCATTTCATCCGGCGGAGCGCGAGGCAAGGGACAGTGGTGCAGGGGTCGCCATCCGCGACGTCATGCACCCTTCGTTAACCATGCCGCCGGCCATATCTTGGCCTTGATCGCCCCGCTATGACTGGCGCAACGATCATCAGGGTTCGCCGTGACGCCGCTCCGTCGTCTTGCCGTCTGTCTCGTCGCCCTTGCTGGGCTCGCACCGCGCGTGGCCGAGGCCCATCCCCATGTCCAGGTCGAGACCGAGACGCAGCTGATCCACGACGCTTCCGGCCAGGTGTCGGGCTTCATCCACATCTGGACCTTCGACGAGATGTATTCGAGCTTCGCCACCCAGGGGCTCGACACCAACCGCGACGGGCAGTTCAGCCGCGAGGAACTGGCCGAACTGACCAGGGTCAATGTCGAGCACCTGGGCCAGCAGAAGTTCTTCACGGTGATGCGCCACGAGCGCCGCTACGTGTCCTTCGGCGTCGTGCGCGACGCCTGGTCGGAGGTGGTCAGCGGCAAGCTCCGGCTGCACTTCACCGTGCCACTCGCGACACCCTTCGCGGCGGCGGGCAAGCCGCTCACCCTTGAGGTCTATGATCCCGACTACTTCGTCGCCTTCACGCCGGCCGATGGAGAGCCGATGCGGCTCGTCGGAGCGCCCTCCGGCTGCAGGCTCGACTACACGCCGCCGAAGGGCAGCAATGCGCCGGTCGGTTCGCTCTCGGAGAGCTTCTTCCAGGCGCTCGGCTCCAACTCCAATTTCGGCCAGCAGTTCGCCGGGCGATACACGGTGACCTGCCCGTGATGCCACGGCGTCGCGATGCGGCCGTCATTGCCGTGATGGTCCTCCTGGCCCTTGCCCTCACGGCCGCATCTTCCCTCGCCCAGGCTCCGCCCTCCGCCTTCGGCGGCGCCAGGCCACCCGCGCCCACCGGGGTTTTCGGCTGGATCATCGAGCAGCAGGCGGCCTTCTATCGTCAGTTGTCGACGGCTGTGCGCGGTATCCGCGCCGGCAATTCGGGGGCCTTCGCCACGCTGGTGGGGGTCTCGTTCTTCTACGGAGTGTTCCACGCGGCGGGCCCAGGCCACGGCAAGGCGGTCATCTCCTCCTACATCGTCGCCAACAGCGAGACGGTGCGCCGGGGCGTCATGCTCGCCGCCCTGTCCTCGCTGGTTCAGGCGCTGACGGCCATCGCGCTGGTCGGCTTCCTTGCCGCCATCCTGGGCGTCACCGCACGGACGATGAGCCAGGTCGTCAACTGGATCGAACTCGCCGCCTACGGCCTGATCATCGCCATCGGCCTCAGGCTCGTCTGGCAGAAGGGACGCGCCTTCATCGCCCGCGTGGCGGCCTGGCGGGGCGCCCGGCCGGTCGCCGGCCTCGGCTGCGACGACAACTGCGTCCACCTTCCCGCGGCCGAGCAGGTGGCGCGCATTCATTCCTGGCGGGAGGCGCTCGCCATCATCCTCAGCGTCGGCCTGCGGCCGTGCACCGGTGCCGTGCTGGTGCTGGTCTTCGCCATGTCGCAGGGCATCGTCCAGGCGGGCGTGATCGCCACCTTCGCCATGGCGGTCGGCACGGCGATCACGGTTGCGGCCATCGCGGCCCTGGCCTCGGGTGCGAAAGGCGTGGCGGTGCGCCTGGCCGCCGCGCGGCCCGGCGCCATGACCATCGCGATGAGCGCAGTGGAGGTCGCAGCCGCCGTGGTCGTCGTCATCTTCGGCGTGGGGCTGTTGACCGGCTATCTGGTCTTCGAGCGGATGATGCCGTTCTGATCCTGGGCCGAAGAAAAACCCCCTCCCTTGCGGGAGAGGGTCATTGGTCTTCATCGCTTTTCTTGATTGTCGGGCCCGCCGCCTGAATTCGCGGGCTCAGCGTCCGCCGGACGCCTTGCGGTCGCGGCGGCGGTCGGCCACCGGCTGGTAGGCGATGCGGGCGTGGTAGGTGCAATAGGGGATGCCGGTGCCGGAGCGGGCACCGCAGTAGCGGAAGTCGTCCTTGCCCGGCTCGCCGATCGGCCAGCGGCAGGAATACTCCTTCAGCTCCATGATGGTGCAGCGCTCGCCCATCGGCACGACGTTGTCGATATCCGGGAGCGGTGCGACATCGACCGCGGGCATCAGGTCCGGCGCCGGGCGCGGCTTGAAGGCAAGATTGGAGCGCGAGGCCGGCATGGAGGGCCGCGGCGGGGCAGACGGCGCCGAGCGCGGGGCCTTGCGGGCCCGGGGTGTGCTGGAGGAGGGGGCCTTGGCGCGACCGGACAGACCGAGGCGGTGGACCTTGCCGATGACGGCGTTGCGGGTCACCTGACCGAGCTCGCCGGCGATCTGGCTGGCGCTCAGACCATCGTTCCAGAGCTTCTTCAGGAGCTCGACCCGCTCATCGGTCCACTGCAACTGCTGCATGTTCCTGTCTCCTCCCGAGATGCGCTGCGGGCCTGTCGGAATCCGCATGTGACCGCCGCCCCCGGAGGAGCGCCGCTGCACTGCCGATACCCTTGTCACTAAGGTCCGCCGCACGAGATGTCGTATGCCGACGGGATGACTCTACGCTATCGATTGAATCGGCGGCAAGAGTCCGGGGAATCTCGCTTTCGTTTTCCCCAAGCGCTTCGGGGCTGCCACGAATCCGTCCACAGGCCGCCGGCTCGCCTCGCGTGACGATGGTTGAGTCTTACCAAGACCTTAAGAGGGGTGTTGTTTTTGAGTCACTCTTCCGTGGTCTTTTTTCCGGCGCTGACGGGAATGCTTCTGCCGGGCTGGCAACGACCATTTGACGGTCCATTTCCGCTGCACGGAACCTCCGCGGCGACGTCAGGGAGCCGTCTTGTGCCTGTCACATTGAATCGATAATTCCCGATATATGGATGACATCGAAACCATTGCGGCTCTGGCCGCGCTGGCCCAGCCGACGCGGCTGGCGACCTTCCGCCTGCTTGTGGCCCATGAACCGGAAGGTTTGGCCGCCGGCGAGGTCGGCCGGCTCCTCGCGGTTCCCCAGAATACCATGTCGGCGCATCTGGCGGTGCTCTCCCGCGCCGGCCTCATCACTCCCCAACGGCAGGGACGATCGATCATCTATCGCGCCGATCTCGACCGCTTCCGCGCCATGACCCTTCATCTCGTCGAGGACTGCTGCGGCGGCAGGCCGGACGTCTGCGGTGCCCTCGTCGATCACCTGTCTCCCCGCATCCGCGCCAAGGTATCATGCCCATGACCTCCGCCGATCCGCCGCCACGTGTCTTCAACGTGCTGTTCCTCTGCACGGGCAATACGGCCCGCTCGATTCTCGCCGAGGCGATCCTGGCGAAGGAAGGTACCGGCCGGTTTCGCGCTTTTTCGGCCGGCAGCCAGCCGAAGGGGATCGTCAATCCCTTTGCCCTGCGGGTGCTCGGCACCGCCGGCTATCCGACGGACGGACTTCGCTCGAAGAGCTGGCAGGAGTTCGCCACCACCGGGGCCCCGGTCATGGACTTCGTCTTCACCGTCTGCGACAGCGCGGCGGGTGAGGCCTGTCCGGTCTGGCCGGGCCAGCCGATGACGGCCCACTGGGGCATCGAGGACCCGGCTGCCGTGGAAGGCACGGATATCGAGAAGGAGGCCGCCTTCGTCGCCGCCTTCCGCTACCTGAAGAACCGAATCTCCGTTTTCACGGCGCTGCCGGTGGCGAGCCTCGACCGTCTGACCCTGCAGGCGCGGCTCGATGCGATCGGCCGCAGCGAGGGCGCGAGTGCCGCGCCGAAGGCCGCCGGCTGATGGTCACCTTCGATCTCCCGCGCCGCCTGGTCGCGGAGACGCTCGGCACCGCGCTGCTGGTCGCGACCGTCGTCGGCTCCGGCATCATGGCGGAAACGCTGACCCGCGACACGGCGCTGGCCCTCCTTGGCAATACGCTGCCGACGGGCGCCATCCTCGTCGTGCTGATCACCATCCTCGGGCCGATCTCCGGTGCCCATTTCAACCCGGCCGTGACGATGGTCTTCACGCTGCGCGGCGACCTCGCGCGACAGGACGGCCTCGCCTATGTCGCGGTGCAGGTCGCCGGCGGCATCGCCGGCACGGTGATCGCCCACCTGATGTTCGACCTCGCGCCACTGGCGGTCTCGGCGAAGGTCCGCACCGGCACTGCCCAGTGGTTCGCCGAGGCCGTCGCGGCCTTCGGACTGGTCGCAACCATCCTCGGCGGTCTGCGTTTCGCCGCGAACGCCATTCCCTGGCTCGTCGGCCTCTACATCACCGCCGCCTACTGGTTCACCGCTTCCACCTCCTTCGCCAATCCGGCGGTCGCCGTCGCCCGGTCGCTGACCAACACCTTCTCCGGCATCAGGCCGGTGGACCTTCCCGGCTTCATCGGCGCGGAACTTGCCGGTGCGCTCGTGGCGATGGTCCTCATGGGCTGGCTGCTGCAGCCCTCCGGCACGACATCGACTACCGAGAACGCAAGGCCATGACCGTCACGATCTTCCACAACCCCGCCTGCGGCACCTCGCGCAACACCCTCGCCATGATCCGCGCGAGCGGCGTCGAACCGGTGGTGATCGAGTATCTCAAGGCACCTCCGAGCCGCGAGAGGCTCGTCGCCCTCATCGCCGCCATGGGCATCACGCCGCGACAGCTGCTGCGCGAAAAGGGCACGCCCCATGCCGAGCTCGGCCTCGACGATCCGGCACTGAACGACGCCCAGATCCTGGACGCGATGATGGCGCATCCGATCCTCATCAACCGGCCGATCGTGGAGACGGCGAAGGGCACGCGGCTGTGCCGGCCGTCGGAGTTCGTGCTCGACCTTCTCGACAACCCGCCCGACACCTTCACCAAGGAGGACGGCGAGGTCGTTGGTAAACCGGCGGAGTCTTAGCCGGCAATGCTGCGTCGCAGCGTGCAAAACCTTGCGGCAACCTTGACTTTCCGCCCCCCCGATCGCATAGAATTTGCCGCGCCGCCCTTCGGGGCGGCCGTTTTTTTCTGGGTTTCCGGGAGTTTCGACGGGAGGTCGAAGTGATCACGCCGCTGATGCCGAACTACGCACGGACCGAACTCGCCTTTGAGCGGGGCGAGGGCTGCTGGCTGGTGACGGCGGACGGGCGACGAGTCCTCGACTTCGGCGCCGGCATCGCGGTCAATTCCCTCGGCCATTCCCATCCCCATCTCGTCGAGGCTCTGACCGAGCAGGCGAAGAAGGTCTGGCACGTCTCGAACCTCCACAACGTGCCGGAGACCGAGCGGCTGGCGAAGCGGTTGATCGAGGCGACCTTCGCCGACTCCGTGCTGTTCTGCAATTCGGGTGCGGAGGCCAACGAGGGCGCCATCAAGATGGCGCGCAAGTACTTCGCCGTGCGCGGCGAGCCGAACCGTTTCCGCATCATCACCTTCGAGGGGGCCTTCCACGGCCGAACGCTGGCGACCATCGCCGCCGGCGGCCAGGCCAAGTACCTCGAGGGCTTCGGCCCGAAGGTCGAGGGCTTCGACCAGGTGCCCTTCGGCGACCGCAAGGCGCTGGAGGCGATGATCGGCCCCGACACTGCCGCGCTGATGATCGAGCCGATCCAGGGCGAGGGCGGCCTGCGCGAGGTGCCGACCGAGGAACTGCGCTATCTGCGCGAACTCTGCGACGCCAACGGCCTGCTGCTCATCTTCGACGAAGTACAGACCGGCGTCGGCCGCACCGGCAAGCTCTTCGCCTATGAGTGGTCGGGGGTTGCACCCGACATCATGTCGATCGCCAAGGGCATTGGCGGCGGCTTCCCCATGGGTGCGATCCTCGCCGTGGAGAAATGCGCGGCCGTGTTCACTCCCGGCACCCATGGCACGACCTTCGGCGGCGGTCCGCTGGCCGCGGCCGTCGGCAATGCCGTGCTCGACGTGGTGCTGGCGCCGGGCTTCCTCGAGGAAGTCCAGCGCAAGGCCCTGCTGTTCAAGCAGAAACTCGCGGGCCTCGTCGACCAGCACCCGAAGGTGTTCGAGACGGTGCGTGGCGCCGGCCTTCTGACCGGCCTGAAGTGTGTCGTCCCCAATGGCGAGGTCACGACCGAGGCGCGCCGTGCGGGCCTTCTCGTGGTCCCGGCGGGTGACAACGTCATCCGCCTGATCCCGCCGCTGATCGTCTCGGACGAGGAGATCGACCTCGCTGTCGGCATGCTCGACAAGGCGGCGCGGAGCCTTGAGGCGCAGATGGTCAAGGGAGCGGCCGAGTGACCCATTCCCCGCGCCATTTCGTCGACCTCGCCGATTTCGGCGGGGCCGAGCTGAAAGCCATTCTCGACAAGGCAGGCGCGCTGAAGCGCGTCCGCCGCACGCCGGAGGCGGAGAAGCCGCTCGCCGGAAAGGTGCTCGCCATGATCTTCGAGCGCCCCTCCACGCGCACGCGCGTCTCCTTCGACGTAGGCATGCGGGAACTCGGCGGCGAGACGATCATGCTCACCGGGACCGAGATGCAGCTCGGCCGCGGCGAGACGATCTCCGACACAGCCAAGGTGCTGTCGCGCTATGTCGACGCCATCATGATCCGCATGCTCGACCACAATGCCGTGCGCGAGCTTGCCGATGCGGCGACGGTGCCTGTGATCAACGGCCTCACCAAGCTCTCGCACCCGTGCCAGATCATGGCCGACATCATGACCTTCGAGGAGAAGAAGGGCCCGATCCGTGGCAAGACCATCGCCTGGACCGGGGATGCCAACAATGTGCTCTCGTCCTGGATCCAGGCGGCGCCGCGCTTCGGCTTCAAGCTGAACATCGCCACCCCCGAGGAACTGGCGCCGCGTCGCGAGGCGATCGCGCTCGCCCAGCGCGAGGGGGCCGACGTCTCCTGGACCTCCGACCCCTACCAGGCGGTGGACCGGGCCGACTGCATCGTCACCGACTGCTGGGTGTCGATGGGCGACGAGGACGCCGGCCGCCGCCACAACCTGCTCAAGGCCTACCAGGTGAACAAGCAACTGATGAGCGCGGCCAGTTCCGACGCCATCTTCATGCACTGCCTGCCCGCCCATCGCGGCGAGGAGGTCACCGACGAGGTCATGGACGGCCCGCAGTCCGTGGTCTTCGACGAGGCCGAGAACCGCCTGCACGCGCAGAAGGGCGTGCTGGCCTGGTGCTTCGGGGTCTGACCCGGGATCGGCGTCGCCCGCGCGGCGCCGAACCCTGCCCTGCATACGTCTCGATGCCTCTTCTATTCAGAACCATTCAAGGCTAAGAGACCCGCCACCTTTTCGAACGGGAGGTCCGCCATGGCCGCGCCGCGCACGCTGTACGACAAGATCTGGGACGACCACGTGGTCGACACGCAGGACGATGGCACCTGCCTTCTCTACATCGACCGCCACCTCGTCCACGAGGTGACGAGCCCGCAGGCCTTCGAGGGCCTGCGCACGACGGGTCGCAAGGTGCGCGCGCCGCAGAAGACGCTCGCGGTCGTCGACCACAACATCGCGACGACGCCGGACCGGAAGTTCGGCATCAAGGACGAGGAGAGCCGCACCCAGGTGGAGGCCCTCGCCCAGAACGCCAAGGACTTCGGCATCGAGTATTACGATGCCGCCGACATCCGGCAAGGCATCGTCCACGTCATCGGGCCGGAGCAGGGCTTCACCCTGCCGGGCACCACCATCGTCTGCGGCGACAGCCACACCTCGACGCACGGCGCCTTCGGCGCGCTCGCCCACGGCATCGGCACCTCCGAGGTCGAGCATGTGCTCGCCACCCAGACGCTGATCCAGGCCAAGGCCAAGAACATGCTGGTGCGCGTCGACGGCCAGCTGAAGGACGGCGTCACCGCCAAGGACATCATCCTCGCCATCATCGGCGAGATCGGCACGGCCGGCGGCACCGGATCGGTCATCGAGTATGCGGGCGAAGCCATCCGCTCGCTGTCGATGGAAGGGCGCATGACTGTCTGCAACATGTCGATCGAGGGTGGTGCCCGCGCCGGCCTGATCGCGCCGGACGAGAAGACCTATGCCTATCTCAAGGGCAAGCCAAAGGCCCCGAAGGGCATGGCCTGGGACATGGCGCAGAAATACTGGGAGACGCTCTTCACCGAGGAGGGCGCCCATTTCGATCGCACCGTCGTGCTCGACGCCAACAACCTGCCGCCCATCGTCACCTGGGGCACGTCACCTGAGGACGTCGTCTCCATCGGCGGTGTCGTGCCCAACCCGGACGACATCCAGGACGAGAACAAACGCACCTCCAAATGGCGCGCTCTCGACTACATGGACCTGAAGCCGGGTACGAAGATCACCGACATCCGCCTCGACAAGGTGTTCATCGGCTCCTGCACCAACTCCCGGATCGAGGATCTGCGCGAGGTCGCCCGCGTCGTGAAGGACAAGAAGGTCTCGCCGACCGTCTCCGCGATGATCGTGCCGGGCTCGGGCCTCGTGAAGGAGCAGGCCGAGCAGGAGGGTCTCGACAAGATCTTCATCGCCGCCGGCTTCGAATGGCGCGAGGCGGGCTGCTCCATGTGCCTGGCCATGAACCCCGACCGCCTGCAGCCGGGCGAGCGCTGTGCCTCGACCTCGAACCGGAACTTCGAGGGTCGTCAGGGCTACAAGGGCCGCACGCATCTCGTGTCGCCCATCATGGCGGCCGCCGCGGCGATCGAGGGCCACTTCGTCGACATCCGCACCTGGGGCTGAGCCGGGCGGGCCAGGTCACGCCATCGCGGGCAATGATCGAAAGGGCGCCTCCTGGCCGGGAGGCGCCCTTCCTGCATCACGAGCAGAGGCCGCGGCGACGGTAGCGCGGATGGCAGTGATAGTAGCCGCCCGGTGCCGAGGGAGCCTGGTTCAGGCCGCCCAGCAGTCCACCCTGGCGGTTGCGCCAGCGCGGCGGACGGGGCTGCGGGTCGACGCCCGGGCCGTGGTCGCCGATGACGCCCCGCCGGTGGGCGCTCTGCTGCCAGCCGCCGGGGCGGCCGTTGCCGATACCGGGGTCGATGGGACGACCGCCGCGGCCGTTGCCGATTCCGGGGTCGATGGGACGGAAACCGCCGGGCGAGCGGCCGCCGGGGCCGCGCATGGACAGGGCTTGGCTCTGCGAGGTGGCGGCAAGGCTCGCCGCACCGAGGATCGCCGCGAAGGCGGCGCGTCTGGACATCACTTTCATGCTCTTCTCCGATGGCGCCGCGGCAGCCGCGGCGGAACAGGGGTGCCCCGCCCGCCGGGGGCGCGGGCCGGGGCATTCCGGGACTGGTCTGTCGCCGTCGGGAGGAAAGAGGTTCAACGGTCAGGGTCCTGGCGACCGCATGGGGGGCGTTCGGGGGGGCGCAGGCGATTCCCGTCGGTCGCCTGTCGTCCTCCGCCCTAGTCTTGCCCGGATTGGCCTTAAGTTACCTCCGCGGGGAACGACGCCACAGCCGGGACTTGCCTTTCGGGTCCCACTTCGCCATGGATTCGCCCCGTCTTAACGGCTTGTTTACCCTGATCTTCGACATCTAGGGGGCAAGTCCGGCGGGGCCGCCGTTCCCGACCGCCCTTCGAACGAGCCGAGTTTTGCAATGCGCTCCACCCGAATGATCCCGATCCTGGCCCTCGCGGCCGTCGCCTTCGCCGCGTCCGACGCCGGCGCCCAGCAGCGCCAGCAGGCCCAGGCGGCCCGACCGGCGGCTGGTGGCGGCCCCCAGCAGGGTTCGGCCGTGGCGCAGTTCGGCGACTGGGGCGTCTTCACCTCGACGACGCCGCGCGGCAAGGTCTGCTACGCCGCCTCGCAGCCGAAGACCCGGGCGCCTGGCAACCTCCAGCGCGATCCCGCCTTCTTCTTCCTGACGTCCCGGCCCGGCGAGAACGTCCGCAACGAGGTGTCCCTGACCCTCGGGTTTCCGCTGAAGGGCGATGCCACCGCGACCATCGGCACCACCAATTTCGCGCTCTACACCCAGGCTACCGGCGCCTGGATCAAGAACGCCGCCGAGGAAGGCCGCATGGTGCAGGCCATGCGCGGCGGGTCGCAGCTGACCGTCCGCTCCACCTCGCTGCGCGGCAACGTTACCACCGACACCTATTCGCTGACCGGACTCGGCCAGGCCCTCGACCGCGTCGCCCAGGAATGCCGTTGAGGATTGCCGCAGCCGCCTTGTTGCCGGCGCTTGCCGGCGCCATCGGTTCCGCTACCGCCCAGGACCGCCCGATCACCGGGACCAACCGTGTCGTCGCACGCCATGCCGACTGGTCCGTCGTCATCGCCGACACCAATCGTGGCAAGCTCTGCTATGCCGCCGCCTCGCCCCGCCTGCGTCGTCCGGAAGGGGCGGTGAGAGGCCGCGCCTTCGTCTTCGTCACGACCCGGCCGACAGACCAGGTGCGCGACGAGTTCGCGGTGGAGTTCGGCTTCGACGTGACATCGGGATCGACGCTGATGATCGGCGACGACACCTTCCCGCTTTCCGGTGACACGCAGGGCGCCTGGATCGCCAACCTCGCCGACGAGACGCGTCTGGTGGTGGCGATGCGCGACAACGCCCAGATGACGCTGCGCTCCATGTCGCAGCTCGGCGAGGAGACGGTCGACACCTATTCTCTGAAGGGGTTCGGCCAGGCACTGGCGCAGGCGCGCCGGGAGTGCGCCGATCCCAACTCGACCAGCTGAGGCGGCAGGCGCTCAGGAAATCCTGCGTCGGGCGCCGCTTTCGTGCTATAGGCCCGCGCTTGCCAGGAACCCCGAACCGATGCCGACGCTCGATCTCGCGAATGCCAAGCCCGTCGTGAAGCCTGCCGTGGCCACCGAAACCCGCGCCCTGCCGGCGAAGCCCTCGCTGGTCGGAATGGGCCGCGACGATCTGACGGCCGCCCTTGCCGCCATCGGCATCGAGGGCCGGGAGACGCGTATGCGCGTCTCCCAGCTCTGGGGCTGGATCTACCAGCGCGGGGCCAGGACCTTCGAGGAGATGTCGAACGTCTCGAAGCATCTGCGCGCGGCGCTGGCGGAAGCCTATACGCTGGAGCGTCCCGAGGTCGTCGCTGAGCAGGTGTCGCAGGACGGCACCCGCAAGTGGCTGATGCGCATTCCGCCGAGCATGGCCGGCGAGAAGTGGCACGAGATCGAGACGGTCTACATTCCCACCCGCGACCGCGGCACCCTGTGCATCTCCAGCCAGGTCGGATGTACGCTCACCTGCTCGTTCTGCCACACCGGCACGCAGAAGCTGGTGCGTAACCTGACGGCTGCCGAGATCGTCGCCCAGGTGATCGTCGCCCGCGACCAGCTCGGCGACTGGCCGGGAGCCCAGCCGCCCGAGGGCGCCTTCGTGCCGACGGATGGCGGGCGCTTCGTCACCAACATCGTCTTCATGGGCATGGGCGAGCCGCTCTACAATGTCGAGAACGTCACCGGGGCGCTGATGACGCTGCTCGACGCGGACGGCCTGCAGTTCTCCAAGCGTCGGGTGACGCTGTCGACCTCGGGCGTCGTTCCGGAGATCGGCCGCGTCGGCGCCGCGACGGGCGTGGCGCTGGCCATCTCGCTGCATGCCGTGCGCGACGACCTGCGCGACGAACTGGTGCCGCTGAACAGGAAGTACCCGATCGCCGAGCTGCTGGACGCCTGCCGCACCTATCCCGCTGCCTCGAATGCCCGACGGATCACCTTCGAGTACGTGATGCTGAAGGGCGTCAACGATTCCATCGACGATGCCCGTCGCCTCGTCCGGCTGCTGAAGGGCATTCCGGCGAAGATCAACCTGATCCCGTTCAACCCCTGGCCCGGCTCGAAGTACGAATGCTCCGACTGGGAGCAGATCGAGCGCTTCTCGGAGGTGGTCTTCGAGGCCGGCTACTCCTCGCCGGTGCGCACGCCGCGCGGCCGCGACATCCTCGCCGCCTGCGGCCAGCTCAAGAGCGAGACGGAGCGCCTGCGCGCGAAGGACAAGGCCACACTGATGTCGAAGGCCGAGCAGGACGCTTTCCGCGCCATGAGCATGGTGGACTGAACTGCATCCCTGCACGCCCCGCGCGGCAGCCGCCGCAGGTGCGCGCTTGACCCTCTCCCGGGCGGGTGGTGAGCTTTCGGCAACCGGCGACACAAGACCGGACGAGATCACCACGATCCCGGGAGGATCCCATGTCGTTCCAAGGACTGCCGCCC
>CAZPMD010000053.1:0-356 GCA_964587395.1 uncultured Hyphomicrobiales bacterium
ATGTCGAGGTTGACGGGGCGCGGAGCAGGCTCGCCGGCGGCCTGACGCGCCGCCTCCCTGAGCGAGGGGCGCTGCTGCGGCATGGGCGGGTCTGGCTCCACATAGGCCGGTGTGGCCGCTGCGGCCGGCTCGCGCGCCAGTGCCGAGGCCTGGACCGGCATGCCACGCACGATGGCGGTTTCCACCACCACGTCGGTCGGGCCGCCGAGCAGCAGCAGATGTTCGACATTGTCGCGGCGGATGAGCACCAGCTTGCGGCGCTGGTCGACGTCGGCATAGTCGAGCACCGCGAGGCGGGGCTGGCGGCCCTGGAGGACGCCGAGCTTCTCTGCCTGGACCGCGAGAGCTTCTCCGTG
>CAZPMD010000053.1:366-13941 GCA_964587395.1 uncultured Hyphomicrobiales bacterium
CCGCCCGACCCGATGCCGAGGCCGCGGCCGCGCAGCAGGCGGAAAATCCAGGCGGTCAGACCGATCAGCACCAGGACGGCCGCGAAGGCGACGATGAAGGTCGCAGCGAGGGGCGCGTTGGGACCGAGCAGATTGGTGAGATAGTTCATCGAGACCGATCCCATGGCATTCCGAACGCCCGCCCGAAGAGCGCACGTTAAATCTATGTTGAGGTTAACAGACCCGGCAAGGCTTGCCGACTTCGACCTCGCCGGATGGTTAACCCGCCGCGGCAGAGGTTGAAAGTCCCTTAACGCTTAACCAGTCGTTAACCATGAACCCGGCATCCTTTGCCTATCGACAGGGGCGCGGGGGAGACCATGGCGACCAGCGACGTGCCGCTCTTCTCCATGCTCCGCACCCGGATGCGGTGGCATCAGGACCGCCAGAAGCTATTGGCGGAAAATGTCGCGAATGCGGACACGCCCGGCTATCGGGCCCGGGATCTCGCCGCGCCGAGCTTTGCGTCCATGGCGCGGGGCACGGCGAGCGCCACGGGCGCCGCCAGCATCGGTGCGGGGCCGACGCGTACCGATCCGCGCCACATCCAGACGGCGAGTTCGCAGCAGACGCGCTTCGACGTGCGCCGCAACACCGGCCTCGTCGCCACGCCCGATGGCAACCGCGTCAATCTCGAGGACGAGATGCTGAAGGTCGCGCAGAACCAGCTCGACTACCAGGCCGTCGCCGGCCTCTACCAGCGCTCGCTCGGGCTCATCCGTACCGCGATCGGCAAGAAGGGCTGAGGAGGCAACTGATGTCCATGGACTTCCTGAAGTCGATCCGAATTGCGGCGGGCGGCATGCGTGCCCAGGCCGGCCGCATGCGGATCACGGCGGAGAACATCGCCAATTCCAATTCCACTGCGGAGACAGCAGGAGGCGATCCTTACCGGCGCAGGATCCCGACCTTCCGGACCACCTTCGACCGCGAGTTGCAGGCGACCACCGTCCAGCTTGGTCCGGTGCGCCAGCAACAGGGCGAGTTCCGGACCCGCTTCGACCCCAACCACCCGGCCGCCGACGCCCGCGGCTACGTGAAGGTCCCGAACGTCAATTCGATCGTCGAGAGCCTCGACATGCGCGAGGCCCAGCGCAGCTACGAGGCGAACCTCAACGTCGTCACCTCCACCCGGCGCATGATCCAGCGCACGATCGAACTCCTGAGGGTCTGAGGCGATGTCGTCCTCCTCCATTGCCGCCAATGCCTATGCGACCGCAGCGCGGCTGTTTTCGCCGACTACCCCCACCGCGCGCCCCTCGGCGCAGGGCGCGGGTTTCGGCGACATTCTGCGCGGCGCCGTGCAGAACCTCGACCAGTCGGCCCGCGCCACCGACCAGCGCACCCAGGCCATGGCGGCCGGCCGCGCCGATCTGATCGACGTGGTGACCGCCGTCGCCGAGACCGAGGTCGCCGTCGAGGCCCTCGTCTCGGTGCGCGACAAGGTCGTGCAGGCCTACGAAGAAATCATGCGGATGCAGATCTAGGACACGACCATGAGCCCTGCCGACATTCTCGACGTCGCCCGCGACGGCATCCTCGCCGTGATCCTCGTCTCCGCACCGATGATGCTGGTCGGCCTGATCGTCGGCGTCATCGTCTCGCTGATCCAGGCGCTGACACAGATCCAGGAGCAGACGCTGGTTTTCGTGCCGAAGATCCTCGCCATCTTCGCCACCATGCTGGTGGCGCTGCCCTTCATGGGCGACCTGATGAACGGCATCACCGGCCGGATCATGGCCAAAGTGGTCAGCGGCGGGTGAATCAGCTTTGATCGACGGCCTGCGCGGCCGCCGCCCGCCGGCACGCTCCAGGAGGGGCGAGACACCGTGACCATCCCGATCACCCCGGTGCTCATCGTCGTCTTCTTCATGATGTTCGCGCGCGTCGGCACCATGATGGCGCTGATGCCGGGCCTCGGCGAGCGCTCGCTGCCGATGCGGGTGAGGCTGGGAGTGGCGTTGCTCATCACGCTGGCGCTGTTCCCGCTGCACCGGCCGCTCTACGACATCGACCTCGCGCGGCCGGCCAGCGTCTTCCTGATGCTGTTCATGGAAATGGCCGTCGGCTTCACGCTCGGCATGGCGGCGCGCATCGCAGTGTCGGCGCTGCTCACCGCCGGCGTCGTCATCGCCCAGTCGATGGGCATCGGCTTCGCCATGCAGGTGGACCCGACCCAGGGCCAGCAGGGCGCGGTGATCGGTACCTTCCTGTCCCTGATCGGCGTGGTGCTGGTCTTCTCCACCGAACTGCACCATCTCATCATCGCCGCAATCTCCGACAGCTTCACCGTGATCCGCCCGGGCATCCTGCCGGCATCCGGGGACGCGGCGCAGTTCCTGACGACGGTGATGGCGAGGTCCTTCCTGATCGCCATCCAGCTCTCGGCTCCGTTCCTCGTCTTCGCGCTGGTCTTCAACATCGGGCTCGGCGTGCTGTCCAAGCTGATGCCGCAGATGCAGGTCTTCTTCGTCGCCATGCCGGTGACCATCGGCGTCGGCTTCATCATCCTCCTCCTCGTCATCTCCGTCATGATGTCCCACTACATGGGCAGTCTCGAAGCGGTGCTCGGCGAGATCGCGGTCAACCGGAGGTAGGCCGTGGCAGACGAGGGCGAGGACAAGGACCAGAAGACACACGATCCGACGCAGAAGAAGCTCGACGACGCGCTGAAGAAGGGCGACGTCGCCAAGAGCCAGGACCTCGTCTCGTGGTTCCTCCTGTTCATGGCGACCCTGATCGTCGCGACCATGGCTGCGGGTTCGGCAGGCGGTCTCGCCGTGCCGCTGAAGAATCTTATCGCCAATGCCGATCTGGTGATTGTCGACCGGTCCGGGCTGATGAAGCTTTACGTGTCGCTGGCGCTGGCGATCATCGTCGCCATCGGCCTGCCGCTGCTCGGCCTCTTCCTCACCGGCATCGGCGCCAACATGATCCAGCACCGGCTGGTGCTGTCGACCGAGAGCCTGAAGCCGAAATTCTCCAAGATCTCGCCGCTCGCCGGCTTCAAGCGCATCTTCGGACCCGATGCCCTCGTCAACTTCGTCAAGGGCCTCGCCAAGCTGACGCTGGTCGGCGTGGTGATGTTCACGGTGCTGTGGCCGCAGCGCGCGACGATCGACAGCCTCGTCCGCATGGACGTGGAGATGCTGCTGCCGCACACCTTCTCGATCGTCATGAGCGTGCTGATCGCGGTGGTGGCGATCATGGCGATCATCGCCTTGGCCGACTACATCTACCAGTACCAGCGCTGGTACACGCGCCAGAAGATGTCGACGCAGGAGCTCAAGGAGGAGTTCAAGCAGTCGGACGGCAACCCCGAGATCAAGGGCAAGATCAAGCAGCTGCGTCGCGAGCGTTCGCGCAAGCGAATGATGGCCAACGTCCCGAACGCCACCGTGGTGGTCACCAACCCGACCCACTTCGCCGTGGCGCTGAAATACGAGGCCGGCATGCAGGCGCCCGTCTGCGTCGCCAAGGGCATGGACCTCATCGCCCTGAAGATCCGCGAACTGGCTATCGCCAGCGACGTGCCGATCGTCGAGAACGTGCCGCTCGCCCGGGCGCTGCATGCGAGCGTCGAGATCGACCAGCCGATCCAGGAGGAGCATTACCGGGCGGTGGCCGAGGTGATCGGCTACGTCATGAAGCTCAAGGGCGAGCTCAACTGAGGCCCCGGGCAGGGCGGGCGGCGCGGTCGAAATGCCGCCGCCGTGGCCCTGCCGCCCTTGCCTCTTGGGCGCCGAACCGGCACCACTACCAGATGGAATCCTCAAGGGATTCTCCCCAACCTGACCAACGGCTCTTCTCCGCCATGGCCCTCGCCGAAAAGAACGCCCGCGCCGAACATGCGCCCCCAGCGATTGCCGGATCGCGCCGGTCGGTGGACCGTTCGGAGCAGTCCGGCTCCACCACCATGGTGCTGGTGGTGGCGGTGGTGCTCGTCGGCGCCGCCCTGTTCTTCCTGATGATCGGCCGCGACAACGCCTATCCCTACGTCATCGGGCTCTTGGCGCTGCTCGCCGTCTGCGGCGTCTTCTCGCTCTTCGCCTATGCCGCTGGGATCCTGCGCTTCGCCACCGAGGACGGCCGCAACGACTTCACCAAGGCGATGGTCGATAGCGCCGGCGATGCCGTGGTGGTGAGCGAGCCCTCGGGGCGGGTGCTCTATGCCAACCCGGCCTATCTCGCCATGACCGGGGCGACCGGCGACGAGGACGTGCGGTCCGTCGAGCGCGCCTTCACCGGCGCGCCGGAGGTGTCGGAGGCGATCTATCGCCTGTCGCAGGCCGCCCGCGAGGGGCGTCGCCACCAGGAGGAGGTGCGCCGCCCCGGCGCCGAGGACGCCCGCTGGCTCAGGCTGAAGGTCCGCCCGATGGCCGGCGAGGGGGTTGGGCGCCTGCGCGGCGTCGGACGCGCCAGCGTCTGGACGGTGGAGGACATCACCCGCGACCGGCAGACGGCCGAGACCGCCTTCGAGACGCTGCAGAAGGCGATCGACTTCCTCGACCACGCCCCGGCCGGCTTCTTCTCGATGGAGCCGAACGGCGAGATCGCCTACATGAACGCCACGCTCGCCGGCTGGCTCGACCATGACCTGACCGAGGTCGGCTCCGGCGGTCTGGCGCTCGCCGACATTCTCGCCGCCGACGCCGCGGCGCTGTTGCGCACCATCCCGCCCAAGCCGGGCGAGGTGACGACCGCCACCTTCGACCTCGACCTGAAGCGCCGCGGCGGCGAGGCGCTGCCCGTCCGCCTCCTGCACAAGATCGCCTTTTCCGCCGACGGCACCCCGGGCTCCTCGCGCACCCTCGTCATCAACCGCGGCCGCTCCAACGACACCGGCGACAGCCTGCGGGCGGCCGAGGTCCGGTTCGCGCGCTTCTTCAACTCCTCTCCGCTCGGCATCGTCACGGTGGACCGCGACGGCCATGTCGGCCGCGCCAATCCGATTTTCGCGCGGATGCTGGCCGACGTCGTGCCGGCGGCGGAGGCGGGCTCGCGCTCCATGCTGTCCCTCGTCAAGGAGAGTTCGCGGCCGGCCCTGTCGCAGGCCATCGGCGAGGCCGCGGCCGGCAAGGGCGACCTCGCGGCCGTCGACGGCGCCCTGCAGGGCGATGCCAACCGCTTCGCACATTTCTTCGTCGCACCGGTCGACGATCCCGAGCAGCCGGGCGAGGCGGCGATCGTCTACGTGGTCGAGACGACCGAGTTGCGCCAGCTCCAGGAGCAGTTCGCCCAGTCGCAGAAGATGAACGCGGTCGGCCAGCTCGCCGGCGGCGTCGCCCATGACTTCAACAACGTGCTGCAGGCGATCATCGGCCATGCCGACCTGCTGCTGATGGACCACAAGCCTGCGGACCCCTCGTTCAACGACGTCATGCAGATCAAGCAGAATGCCAACCGCGCCGCGAGCCTGGTGCGCCAGCTGCTGGCGTTCTCGCGCAAGCAGACGCTGAGGCCGCAGGTCGTCCAGCTCGGCGACGTGCTCTCCGACCTCTCCATGCTGTTGCGCCGCTCGCTGGGCGAGCGCGTCGGCCTCGACATGATCCATGGCCGCGACCTGTGGCCGGTGCGCGCCGACGTCACCCAGCTCGAGCAGGTGATCCTCAATCTGGCGGTCAACGCCCGCGACGCCATGCCCGACGGCGGCAAGCTCACCATCCGCACGGCGAACGTGCTGGCGGCCGACATCATCCGCCACCGCTCCAAGGACGATCCCGTCGAACTGCCGGAGAGCGATGCCGTGATGATCGAGGTGACCGACACCGGCACCGGCATTCCCGACGAGATCAAGCAGAAGATCTTCGATCCGTTCTTCTCCACGAAGGAGGTGGGCAAGGGCACGGGCCTCGGCCTGTCGACCGTCTACGGCATCATCAAGCAGTCGGGCGGCTATGTCTTCGTCGACAGCCAGATGGGTCGCGGCACGACCTTCCGCATCTTCCTGCCACGCCACGTCGAGGCGGCGGAACCGGCCGTGAGTGCTCCGCTTGCTGTCGAGCCGACGCCGTCCGCTCCGGCTGCCATGCTCGTCTCGGGAGGGTCGGAGGAACGAGGACAGGCGGACCCAGCGGCGACCTCCGCCGCTTCCGCGCCGGTCGACGCGCCGGCTCCCGTCGCACCGCCCCCGCCGACCTCACCGCGCGACGACACAGGCGCGGGAACCATCCTGCTGGTCGAGGACGAGGAGGCGGTCAGGGCCTTTGCCTCGCGGGCCCTGATCTCGCGTGGCTATACGGTTCTCGAGGCAGGCTCGGGAGTCGAGGCGCTCGAGGTCATGGCCGAGCACGGCGGCACCGTCGATCTCGTGGTCTCCGACGTGGTGATGCCCGAGATGAACGGCCCGACCCTGCTCGGCGAATTGCGCAAGTCCAATCCCGACATCAAGGTCATCTTCGTCTCGGGCTATGCCGAGGAGGCGTTCAAGAACGACCTGCCGGAAGGCCAGGCCTTCGCCTTCCTTCCGAAGCCATTCTCGCTGAAGCAGCTCATCGAGGCGGTCAAGGCACAGGCGAAAGGCTGACTCGCCCGCCCTCGGGGGCTGGACCTATGATAGGACCATGGCAAAGCAGTCCGTGCAGCCACTGATCGCGCTGGATGCCGTCGTTCTCGACACGGAGACGACCGGGCTCGACCCGGCCAAGGCGCGCATCGTGCAGATCGGCGCCGTGCGCCTCGTCAACGGCCAGTTGGTCCGTCAGGAGCGTTTCGAGCGGCTGGTCGACCCCGGCGTTCCCATCCCCGCCTCGGCCACGGCGATCCATCACATCGATGACGCCGCCGTGAAGGGCGCCCCGGGCTTCGCGGACGCCTTCGATGCGCTGGAGGAGTTCCGCGGCGGCCGCGTCGTCGTCGGGCACAATCTCGGTTTCGACCTCGCCATCTTCCGGCGTGAATGCCGCCTCGCGGGCCGCACCTACGAGCCGCCGGCCTCGCTCGACACCCGGCTGCTCGGCCAGATCTGCTTTCCAAGCCTCGCCGGCTTCACGCTGGAGATTCTCGCCGAGCGGACGGGCGTGACGCTCGACCGGGCGGGCCGTCACGACGCGGTGGGCGACGCCGAGAGCGCCGGCGCGATCTTCGTCGCGCTGCTGCCCTTCCTCAAGGACAAGGGCGTGCGCACGGTCGCCGAGGCGAACGAGGCCTGCCGACGGCTGACCGATGCGATGGAAGGCTTCGCCCGCGCCGGCTGGGAGGAGCCCAAGGCGGTCGTCGCGGCCGGGCAGGGGGCCCTGTCGCGGATCGACTCCTACCCCTTCCGCCATCGCGTCAGCGACGTGATGGGCCATCCGCCCGCCGTGACCTCTCCGGCGATGCCGCTGATCGCCGCGGCCCGCCTGATGATGGAGCGGCGCATCTCCTCGCTCTTCGTCGCCGAACCCGACAGGCTGCGCGTCGACCAGGCCGGCATCGTCACCGAGCGCGACGTGATGCGGGCGGTGGCGAACGGCGGCGCCGCCGCTCTCGACCGGCCCGTCGGCGAGATCGCCTCGCGGCCGCTGGCCTTCGTGGAGGCTGACGATTTCGTCTATCGGGCGATCGGCCGCATGGACCGGCTGAAGGTCCGGCATCTGGCGGTGGCCGATGCCACAGGGCGGATCGTCGGGGCGCTGTCGGCCCGCGATCTGCTGAAGATGCGGGCGAGCGATGCGCTCGCGCTCGGCGACGCGATCGAGGCGGCCCAGGGCGCTCCGGCCATGGCCGCCGCCTTCGCCCGCATGCCCGTGGTGGCGCGGCAGCTGCTGTCGGAAGAGGTTCCCGCCACCGCGGTCGCCGCCGTCATCAGCCACGAGATCGGCGCGCTGACGGCGCGGGCGGCCCGCGAGGCCGAGGCGATGATGGTCGCAGAAGGGGCAGGCCCCGCGCCGGTTGCCTATGCCGTGCTGGTGCTGGGATCGGTCGGGCGCGGCGAGAGCCTGCTCGCCGCCGACCAGGACAATGCCGTCGTGACCGCCGTTCCCGACGATCCCGAGGCGGCCGACCGCTGGTTCGCGCAGTTCGGCGTTCACCTGTCCAACATCCTCGATGCGGCCGGGGTGGTCTATTGCAAGGGCGGGGTGATGGCCCGCAATCCCGGCTTCCGCGGCTCCATCGACGACTGGCGCGCGCGCATCGGTGACTGGATCGGCCGCACGCGGCCGGAAGACCTTCTGGCTGTGGACATCTTCTTCGACTTCCGCGCCGTGCATGGCGACATGAGCCTGGCCGCCACCCTGTTCGACGAAGCCTATGCCGCCGCCCACCGGGCGCCGATGCTGGCCAAGCTGCTGGCCGAGCAGATCGGTACGCACCGGCCGCCGCTGACGCTGTTCGGCGGCTTCAAGCTGACGGACGGGCGGATCGACCTGAAGATCGGCGGGCTCTTCCCGGTGGTCGCGGCCGCCCGCTGCCTGGCGCTGCGCCACGATGTCCGGATGCGCTCGACGCGCGAGCGGATCCAGGCCCTGCGGGAGAAGAAGATCGGCGCGGCCGAGGACCTGGAGCGCTGGCTCGGGGCCCATGGCGTCATCGTCGGCGCCATCCTGCGCCAGCAGATCGCCGATCTGGAGAGTGGCCGTCCGCCCGGCAGCCGCGTCGACCCCTCGATCCTCGCCAAGTCCGAGCAGGCCCAGTTGAAGACGGCCATCGGCCATCTCGCCCATGTCGGCGAGACCGTGAAGGACCTCCTGTTCCAGACCTGACGGGTCAGCGGCAGCGCCGCGCGATGATCTCCTGCCAGTCGGCCATGGAGGCGTTCATCTGCGCGACGTTCTCGCGGCCGTGATGGCCGGTGGTGCAGCGGCTGAAGATGCAGGCGGAAGCCCGCATCACGCGGACATGCTGCCGGAAGGCGGCGCACTGCCGGGGGCGGGGGGCGGACTGCACGGCCGCCAGCCGCGCCGAGGCCTCGCGCAGGCGGATCTCGGTCAGGACGAGTTCGCGGGTGCAGGAGTCGCTCCCGGGGCCGCCGCGCAGAGCCTGGCAGAAGGCCTGGGCGCCTGCGGACGGCGCAAAAAAAGACGCTGGCGAGATGATCGCCAGCGCCAGAAGTCCTCGACGGATGTGCATGGAGGTCTGTCGGGGGTCTAGAGGGGTTCAGCGGCAGCCGTGGGAGATGACGCCGCGCCACTCGGTGGCGGACTGGCGCAGGAAGCCGATCTTGGCGGCGCGTTCCGGGCCGGCGACGCAGCGGTCGACGGCATCGACGGCGCGGCCGAGCGAGACGAGATGGCCGCGGAAGGCCGAGCACTGGGCGCCCATGTCGGACTCGTGCAGACGCTCGACAGAGGCGAGGCTGCGGTTGATCTCGGCCTCGGCGGCGGCGAGGCGGTCGGCGCAGGGCTCGGCCGGCATCGGCAGCGAGCCGAGGCTCGCCATCTGGATGGGCTGGGCGGCGCCGGCGGCCCTGGCCGGCCAGGCGGTGAGCACCATGGCGAGGAAGGCGATGGCGGTGGCCGCCACCAGCGAGGAGGCGATCAGCGCGAGCGTATGGGCGTCGGCCGCGCTGGACCTGGCAGACGAGAAGGTGGGGTTGGAGATGCGCATGGCGTGTCCCTCCGGTATGACGCCATGAATGGGCGCCTGCCGTTTCCCGGGGATTTCGGGCCGCAGGGGGTGATGTTTCCGTTCAGAAACAGCCCGTCCGCGACCCCTTCGCCTGCAACAACACCTCAGCCGAGGTTGAGTTCCTTGAAGAAGTCGTTGCCCTTGTCGTCGACGACGATGAAGGCGGGGAAGTCCTCGACCTCGATCTTCCAGATCGCCTCCATGCCGAGTTCGGGATATTCCAGCACCTCGACCTTGCGGATGCAGTCCTGGGCGAGGCGGGCGGCGGGGCCGCCGATGGAGCCGAGATAGAAGCCGCCGTGCTTGGCGCAGGCCTCGCGCACCTCGCGGGAGCGGTTGCCCTTGGCGAGCATGACCATGGAGCCGCCGGCGGCCTGGAACTGGTCGACGAAGCCGTCCATACGGCCGGCCGTGGTCGGGCCGAAGGAGCCGGAGGCATAGCCCGCCGGAGTCTTGGCCGGGCCGGCATAGTAGACCGGGTGGTTCCTGAAATAGTCGGGCATGGGCTCGCCGCGGTCGAGCCGCTCGCGGATCTTGGCGTGGGCGGCATCGCGGGCGACGATCATCGGGCCGGTCAGCGAGACGCGGGTCTTGATCGGGTGCTTCGACAGCGTCTCAAGGATCTCCGACATCGGCCTGTTGAGGTCGATCCTCACGACGTCGCCGCCGAGGGCCGTCTCGTCGATCTCAGGAAGGTACTGGGCCGGATGGTGCTCCAGCTCCTCCAGGAAGACGCCGTCGCGGGTGATCTTGCCGAGCGCCTGGCGGTCGGCCGAGCAGGACACGGCGATGGCGATGGGAAGCGAGGCGCCGTGCCGCGGCATGCGGATGACGCGCACGTCGTGGCAGAAATACTTGCCGCCGAACTGCGCGCCGACGCCCATGGCCTGGGTGAGCTTGTGGATCTCGGCTTCCATGGCGAGGTCGCGGAAGGCATGGGCAAACTCCGACCCCTGGGTCGGCAGCGCGTCGAGATAGCGGGCCGAGGCGAGCTTGGCCGTCTTCATGGTGTGCTCGGCGGAGAGGCCGCCGATGACGATGGCGAGGTGGTAGGGCGGGCAGGCGGCCGTACCCAGCGTCAGGATCTTCTCGTGCAGGAACTTGATCATCCTGTCGTGGGTGAGGATGGAGGGCGGCGCCTGGAAGAGGAAGCTCTTGTTGGCGGAGCCGCCGCCCTTGGCCATGAACAGGAACTTGTAGGCGTCCTCACCCTCGGCATAGAGCTCGATCTGGGCGGGCAGGTTGTTGCGGGTGTTCCGCTCCTCGAACATCGAGATCGGCGCCACCTGCGAGTAGCGCAGGTTCTTCTTCTCGTAGGCGTCGAGAACGCCCTGGCCGAGGGCTGCCTCGTCCTCGCCCTCGGTCCAGACCAGGCGCCCCTTCTTGCCCATGATGATGGCCGTGCCGGTGTCCTGGCACATGGGCAGGACGCCGCCGGCGGCGATGTTGGCGTTCTTCAGCAGGTCGTAGGCGACGAACTTGTCGTTGGCGGTGGATTCCGGGTCGTCGAGGATGCGGCGGAGCTGGGCGAGGTGCCCCGGGCGGAGGAGATGGTTGATGTCGATGAAGGCCTGTTCTGACAGCAGGCGGATCGCCTCGCGGTCGACGACGACCACCTCCTTGCCGAGCACCGTCTCCACCCGGACCCCCTCGGAGGTGAGCTTGCGGTAGGGCGTCTCGTCCTTGCCGAGCGGAAAGAGCGAATAGGAGCCGGCGGCGAGCGGTGCGTTCATCGGGATCGTCCCATCGAGGCGCCGGGCCATCACGACCCGGCAGGGTGATGGGCTTCCTTAAGCCATCGCGCCCCCCGATTGAAGTCGTTCCAAGGTGGGGGATGGACTGCATCCCGGATGTCAGGCGAGAGGCCTGCTGCCAGATCATGGCAGCAGGCGGCAAGAGAACAAAAAAAGAACTTGCACAAGAGAACAAACCATGTACGGTCGTTTTACCACAGGTTTCGGCCATCAGGCCTTGCCAGCACAGGGGAGCGACAGCCATGAGTCAGGCCGCACTGCGACTCGTCGAAGGTTCATCCATGGACAAGACCAAGGCGCTGGACGCCGCTCTCTCCCAGATCGAGCGCGCCTTCGGCAAGGGCTCCATCATGCGGCTCGGCAAGAACGAGAAGCTGATCGAGATCGAGGCGATCTCGACCGGATCGCTCGGACTCGACATCGCTCTCGGCATCGGCGGCATGCCGCGCGGCCGCGTCATCGAGATCTACGGGCCGGAATCCTCGGGCAAGACGACGCTGGCCCTGCACACCATCGCCGAGGCGCAGAAGACGGGCGGAGTCTGCGCCTTCATCGACGCGGAACATGCGCTCGACCCGGTCTATGCCCGCAAGCTCGGCGTCAATCTCGACGACCTCCTGATCTCTCAGCCCGATGCCGGCGAGCAGGCGCTGGAGATCTGCGACACGCTGGTGCGCTCGGGCGCCATCGACGTGGTGGTGGTCGATTCGGTCGCGGCGCTGACCCCGCGCGCCGAACTCGAGGGCGAGATGGGCGACAACCAGCCGGGCATGCAGGCCCGCCTGATGAGCCAGGCGCTGCGCAAGCTGACCGCCTCCATCTCCAAGTCCAAGACCATGGTGATCTTCATCAACCAGATCCGCATGAAGATCGGCGTCATGTACGGCTCGCCGGAGGTGACCACCGGCGGCAATGCGCTGAAGTTCTATGCCTCCATGCGCCTCGACATCCGCCGCATCGGCGCGATCAAGGACCGCGAGGAGGTGGTCGGCAACCAGACCCGCGTGAAAGTGGTGAAGAACAAGCTGGCGCCGCCGTTCAAGCAGGTCGAATTCGACATCATGTATGGCGAGGGCGTCTCCAAGATGGGCGAGCTCATCGACCTCGGCGTCAAGGCCGGCGTGGTCGAGAAGTCTGGCGCCTGGTTCTCCTATGACTCGCAGCGCGTCGGTCAGGGCCGCGAGAACGCCAAGACCTTCCTCAAGCAGAACCCCGACATGGCCGCCAAGATCGAGGCTGCGATCCGCCAGAATGCCGGTCTCATCGCCGAGAAGATCCTCGGCGAGGTCGAGCCGGACGGCGATGCGGACAGTCCGGACTGAGGGCTGCCGCATCTGTCGGGAACGACGCAGGCCGGGTTCGCCCGGCCTTTTGCGTTGCCGGCGCAGGGCGTCTCGGCGGGTCCGGCGGAAGGGCGCGCGCGGCCAGGCGGCACACCGCCGCGTCGAAAGCGGTTTCCTTGCGCGAAAAATGTTCTAGAACACCCGCCGACCAGACTTCAGGCCGCGCCCTGTCCAGGGCCCGGCCGCAACCCATCAGTTCGGGCCATGACCGGCGTCAACCAGATTCGCAAGACCTTCCTCGATTTCTTCGCCAAGAATGGCCATGCCGTGGTGGAGAGTTCGCCGCTCGTGCCGCGAAACGATCCGACGCTGATGTTCGCCAATTCCGGCATGGTGCAGTTCAAGAACGTCTTCACCGGCGTCGAGAAGCGGCCCTATTCGACGGCGACGACGGCGCAGAAATGCGTCCGCGCCGGCGGCAAGCACAACGACCTCGACAATGTCGGCTACACCGCGCGCCACCACACCTTCTTCGAGATGCTCGGCAATTTCTCGTTCGGCGACTACTTCAAGGAGCGCGCCATCGAGCATGCCTGGAACCTGATCACCAGGGAGTACGAACTGCCGGTCTCGCGCCTGCTGGTGACCGTCTATTCCGAGGACGACGAGGCGCATCGCCTGTGGAAGTCCATCGCCGGCCTGCCGGATTCCAAGATCATCCGCATCCCGACCTCCGATAATTTCTGGCGCATGGGCGACACCGGTCCCTGTGGCCCCTGCTCGGAGATCTTCTACGACCATGGCGACAGGATCTGGGGCGGTCCGCCCGGCTCGGCCGACCAGGACGGCGACCGCTTCATCGAGATCTGGAACCTCGTCTTCATGCAGTATGAGGAGCAGGCCGGCGGCATCCGCACCGACCTGCCGCGCCCCTCCATCGACACAGGCAT
>CAZPMD010000053.1:13951-28284 GCA_964587395.1 uncultured Hyphomicrobiales bacterium
AACCGGACGGCGCCCACAAGGTGTCGCACCGGGTCATCGCCGACCACCTGCGCGCCGCCTCCTTCCTCGTCGCCGACGGGGTGCTGCCCTCCAACGAGGGCCGCGGCTATGTCGTGCGCCGCATCATGCGCCGCGCCATGCGCCATGCCTCGCTGCTCGGCGCCAAGGAGCCGCTGATGCACAAGCTCGTGCCCACCCTGGTTCGCGAGATGGGCCAGGCCTATCCGGAACTGGTGCGCGCCGAGGCGCTGATCGCCGAGACACTGAAGCTGGAGGAAACCCGCTTCCGCAAGACGCTGGAGCGCGGCCTGTCGATCCTCGATACCGAATCCGCCGGCCTTGGCGAAGGCGCCACCTTCTCCGGCGAGACCGCCTTCACGCTCTATGACACCTACGGCTTCCCGCTCGATCTCACGCAGGACGCGCTGCGTCCGCGTGGCATCGCGGTGGACACTTCCGCCTTCGAGAGCGCCATGCAGGCGCAGAAGCAGAAGGCCCGCGCCGCCTGGGCCGGCTCCGGCGAAGCCGCCACCGACACCGTCTGGTTCGCGGTCAAGGAGAGGACCGGCGCCACCGAGTTCCTCGGCTATGACACCGAGACGGCCGAGGGCCAGGTTCTCGCCATCCTCAAGGACGGGGCGGAGGTCGCGAGCCTCAATGCCGGCGAGAGCGGCCTCGTCGTCGTCAACCAGACACCCTTCTATGGCGAGTCCGGCGGCCAGCAGGGCGACCGCGGCGTGATGACGGGCGAGGGCGTGAAGGCCTCCGTCACCGACACGCAGAAGAAGCTCGGCGACCTGTTCGTCCATGCCGTCACCGTCGGCGAGGGGCTCCTGACCGTCGGCCAGGCCGTCCAGCTCGAGGTCGACCACGCGCGCCGCGCGGCGATCCGCTCGAACCACTCGGCGACCCATCTCCTGCACGAGGCGCTCAGGCAGGTGCTCGGCGACCATGTCGCGCAGAAGGGCTCGCTGGTCGCGCCCGACCGCCTGCGCTTCGACTTTTCCCATCCCAAGCCGATTCCGGACGAGGATCTCGCCCGCGTCGAGGACATCGCCAACCGCGTGCTCCTCGCCAATGCGCCGGTGGTGACCCGGCTGATGGGGCAGGAGGAGGCCATCGCCTCCGGCGCCCGCGCGCTGTTCGGCGAGAAATACGGCGACGAGGTCCGCGTCGTCTCGATGGGCCCGGCGCCCGAGGGCTCGAGCGCGTCCGGCTGGTCGGTGGAGCTCTGCGGCGGCACCCATGTGGCGCGCACCGGCGACATCGGCCTCGTCACCGTGGTCGGCGAGGGCGCGGTCGCGGCCGGCGTGCGCCGGCTCGAGGCCATGACGGGCGATGCCGCCCGCCGGCACCTGGCGGCTCAGGCGCGGCGGCTGGAGAATGTCGCCGGTCTGGTCAAGACCTCGGTGGCCGATGTCGAGGCGCGGATCGAGGCGCTGGTCGAGGATCGCCGCCGGCTGGAGCGCGAACTGGCCGAGGCGAAGAAGAAGCTCGCCATGGGCGGCGGTGCCTCCGGCGGAGCGGATCCGGTGAAGACCGTGGGAAGCGTCAGGCTCCTCGCCAGGAGCGTCACGGGCATCGACATGCGCGACCTGAAGGGCCTCGCCGATGCCGGCAAGGCGCAGGTCGGTTCCGGTGTCGTCGCCATCGTCGGCGTCTCCGACGATGGCAAGGCCGGCATCGTCGTCGGCGTGACGGCCGACCTGACCGGCAAGCTGAACGCCGTCGATCTGGTGCGCGTCGGGTCCGAGGCACTGGGGGGCAAGGGCGGCGGCGGCCGGCCCGACATGGCCCAGGCCGGCGGTCCGGACGGCACCAAGGCCGATGCGGCCCTGGCCGCCATCGAGGCCGCCGTCGCGGCGGCCTGACGCCCCGGCATGGCGCGCGCCGCCCGCGTTGACGGGCGGACGCCCGGCTTGGCACAGTCACGCCGTCGGCTCCCCATGGGAGCGGGGGAATCATCATGCCAGCGGCGACCAGGCGGCACAGGGTCTACGAGGCCCTCGACAAGGGCCTCGCCGGCTCGGCCCTGGCCGACGGCGTGCATCTGACGCTGGTCGCGCTCATCCTCGTCAACGTGCTCTCCGTCATCCTGGAATCGGTGCCCTCGATCGCCGATCGCCACAGCAGGCTCTTCGTCGTCATCGAGATCGTGTCCACCCTCGTCTTCACCCTCGAGTACGGGGTGCGGCTGTGGACCGCACCGGAACATCCGCTGCTCCAGGCGACGACGCCGCTGCGCGCGCGGCTGCGCCATGCCGCTTCCCCGGCCATGGTGGTCGATCTGCTCGTCATCCTGCCCTTCTACGTGAGCCTGATCGGAGGGATCGACCTCCGCTTCCTGCTGCTGTTGCGCCTTGCCCGGTTCTTCAAGCTGGCGCGGTACTCCCCCGGTTTCGCCAGCCTGACCGAGGCCCTGTGGAGCGAGCGGCGGGCGCTCGGCGCCTCGCTGATCATCTTCATCGGCGTCCTCATCATCGCCGCCGCGGCGATGCGGCTCGCCGAGCACGATGCCCAGCCCGACAAGTTCGCCACCATTCCCGATGCGCTGTGGTGGGCGGTCATCACGCTGACCACGGTGGGCTACGGCGACGTCTTTCCCGTCACCCCGGCGGGCAAGGTCATCGCCGGCATCACCGCCGTGACCGGCGTCGCCATGCTGGCCCTGCCGGTCGGCATCATCGCCACAGCCTTCGCCCGCGAGATCCAGCGGCGCGACTTCGTGGTGACCTGGAGCATGGTCTCCAGCGTGCCGCTGTTCTCCGGGCTCGACGCCGCCTCGATCGCCGACGTGATGCGGTCGCTGAAGAGCGTCACCTACGAGGCGGGCGCGGTGATCTGCCGCGCCGGCCAGCCTGCCCGCTCCATGTTCGTGGTCGCCGAGGGGGAGGTGGTCGTGGAGACCGACGACGGGCCGATCAGGCTCGGAGCCGGCCAGTGCTTCGGCGAGACAGCCGTTCTGAACCGGGTGCCGCTGCATGCGACCGTCCGCACCGTGCAGCGCGCCAAGGTGCTGACGCTGGACGCCGACGACCTGCACCACCTCATGTCGATCCGGCCCGCCATCGCGCTCGTCATCGCCGGCCGGGTCGAGAGCGCAGAGGACGGCGCGGCGCGGGGCGAATGAGTGTCGCAGCGCTGCCGCGCCGAGATCATCATCGACGGAGCGGAGCGTTCCGGGCAAGGATGACGCCATGAGCGATCCGTCCCTGTCGGCCCCGTCTGCCCGCCCGGCGCTGAAGCGCCGCCTGGGCCTCACGCTGCTCGTGCTCTACGGCGTCGGGATCACGGTGGGCGCCGGCATCTATGTGCTGATCGGCAGCGTCGCCGGCCATGCGGGTGCCCATGCGCCGTGGGCCTTCATGCTCGCCGCCGTCGTCATGGCACTGACGGTCGCCTCCTATGCCGAACTCTGCACGCGCTTCCCGGTCAGTGCCGGCGAGGCGGCCTACATGCGCGAGGCCTTCGGGTCGCGGCTGGTCTCCACCCTCACCGGCCTCCTCACCATCGTCATCGGCATCGTCTCTTCGGCGGCCGTGGCCATCGGCTCGGCCGGCTACATCCACGTGCTCACCGGCTGGCCGCGCGGCATCGTGGTCGTCGCGGTGGTGCTGGCGCTCGGCGTCGTGGCCGCCTGGGGTATCCTCGAATCGGTGATCCTCGCGGCCATCTTCACGGTGATCGAGGTGGGGGGCCTGCTGCTCGTCATCCTCGCCGCGACGGGGGCCGGCGTGCCGTTCGCCAACGCCATCGTGACGCCGCCGCCGATGGACGTCGCCGTCCTGTCCGGCATCGCCGTGGCGAGCCTTCTCGCCTTCTTCGCCTTCATCGGCTTCGAGGACCTCGCCAACGTGGCGGAAGAGGCGAGGGATCCGCATCGCACGCTGCCGCTCGCCATGGTGCTGACGCTCGCCATCGCCACCGTGCTCTACGTGCTGGTGGCGGCGGTGGCGGTCACCGCCGTGCCGCCGGCCGAACTCGCCGCGTCGGAGGCGCCGCTCAGCCTCGTCTTCCAGCGGCTCGCCGGCACCAGCCCGGCGACGATCAGCCTGATCGCCATCGTGGCGACGCTCAACACCGTACTGGCGCAGATGACCATGGCGACGCGCGTCGTCTATGGCCTTGCCCGGCAGGGCGACCTGCCTGCGGTCCTCGGCGCCGTTCACGAGGGTACCGGCACGCCCATGCTGGCGACGGCGCTGACCGTCGCCGCCGTGGTCGTCCTCGCCCTGGGGGTCTCCCTCGAAAGGCTGGCCGAGGGCACCTCGCTCGCCACCCTCGTCATCTTCGCGCTGGTCAATCTGGCGCTGCTCAGGCTGAAGCGGCGCTCCGTCGTCACCCTTCACCGGCATGTCGCCGTGCCAGCCTGGGTGCCGGTGGCGGGCTTCGTCACCTGCATCGCCATGGCGGCGATGGCGCTGCTGAAATGATCCCCGCAGCGCGGAAAGGCCGGCCGCCGGGTCAGAAGATCTTGCGGTACTGGATGAAGCCGGACCTGTCGGCGATGCGGTCGTAGAGCAGCATCGCGGCACCGTTCGTCTCGTGGGTCAGCCAGTGGACGCGGCCGGCGCCCTTCTCCTTCGCGATCTCGTACACCTTCTCGATGAGGGCGCGGCCGGCGCCGGTGCCGCGCACGGCCGGATCGACGAAGAGGTCCTGCAGGTAGCAATAGTCCTGAACCGTCCAGCAGGAGCGGTGAAGGATGGCGTGGACGATGCCGACCATGCGCCCGTCGTGGATGGCGCCGTAGGCCCACATCGGCTCCTTCGGGTCGTGGAACCGCGCCCAGGTCACGTCCGTCGTCGCGGCGGGGATGTCGACCTTGTAGAAGGCCTGGTAGCCGCGCCAGAGCGGCTCCCATTCGGCACGGTCGGCGGGCGTCAGTTCGCGGGTGATCAGGGCCATGGGTGTCTCCTCGGGGCGGCAGTCTGCCGATGGTGACCGCGCCGTCCAGAGCCGTTTCATCATTGCCGCCATCAGCGGAGGTGATCGGTCCGCTCCGCGGTGCGCCGACCCGGGAACAGCTTGTTAAGGAAGCCGGGCGAGAATGGCGGCAGGAAAGGATTTCCGCCATGGTCTCCAGTCTCGGCCCGAGCGCCTGGGACACGATGCAGTCGTTCCGCTCCAGCCGCAGCTATGGCGCGGCGCAGGGGCTCGCGAATTCGTCGGCCATGGCCAGCCAGCTCTTCGGCGCCGATCCTTCCACCAATGCCGCCCTTGCCGTCTTCGGCGTCGACACCGGCAATGCCGACAGCCTGTTCGCGGCGACCAACGAGGGTCTCGAGGCGTCGATGACCATCGCCATGGCGCGGGCCTCCTGGGCCAGGGACACGCCGAGCAAGGCCGACGAGGCGACGGACAAGGCCCTCAACGGCGGCGGCGACCTCGGCTCGATGTTCGATTTCTTCGCCTGAGGGCGTTTCAGGGCATCGCAGCCTGTTGACGCCGGCCCCGCGATCAGCCCGTCCACCCTGCATCGGCGGCGTGCGTCCTGCGAGTCTCGCTTCGCGCGGACCCCGGGATGAGAGGGGGGTGAGCGGCATCAGCCACACGGTGCGATGCGGGTTACGGCCTGAGCCGACTTCGGTGCAATCCGCCTGCGCCCTCATCCTGAGGAGCGAGCCCGAACGGGCGAGCCTCGCAGGACGCACGTCGCCGATGCAGGGCGCTTGTTGAGCACTCGCTTCTGCCGCGGGGCCTATCGAGCATATCGAAAAAAAGCCGCCCGGATTGCTCCGGACGGCCGATTCGCGCAGCGGTTGGACCGCTGGTCAGTTCCACTTGCCCATGGCGGCGGAGAGGTTCTCCGAGACCTTGTCGAGGAAGCCGGTGGTGGACAGCCACTTCTGGTCCGCGCCGATGAGCAGCGCGAGGTCCTTGGTCATGTAGCCGCTCTCGACCGTGTCGACGCAGACCTTCTCCAGCTCGTCGGCGAAGCGCTTCAGCTCGGGGTTGTTGTCGAGCTTGGCGCGATGGGCGAGGCCGCGGGTCCAGGCGAAGATGGAGGCGATCGAGTTGGTCGAGGTCTCCTTGCCCTTCTGGTGCTCGCGGTAGTGGCGGGTGACGGTGCCGTGGGCCGCCTCGGCCTCGACGGTCTTGCCGTCGGGGGTCAGCAGCACCGAGGTCATCAGGCCCAGCGAGCCGAAGCCCTGGGCCACGATGTCCGACTGCACGTCGCCGTCGTAGTTCTTGCACGCCCAGACATAGCCGCCGGACCACTTGAGCGCCGACGCCACCATGTCGTCGATGAGGCGGTGCTCGTAGTGGATCTTCTTCTTGTCGAACTCGGCCTTGAACTCGGCGTCGAAGATCTGCTGGAAGATCTCCATGAAGCGGCCGTCATACTGCTTCAGGATGGTGTTCTTGGTCGACAGGTAGACCGGGTAGCCGCGGGCCAGGCCGTAGTTGAACGAGGCGCGGGCGAAGTCCTTGATCGACTCGTCGAGGTTGTACATCGCCATGGCGACGCCCGAGCCCGGGGCCTTGAAGACCTCGCGCTCGATGACCTTGCCGTCCTCGCCGACGAACTTGATCGACAGGGTGCCGGCGGTCGGGAACTTGAAGTCGGTGGCGCGGTACTGGTCGCCGAAGGCATGGCGGCCGACGACGATCGGCTGGGTCCAGCCGGGGACGAGGCGCGGCACGTTCTTGCAGATGATCGGCTCGCGGAAGATGACGCCGCCGAGGATGTTGCGGATGGTGCCGTTCGGCGACTTCCACATCTCCTTCAGGCCGAACTCCTTCACGCGGCCCTCGTCGGGGGTGATGGTGGCGCACTTCACGCCGACGCCGTGCTTCTTGATGGCGTTGGCCGAGTCGATCGTGACCTGGTCGTTGGTGGCGTCGCGGTGTTCCACACCGAGGTCGTAATACTCAAGATTCACATCCAGATAGGGGTGGATGAGCTTCTTCTTGATGAGGTCCCAGATGATGCGGGTCATCTCGTCGCCGTCGAGTTCGACGACGGTTCCCGCGACCTTGATCTTCGACATGGTCGGCCTGCTTGAGAGCGCTGGGGCAGAGGGGACTCAGCCTCGGTGCATCCGGACATGCGCTCTGTGAGCCCGGGCCCCCGCGACTGGCGCGCGCCTCATAGCAGAGGTGCGGGCGGGGGGTAAGGGAGAAGAAGGGAGGGGGTGGGCCCCGCGAGGCTGCCTCCCGCGAATGGCGACTGCTCGCGGCGGCGGCGATGGGCTATGCGGGACCGATCGCGCTTTCCCCCTTGCGAGACGGCCAGCCCCACTCCGCCATGCAGACCTTCGCCGCCCTCCTTCTCGCCTATGTGCTGTCGATCTTCTTCCGCTCGTTCCTGAGCGTGCTGGCGACGCGGATCATGGCCGACATGGCCATCGGCGCCACCGAGCTGGCGGCGATGAGCTCGGCCTGGTTCATCACCTTCGCACTCATGCAGTTTCCGGTGGGCTGGGCGCTCGACAGCTACGGCCCACGGCGCACGGTGCTGCCGCTGATGGCGGTGGGCGGCATCGGCGTCGCGCTGTTTCCCTTCGCGCCCAACGCGCTCGTCGGATCGCTCGCCATGGGGCTGATCGGCGTCGGCTGCGCGCCCGTCTTCATGGGCGCTCTCTATGTCTTCGCCCGCAACCACGCGGCCCACCGCTTCGGCTTCCTCGCCTCGCTGCTGCTCGGTTTCGGCTCCATCGGCAACCTCATCGGCACGACGCCACTGAGCTGGGCGGCGGAGAGCTTCGGCTGGCGGCAGGCGATGATGATCCTCGCGGTCCTCTACGGCATCGCCTTCCTCATGGCCGTGCTGTTCCTCAAGGACCCGCCCCAGCTCGCCCGGCAGGCCGGCGGCGGCATCCTCAGCGGCCTCGGACAGGTAGTCACGACGCGGGTCATCTGGTTCTTCGTGCCGGTGGTGCTGTTCAGCTACGCCATCACCGTGACCCTGCGCGGGCTGTGGGTCGCCCCCTATCTCGAAAAGGTCATCGGCTTCGATCTCCAGGCGCAGGGGGAGGTCGCCCTGATGATGGCGGTGGCCATGACGGCCAGCGCCTTCCTGTTCGGCTGGATCGAGAGCCGCTGGGGCTGGGCCAAGGCGCAGGCGCTGTTCGGCAATCTCGCCATCGCCGTCATTCTCGGCATGCTCGCCTGGTCGGGCGTGCAGTCCGCCTTCTGGGCGACGGCTGCCTTCGTCGTGCTTGGCTTCTGCGGCTTCAGCTATACGATCCTGATGGCGCACATGCGCCCCTTCTTCCCCGACCACCTCGTCGGCCGCGGCATGACGCTGATGAACTTCCTCTTCATCGGCGGCGCGGCTCTGGTGCAGACCGGATCGGGCTGGCTCATCGACCAGGGCCGGGCGCAGGGCCTGAGCGAGGCCGCGACCTTCGCCCGCATGCACGGCGCGCTGGCGCTGGTGCTGCTGGTGGCGACGCTGGTCTATGCGCTGACGCCGGCGAGCCCGCGGCGGGCGAGGCGCGCCTGACCCCCCTCACGCCGCCTTCATCCGTCCCGCCACGACACGCACCTTGCGGGGCGCGGCCATCCAGACGGCGGCGGCGGAGACGAGGCTGACGCCGATGCCGATGAGGAAGGCGAGGCGGTAGCTGCCGGTGAGGTCGTGGATGAGGCCGGTGACATAGGGCCCGGCGGCACCGCCCGAGAGGGCGACGAACATGAGGGTGCCGAAGATCGTGCCGAAATGCCGGCCCTGGAAGATCTCGGCGACCACCGCCCCCAGGATCGAGGTGAGGCCATAGCCGAAGAAGCCCTGCACCGCGACCATGGCGTAGACGAGGAGGAAAGTGGGGCTGCGCTCCAGCGCGATGAGGGCGATGAAGCAGAGGGCGAAGCCGCCGACCGCCATCGACCAGATCCATTCGCGGCCGATGCGGTCGGAGAGGGCCCCGAGCGCGATGCCGCCGGGAATGCCGAGCAGGCTGACGAAGCCGAGGGCCCAGGCGGCGGCGGTGGAGCCGAAGCCGATCTCGACAAGGTATTTGGTCTGGTGCACCTGCACCGCGTACCAGGCGTAGAGCGCGCCGAAATAGCCGAGCGCCAGCCACCAGAAGCGGGCGGTCCCGAGGGCGCGCGCCAGCGTCCAGTCGGTGGCGGCCCAGGCGGCGTCGACGACGTTGGAGCGCGGCGGTTCCGCATTGGGCAGTGGCGTCGCGTCGCCGTCGGGCTCAAGGCCCATGTCCTGCGGGCGCTTGCGCAGCAGGAGGTTGAGCGGCGCCAGCACGACGAGGATGAGGAGGCCCATGGCCGTGCTCGCCTGACGCCAGCCGGCGCCGTCGATCATGGTCTGGACCCAGGGCAGCAGCGTCACCGAGCCGATGCCGACCCCGGCGAAGGCGATGCCGATGGCAAGGCCCCGGTTGCGGACGAACCAGTTGGGCAGGAACAGCGACTGGCCGGAATAGCCGAGGCAGACCGAGCCCGCGCCGACGAGGACGCCGATGGTGAGATAGAGGTGCCAGGGCTGGGTGGTGAGCGGGGCGAGGAGCAGGCCGGCGCCCATCAGCACGACGCCGAGCTCCATCACCGTGCGCGGTCCGGTGCGGTCCATCAGCTTGCCCATGAGGGGAGAGAGCGCCGCCGAGGCGAGGAAGCCGAAGGAGAAGGCGCCGGCGGTGAGGCCGCGGTCCCAGCCGAACTCGTCGATGATGGGAGCGTAGAACAGCGAGAAGGCGGTGCGGGCATTGACCCCGATGCCCATGGTGACGAAGGTCACCGCGACGATGACCCAGCCATAGTAGACGGGCAGGCGCATGTTCGTTCCTCCCGCGCCGTCTTGCCGCCGCGCCGCGCCATGATGGCCCTTCAAAGCGGCCTGGCCAATTCCCTCAAAGGTCATTTGCCGGTATAGGCGCCGCTTCGCAGGCCAGCCGCAGAGCCCATGACCCTTTCCTCGCCTTCCGCCCCCCTGACGGGCAGCCCCGTCGTCATCCTGGTCGAGCCGCAGATGGCCGAGAACATCGGCACGACGGCGCGCGCCATGGCGAATTTCGGTCTGTCGCGGCTGAGGCTTGTGGCCCCGCGCGACGGCTGGCCGAATGCCCGCGCCTATCCGGCGGCCTCCGGGGCCAACCGCATCCTCGACGAGGCGGAACTGTTCGGAAGCCTCGAGGAGGCGATCGCCGACCTCACCTATACCTATGCGGCCACCGCCCGGCCGCATGACCAGGTGAAGGCGGTCCTCGGGCCGCGCGAGGCGGTCGCCAGCCTCGTTCCGCGCGTTGCCGCGGAAGAAGCGGTCGGCGTCGTCTTCGGCCGCGAGCGCAACGGCCTGCTGGCGGGGGAGGTGGCGCTGGCCAACGCCATCCTGACCTATCCGGTCAACCCGGCCTTCTCATCCCTCAATCTCGCCCAGGCCGTGCTGGTGCTCGGCTACGAGTGGTTCAGCCAGGCCCATGGCGCGGTGCTGCCGCATCAGGCGGAGGAGCGCTCGGAGCCGGCCTCCAAGGCCCATATGCTCGCCTTCTTCTCGTCCCTCGAGAAGGCGCTCGACCGTGCCGAGTTCTTCCGCCCGCCGGAGAAGCGCGAGGGCATGGTGATCAACCTGCGCAACATCTTCCAGCGCATGCAGCCGACGAAACAGGACGTGGCGACGCTGCATGGCGTGGTGACGGCGCTGGCCGAGGGCGCCAAGGGGCCGGCGCGCGGCGCCACCCTGACGCCGGACGGCGCCGAGGCGCTGCGCAACTTCCTTGCCGATTCCACCAAGGGCCTGACCGGCGGCACGGCGCCGATCCGCGGCATCTCCCGCCTCATCCGCCGCAATCCGACGGAAGCGGAGAAGGCGCTGTGGGAGGTGCTGGTGAAGGACCGCCGCTTCGCCGGACGCGGCTTCAAGCGCGCCGTGCCGATCGGCCCGCATGTCGCCGACATCGTCTCCTTCGACGAGCGCGTGGTGATCGATTTCGAACCGCATACGCAAGGGGACGAGGCTGCCGAGCGACGGGCCGAGAAGCGCGCCTGGCTCGCCGAGCGCGGCTACCGGATCATCGTCATGGAAGCCCGGAAGGTGGAGGCCGATCCGGCTGCAGCGCTGGACCGCCTGGAGGCGTTGCTGGCCAGTCCTGCAGGCTAGGTCAGGCGCGCATGGCGATGGTCATGCCCGCCATGACGATGACCATGCCGACGAGTTCCACCGCCGAGGGCCATTCGCCGATCAGCACGGCGCTCGCCGCAGCGGTGATGGCCGGCACCAGCGGCAGGAAGAGCGAGGCGCGCGCGGCCCCGAGCGTCTGGTTGGCGCTGGCATAGAGGAAGACCGAGGCGACGCCGACCAGCAGGCCCTGGTAGCCTGCCTGCAGGGCGATGGCGCCAAGGCTGGCGCCGGCGAGCTTCAGCGGCACGACGAAGGCGAGCGCCGGCAGCACCACGAGCGACAGGATCGACAGCGAGATCGTCAGATCGAAGGCGTCGGCACCCCAGCGCTTGGCCAGGATGCCGAAGATCGCCCACATGGTGGAGGCGAGCACGAAGAGCAGGTCGCCGCGCCAGGCGCCTTCCTGGCCCCCCTGGAACAGGCCCTGTCCTGCGAACAGCGCGATGCCGGTGACGATGAGCACCAGGCCGATGATGCGTCCCGCCGGGCTCTTCTCACCCATCACCGTATAGGCGATGAGCGCGGTGACGACAGGGATGAGGCTCGGTGCGATCACCGCGGTGTGCAGGGCGGGCGCGAAGGTCGAGCCACCGACGAGGACTGTCGAGAAGGGCGCGCCGGCGAAGAGGGTGAGGATAAGCGCCTTCCTCCAGCCGAGCCGGCCGACCGGAAAGGGCTTCAGCCGGACGAGAGCAAAGGGCAGGAGGCAGATCGCCGCGGTGAGGAAGCGCAGCACGGTGACGTCGACGGGGCCAAGGCCGTCTGCGACCGACTGGCGGGAGACCACGGCCTGGATGCCCCAGATCAGCGCTGCACCGGCACCGCAGGCGAAGCCGAACAGCCGGCTGCGGCCGCTCGCTTGGGCAGGGGATGCTGGCGGCGGGGTCGCCTGTTCGTTGAGGGCCATGGTGCGATCGGGTGACGGGCGCCAAGCTGCGCGGAAGGCTGCAATGCCCCGGCCTGCAACGGCCTGCAAGGGCCTCCCGCACAGGGCTGCGGCGCATCCGCGGGGCCTTCCCAACCGCCGGTCGGACGATGTTGACCGGTCATCGCCTGCCGATAGGCTCAGGCTCCCGGGCGGCCGGCGCCGCTGCATCGCGAGGCGGCACTGGCATGGGCATGACAGCCACCGCGGGACGGCCCGCAAGGCCCACTCCCCCCGAGGACGTCGACGTGCTCATCGTCGGCGCCGGCATTTCCGGCATCGGCAGCGCCTGGCATCTGACGCATCGGCTCCCGGGCACGCGCTATGTGGTGCTCGAGGCCCAGGACGGTTTCGGCGGCACCTGGCGCACCCATCGGTTTCCGGGCATCCGCTCCGACAGCGACCTGCACACCTTCGGCTACAGCTTCAAGCCGTGGACCGGTCCGCCGATCGCCACCGCGGCGGAGATCAAGGCCTATATGGGCGCGATCATCGCCGAGAACGGCCTCGACGCCCACATCCGCTATGGCCACGAGGTGCTGTCGGCCGACTGGTCGAGCGACGAGGCGCGCTGGACCGTCACGGTCCGCCGTCGCGATACCGGCGAGACGCTGCTGTTCCGCACCCCCTTCCTGTGGATGTGCCAGGGCTACTATCGCCATGCCGAGGGCTACACGCCGCAATGGCCGGGCATGGCGGATTTCGCGGGGCCCATCGTCCACCCGCAGACCTGGCCCGCAGACCTCGACACGACCGGCAAGCGGGTGGTGGTGATCGGCTCGGGCGCCACTGCCGCGACGCTGGTGCCGGCGCTCGCCGGCAGATGCGCCCATGTCACCATGCTGCAGCGCTCGCCGACCTTCTTTCGCACCGGGCGCAACGCCATCGAACTCGCCGAGACGCTGCGCCAGCTGAACGTCGACGAGACCTGGGTCCACGAGATCGTCCGCCGCAAGATCCTGTTCGATCAGGACGCTTTCACCCGGCAGACCTATGCCCAGCCGGAGAAGGTGAAGGCGGAGCTGATCGGCGCCATCCGCGCCATCATGGGGCCGGACTACGACGTCGATACCCATTTCACGCCGCGCTACCGGCCATGGCGCCAGCGCATCGCCTTCGTGCCGGATGCCGACCTGTTCCACGCCATCCGGCGCGGCGAGGCCTCGGTGGTGACGGACGAGATCGAGCGGTTCACGAAGGGAGGTATCCTTCTGAAGTCGGGCGAGGAGCTTCCGGCCGATATCATCGTCACCGCCACGGGCTTCACGCTCAGCGTCATGGGCGACATCCCCTTCAGCCGCGACGGCGACCCCATCGACTTCGCCGACACCGTGACCTGGCGCGGCGTGATGTTCACGGGCGTTCCGAACCTCGCCTGGGTCTTCGGCTATTTCCGGGCGAGCTGGACGCTGCGGACCGATCTCGTCGCCGACTTCGTCTGCCGGCTTCTTCCGCACATGACCGAGACAGGCGCGCGGATGGTCGAACCTGTGCTTCCCGAGGAGTCGAGGGGGCTGAACGGCGGACCCTGGACCGATCCGGAGGACTTCAACCCCGGCTATCTGCTGCGTGACCTCCATCGCCTGCCGAAGACCGGGCCGGGCGAGGCCTGGCGCCACAGCCAGGACTATTGGGCCGACAAGGACAGCTTTCCGGCCATAGACTTGGATGATCCCGCCTTCGCCTATCGCTGAGACAGGCTATTCCTCGGGGGCCTCGTAGCGGGCGCGCGGCCGGATCAGGCTTCCCTCGGCGCGCTGTTCCAGCGCATGCGCGATCCAGCCGACGGATCGTCCGACGGCAAAGAGGCTCAGCGCCGCGCCGGCCGGCAGGGCGAGCGCGCGCCGCATCGAGACCGTCGCGAAGTCGACGTTGGGCCGCTTGCCGAGCCGTTCCATGGCTGCGAGGAGGTCGAGGCGAAGGGGATCGGGCGGCAGCAGGGCGAGGAGGGCAGCGGCCCGCGGGTCGCCGTCCGGGTAGAGCGGGTGGCCGAAGCCCGGCAGCCGGTCCCCGCGCCAGAGGCGTTTCTCCACCAGCCCTGCCGCATCGCCGCCGCGCTCGGCCTCCTCGAACAGCGCCTCGACGAGGCTGGTCTGGCCGCCGTGCAGCGGGCCGCTGAGCGCGCCGAGGCCGGCCGACAGCGCCGAGGCGAGCGAGGCGCCGGTGGAGGCGACGACCCGGACGGCGAAGGTCGAGGCGTTGAGCTCGTGATCGGCGAGGAGGACGAGGGCGGTGCGGATCAGCTCGGCCCCGGCGGCATCCGTGCCCCAGGCGGTGGCGAGCTGGCGGTGGACCGGATCGGCGGAGGGCAGGCGCCCCGTCGCGGCC
>CAZPMD010000054.1:0-4616 GCA_964587395.1 uncultured Hyphomicrobiales bacterium
GGGTTGCGGCCTTTGGCGGCCGCCTGCTTGACCAGTGTCTGGATGCACTGTTTTCAGGTTGGCGGCGGGGCGTTCAGCCGCCCTGTCTTGTCTTGAGCCTTGCCCACAGGGCAGCGAGGCCCCCGGCGATGCCGCCGGGCATGAAGTAGATCAGCAGGATCAGCGTGATGCCGTAGAGCGTCCAGGGCTGCAGCTCGAGCGGCAGGTGGATCGCCTGCGTCAGCTTCTTCGTCATCGCGTCGGCGTACTTCTCGATGAACTGCACGAACATGCCGCCGATCACCGCGCCGGGCAAGGATGCGACTCCGCCGACCACCGCCCCGACGAGGATGGCGATGGACAGCTCGAAGCGGAAGCTGTCGGGCGAGACGAATTCGAAGATGATGGCGTGGAGGGCACCCGCGACGCCGACATAGAGCGCCGAGATGCCGAACACGGTCGCCTTGTAGCGCGAGGTGTCGATGCCCATCGTGCTCGCGGCGAGCGTATGGTCGCGGATCGCCACCATGGCGCGGCCCGGCCGCGAGTTCAGGAGGTTGCGCGCCATCCAGAACATCGCCACGGCGACGATGAGGACGACGAGATACATCCACTGGTCGCCGGACAAAGGCAGGCCGAAGGGCGCGTCCGGCTTCAGAAGATTGATGCCCATCACGCCGTTGGTCAGCGGCTCAAGGTGCCTGTACTTCAGCATCTGCGGCACGGCGATGGCGAGGCCGAAGGTGGCGAGCGCCAGGTAGTGGCCCTCGAGCCTGAGCGCAGGCAGGCCGAAGAGGTAGCCGATGACGAAGCAGAGGATCGCCGCCGCCGGCAACGTCAGCCAGTAGTTGACGCCGTAGTGTTCGATCAGGATCGCCGCCGTATAGGCGCCGACGGCGAAGAAGGCACCGTGGCCGAGCGAGATCTGGCCGTTGAAGCCGGTGAGCAGGTTCAGGCCGAGCACCGCGATCGCGTAGACGATCATCAGGCTGAGCTGGAGGAAGGTGAAGTTGGAGATGAAACCCGACTTGCCGACGAGGAAGGGCAGGGCGGCGGCCAGCACGACCAATCCGATCAGCAAGCTGCGGGTCAGGCTGCGCGAGGCGTCGCCGGTGACGGGTCCGGCTGTGGTGACAGCGGTCATGGCTACACCCTCTTGACGGTGGTGCGGCCGAACAGGCCTGCAGGCTTCAGGGTGAGGATGGTGATGACGATGATGAGGGCCACCGTCAGCTTCTCGCCGTTGCCGACGATGTAGATGCCGAAGGTCTTCTCGGTGAGGTTGCCGAAATAGGCGACGAGGTTCTCAAGCACCCCGACGAGGAAACCGCCGAAGACCGCGCCGGCCGGGTTGGAGATGCCGCCGACCAGCGCGCCGGCGAAGCCGTAGAGCAGGATGGACGCCATCATGTTCGGTTCGAGATAGACGACCGGGGCGACCATGGCGCCGGCCACTGCGCCGACTGAGGCAGCAAGCCCCCAGCCGAGCGCCAGCATCCAGTCCACCTTGACGCCGACGAGCCGAGCCGACACCGGGTTCTGCGCCGCCGCCCGCATGGCAAGTCCAAGCGGGGTGAAGCGGAAGAAGGCGAAGAGCGCGAACAGCATCAGCAGCGAGACGACGATCATGCCGATCTGGTGCGAGCCGATGTAGCCGGAGCCGGCGAAGGTCACATTCGGGAAGGGCGAGGGGAAGTTCTTGATCGTGTGGCTCCAGATGCCGCCCGCCAGCGAGTGGAAGATGGCCAGAAGCCCGATGAAGACGACGACGATCGACAGCACCGAGGCATTGTGCAGCGGCCTCAGGATGATCCGCTCGATCATCACCCCGAGGATGAAGGAGAACAGGATCGTGAAGCCGAGCGCCGGCCAGAACGGGAAACCCCACTGGATCAACTGCCAGCAGACATAGGTGGAGAACATCGCCATCTCGCCCTGGGCGAAGTTCAGGTGGTCGGTGGCGGTGAAGATCATGACCAGGGCGAGCGCCACCAGCGCGTAGATGGCGCCTGATGCGAGCCCCGATGCGATCTGCTGGATCAACTGTTCCATGCGTCGTCCTCTGTCCCCTGCTCTTGGGCCTCAGTAGCCGAGGTAGGATTTGCGGATGCCCTCGTCGTTCTTCAGTTCGGCCGATGGGCCGGCCATGACGACGGTGCCGGTCTCCAGCACATAGGCATTGTCGGCGAGGTTCAGGGCGAGGGCCGCATTCTGCTCGACGAGCAGCATGGAGACGCCGGCCTCCTCGTTGATCCGCCGCATGATGTGGAAGATCTCCTGGACGATCAGCGGCGCGAGGCCGAAGGAGGGCTCGTCCAGCAGCATCAGGCGCGGCCCCAGCATCAGGGCACGGGAGATCGCGAGCATCTGCTGCTCGCCACCGGAGAGCGTGCCGGCCTGCTGGGCGAGCCGCTCCTTCAACCGGGGAAAGTAGGTGAAGACGAGATCGAGGTCGCGCTTGACGCCCGACTTGTCGCGCCGGCCGTAGCTGGCAATCTTGAGGTTCTCATCGACAGACAGGCCGATGAAGGTGCCGCGTCCTTCCGGCACGTGGGCAACGCCGAGGCGGGTGATGTCCTCGGTCGCCATCCGCTCGATCGGCTGACCGTCGAAGAGGATGCTGCCCTCGCGGCGCACCATGCCGCTGATGGCGCGGAGCGTCGTCGTCTTGCCGGCGCCATTGGCGCCGAGCAGCGTGGTGATGCCGCCCTTCGCGAGGCTGAAGCTGAGCCCGTGCAGGACTTCCGTTGCACCATAATAGGCCTTGAGGCCATTGATCTCCAGGAGAGCCGTCATGCGTCAGGCCCCTGTCCCGAGATAGGCGCGGATGACCTCGGGATCGCGCTGCACCTCGGCGGGCGTCCCGTCGGCGATCTTCTTGCCGAAGTCGATGGCGACCACCTTGTCCGACACGGACATGACCAGGCTCATGTGATGCTCCACCAGGAGGGTGGTGACCTTCTGGATCTCGACGACGCGGCGGATCTGCTCCTTCAGCACCTCGATCTCCTCGTGATTGAGACCGGCGGCGGGTTCGTCGAGCAGCAGAAGCTTCGGCCTGGCCGCCAGCGCGCGGGCGAGTTCGACGCGCTTGCGGATGGGAAAGGGAAGGGGTCCGGCGGGCATGGCCGCGAAGGCCTCGAGGCCCATGAAGGCCACGAGTTCGCGCGCCCGATCCTCGATGGCCTTTTCCTCGGCCGCCACGCCGCTCGCCCGCAGCACCGAGCGCAGGAAGCCGGCATGGGTCTGGCTGTGGCAGCCGACCTTGACGTTGTCGAGCACCGACATGCGGTCGAAGAGCGCGACGTTCTGGAAGGTGCGGCCCATGCCGATCGCGGCGATGGCATGCCGGGGCGCGTTCATGATCGAACGGCCCTGGAACAGGATATCGCCCTCATTGGGAATGTAGAGACGGCTCAGGCAGTTGAAGAGCGTCGTCTTGCCCGCGCCGTTCGGGCCGATCAGGCCTACGACATGACCTTCCAGGACGTCGAAGGAGATGCCGTTCAGCGCGATGATGCCTCCGAAGCGGACCGAGATGTCACGCACCGCGAGGAGCGGCGTCTGGACGGATTCCGGGTGGGCGTCGGCAACGCCAACGGATGTCATTGGCCGGTCTCCTCCCTGGAAGGCCAGGCGCTTTTGCGCTGCCATTTTTGGCGTGGCCTTTGTCGTTGACGACAGTGTGAACAGATATGCGCGGCGGCTGCAATGCCCGACACGGCGCTTTCTCGGCGCGCCGCTCAGCGGGATGCGACGCTTGCTCCGTCACCGACAAGATACCCGGTAGGATAAAAAGAATGAAATCTCATTCCATTAGCCGAAATCGACAGGCGCGGTCGCGCCACCTGCCTCTTTCCAAAGACGGAGGCGAATTTCGTCCCTGCCGGGCACGCAAGCGCCCTGTTTGAATCAACCCGCGGCGGCGAGCACCCGGTTTCTGAGCGTGCCGAGTCCCGTGACATCGAGTTCGATCACGTCGCCATGGGTCATGAAACGGTCGTGCTCGAGGCCGCAGCCGCCGTTGACGGTTCCCGAGCCGAAGACCTCCCCGGCATGCAGGGTCTCGGAGCGCGAGACATAGGCGATCATGTCCTCGAAGGAATGCAGCATTCCGGCGGTGCTGCTGTCCGTCCAGACCTCGCCGTTGACGCGCGCGACCGCCTTCAGGCCATAGGGATCGGGCATCTCGTCGGCCGTCAGGATATAGGGGCCGAGGGCGTTGCCGGCATCGAAGCTCTTGCCCTTTGCCGGCCCCAGCATGCCCTGCATCTCGGCAAGCTGCGCGTCGCGGGCGGAAAAATCGTTGAAGATCGTGTAGCCGAAGATGTGGCGGCCGGCCTCCGCGAGCGGGATGTTGGAGCCGCCGCCCCAGAGCACGGCGGCGAATTCGAGCTCGTAGTCCATCAGCTTCGAATAGGCCGGCCAGGTCACCTCGGCCTCCGGTCCGACGATGGAGAAGCGGTTGGTGAAGTAGTAGATGGGGCGGTCGCGATAGACCTTCGGCACTTCCGCGTCCGGCTTCAACGCACGGGCGGCCGCCTCGTCGCCTTTCATCCGCGCGATGATGCGGCGCATGCCGACGGGCGCGTCGAGGATGTGGCGGGGAAAGACCGAGAAGTCGCGCACCTGCGGCG
>CAZPMD010000054.1:4626-21569 GCA_964587395.1 uncultured Hyphomicrobiales bacterium
CGGGACCGGGATCGGCGCCCTGAGCCGGACGCGGGCCAGCGGCCGGGCGATGTCCTCGTCGATGCCGTGCCGGGCGACCAGTTGCCGCGCGGTGTCGAGGGCGCGCGGGCCGGCCTCGATCAGCGCCAGCATGGAACGCAGCGCCGTTGCCGGCACGTGGTCGCGATGGGCGGCGGTCGCGAGGTCGAGCACGTGCTCGTCACCCTCGGGTCCGACGATGGCACCGAGGCGCTCGCGTCCGTGCGAGCCGACGAAGGTGACGAGTTTCATCGGGCCTGGTCCTCGAAGATGGCGACCGCCCGGCAGAAGCCGGCGGAGGCCTTGTGGATCTTGAAGGGGAAGCAGGCGATGGTGAAGCCGGTCGCCGGCAACTGGTCGAGATTGGTCATCTTCTCGATATGGCCGTAGGCGCGCACCATGCCGGCGCGGTGCCCCTCCCAGATGAGGCCGGCGTCGCCCGTCTCCGCATATTTGCGCGCGGTGTGGACGAAGGGCGCGTCCCAGCTCCAGGCATCGGTGCCGGTGATGCGGACGCCGCGCTCGGTCAGGTAGAGGGTCGCCTCGCGGCCCATGCCGCAGCCACGACCGACATAGTCCGGCTCGCCGTAGCGGGCGCCGGCAGCAGTGTTGACCACGACGATGTCGAGCGGCTGAAGCACAACGCCCGTCCGCTTCAGTTCCGCCTCGACGTCGGCGGCAGATGCGACATAGCCGTCCGGGAAGTGGCGGAAGTCGAGCTTCACGCCACGCTGGAAGCACCAGTCGAGGGGCATCTCGTCGATGGTCCAGGCCGGCTTGCCGCCGTCCGTCGTCGAGTGGAAATGATAGGGCGCATCGAGATGGGTGCCGTTGTGGGTGGAGACGTTGAGTTGTTCCACGGCCCAGCCCTCTCCACCCGGCAAATCGTCCTGCGTCAGGCCGGGGAAGAAGGGCAGGATCTGACCGACCGACTGCCTGTGGTCGATGTAGGTGATCGAGGGCAGGGCCGAGGGTGGGTCGGAGGCGATGTCGGCGCGCAGCGCCACGGAGAGGTCGATGATGCGGCGGGGCATGGGCGTCTCCTCAAGTCTCGGTATCGTGGGGCCAGAGGCCGGGACCCGGCCGGGCGGCGAGGGCCCGGAGGCCCGCCGCGGCGAAGGTGACGGCGCGGGACAGCATGGCGTCGGTGTCGTGGTCGCTCGTCTGGCCGGCCGACAATCGGTCGGCACGGCCGGTGGGCGCCATCTGCGTCAGGGCGGCACCGATGATGAAGAGATAGCCCCAGGTCGCATTGGCCCGGTCGAGGCCCGGCAGGACGGCCATCAGCGCGTCGATGAACCGTTCCGCCATGGCGTCATAGCTTCTGGCGACGAGCCCCTTCTGCCACTCGCCCTCGGCGGCGCTGGTGGAGAGGATGAGGGAGGCGAAGCGGCCGCCGCCGAGGCCCGGATCATGGCCTGCCTCGACGGTCGGGCGCAGCAGCGCCTCGACGATGTCCTCCACCGTCGCCTGTCCCCGCGCCAGCATGGCGTCCAGGCGCGCCAGGCGGATGCGGTTGATGGCGCCTGAGCGGCGCGAGAACATGGCCTCGAACAGGCCTTCCTTGGTCTTGAAGTGATAGTGGAGCAGGGCCTGGGCGACCCCGGCGGCTTCCGCGATGGCGCGCATGGAGGCGCCCTCGAAGCCATGCCGTGCGAACTGTGCCTCGGCCGCGTCGAGAATGTCCTCGCGCGACGACGGTCTGGCGGGCGGTCGGGATGCGGCTGCGGTCATGAAACCCTTGCGGTCCTGATCGTTTGATCAGTCAAGGGCAACCGGCTGACGCGCTCAATATCCGTCGATCGGGGGAGGACTCGTTCCCGTCGGCGTTGCGCTTGCGCTTCGCCGCTGCCTTTGCGGGCGGAGTCGGACCGTTCCGCCGCCCAGCGCTCGTCCGAAGCCTTGCCGGGCACGCCGCGACCAAAGCCGGACCTGTTGCCGCCGCCGCCCTCCTTGCTGGCCGTCGCCCAGGCGACGGCCTCGGTGCGCTCCTCGGGACCCCCGCGCTGCCTGTATCCCTCTTCGATGTGCTCGGCCTTGCGCGTCTGCTTGTCGGTGGAGGCCGACTTGCCGCCGCGGGGGCACCGCCGCCTCCTGTTCGGGGGAATGTTCAAGAGCCGGCCGCTGGGGCAGGCTCCAGTTCCTCTTGCTCACCCTGGAGCCACCATGTCCGTGACCGATGACGCGCCGATCCCGCTGCGGATGGTCAAGGCCAACGGCATCACCATGCGGATCGCCGAACTGGGCGAGGGACCGCTCGTTCTCTTCTGTCATGGCTGGCCGGAGGGCTGGGCCTCCTGGCGACACCAGATGCGCGCCGTCGCGGCTGCGGGCTACCGGGCGGTTGCCGCCGACATGCGCGGCTATGGCCACACCGATGCGCCGGCGGAGATCGAGCGCTATTCGATCCTCGACCTCGTCGCCGATCAGGTGGAACTGGTGAAGGTGCTGGGCGCCGGCACCGCCGTGGTCGTCGGCCACGACTGGGGCGCGCCCGTCGCATGGCACTGCGCCCTGCTGCGCCCCGACGTCTTCCGGGCCGTCGTCGGCATGAGCGTGCCCTGGACGCCGCCGGCCTACACGGATCTGCTGACCGCGCTGGAGAAGCTCGGCATCCGCGACTTCTACATGCAGTATTTCCAGGCGCCGGGCGTCGCCGAGGCCGAGTTCGACCGCGATCCCGAGGAGAGCCTGAAGCGCATCTATGGCGACGGCTTCGGCGAACGCACGGGCAAGCGCAAGTCGATGATCCGGCTGAAGACGCCGGGCGGCGTCCTCGCCAATACCGATCCGCCGGGGCCGATGCCGGACTGGCTGCCCGACAGCCACATGGCCTACATGGCCGGCCAGTTTGCCCATTCAGGCTTTCGCGGCGGTCTCAACTGGTATCGCAACCTAAGGCGCAACGCCGCGCTGATGGCGCCCTGGCGCGGCCAGCCGATCTGCCAGCCATCGCTGTTCATCGCCGGCACGAACGACGGGGTGATGCATTTCCCTGCCTCGAAGGCGCAGATCGAGGCCTATCCGACGACCCTTCCGGGCTGTCGTGGCGTCCATGTCATCGAGGGCGCGGGCCACTGGATCCAGCAGGAGCGCGCCGACGAGGTCAGCGCACTGCTGCTCCGGTTCCTCGCCGGCCTCTAGGGCCTCGATCCGTCAGCGCAGCGGCACCAGCCGTTCCTTGCCGACGCCCTCCTGGCCGGCGATGGTCCAGGTGCCGTTGAGGGTGCCGTCTTCCTCGATGCGGTAGACGACGAGGCCGATGGCATTGCCGAGGCGGTAGGCAGCCGAGAGCACGTTGCCCTGGCGCATGCAGAACCCCTGGGTGGGCGGCGTGTTGGGGATGGCCCAGCGGATCCCGCAATTGCCACCCGCAGTGCCCGAGATTTCCGCCACGCCGCGGTAGCCCGAGCCATTGGCGTTGTCGCCGATCACCTGGTAGCGGCCGGTGATCTGCTGGGCGCCGGCGGTGGCGACCGAGGCGGCGAGAACGGCCGCGGCGGCGGCAAGGCGAAGAGTCATCATGTCTGGGTCCCCCATTGGTGCTGCGAGGCCCTGCGGCCTTCGCGGGCACAATCCCGCGCCATTGTTGCGCGGCTGTGTCGTAGCGTCACGTCCGGAAATTTCCGTGGCTTGGCTTGCGGCGAAGCGCCCGTCCGGCTATCTCGCGGCTATTCAATCGAGCCCCACTCCGATGCGGCGCTGCGCCCTGCTGGCGCGCGCGAGACCACAAGGACGCTGTCCACCATGGCCCGCCAGTTCGCCTACCACATGTCCGGCCTGACCAAGGCCTATCCGAACGGCAAGAAGGTGCTGGAGAACGTCCACCTGTCGTTCTATCCGGACGCCAAGATCGGCGTCCTCGGTGTCAACGGCGCCGGCAAGTCGACCCTGCTGCGCATCATGGCGGGCATGGACAAGGAATACACCGGCGAGGCCTGGGCCGCCGACGGCGTGCGCGTCGGCTATCTGCCGCAGGAGCCGCAGCTCGATACCAGCCTCACCGTGCGCGAGAACGTCATGCTCGGCGTCGCCAAGAAGAAGGCGATCCTCGACCGCTACAACGAGCTCGCCATGAACTACTCCGACGAGACCGCCGACGAGATGGCGAAGCTCCAGGACGAGATCGAGGCGCAGGGCCTTTGGGATCTGGACAGCCAGGTCGACCAGGCCATGGACGCGCTGATCTGCCCGCCGGACGACTGGGCGGTGGACAAGCTCTCCGGCGGCGAGAAGCGCCGCGTCGCGCTCTGCCGCCTCCTTCTCGACCAGCCGGAAGTGCTGCTGCTCGACGAGCCGACCAACCATCTCGACGCCGAGACGACGGCCTGGCTGGAAGGGCACCTGCGGTCCTATCCGGGCGCCATCCTGATCGTCACCCACGACCGCTACTTCCTCGACAACGTCACCGGCTGGATCCTCGAGCTCGACCGCGGCAAGGGCATTCCCTACGAGGGCAACTACTCGTCCTGGCTGCAGCAGAAGCAGAAGCGCCTCGTGCAGGAAGGCCGCGAGGAGGAGACGCGCCTCAAGGCGCTGCAGCGCGAGGCCGAGTGGATGGGCTCCTCCCCCAAGGCGCGGCAGGCCAAGAACAAGGCCCGCATCCAGCGCTATGACGAGCTGGTCAAGAAGGCCGCCGAGGCCGGCCCGACCACGGCGCAGATCATCATCCCGATCGCCGAGCGGCTCGGCAACAACGTCATCGAGTTCAAGAACCTGTCGAAGGCCTTCGGCGACAAGCTGCTGATCGACGACCTGTCATTCCGCCTGCCGCCGGGCGGAATCGTCGGCGTCATCGGCCCGAACGGCGCCGGCAAGACCACCCTGTTCCGCATGATCGCGGGCCAGGAGACGCCCGACGCCGGCGAGATCATCATCGCCGACAACGTCAAGCTCGGCTATGTCGACCAGTCGCGCGATGCCCTCGCCGACGGCAAGACGGTCTATGAGGAGATCTCCGGCGGCAACGAGATCCTTTATCTCGGCAAGCGCGAGATCAATGCCCGCGCCTATTGCGGCGCCTTCAACTTCAAGGGCGGCGACCAGCAGAAGAAGGTCGGTCAGCTCTCCGGCGGCGAGCGTAACCGCGTCCATCTCGCCAAGATCCTGCAGCGCGGCGCCAATGTCCTGCTGCTCGACGAGCCGACCAACGACCTCGACGTCGACACGCTGCGGGCGCTGGAGGAGGCACTGGAGGACTATGCCGGCTGCGCCGTCATCATCTCCCATGACCGCATGTTCCTCGACCGCATCGCCACTCACATCCTCGCCTTCGAGGGCGACAGCCACGTCGAGTGGTTCGAGGGCAACTTCCAGGACTACGAGGAGGACAAGAAGCGCCGCCTCGGCACGGATTCGACCATCCCGAAGCGCATCCAGTACAAGAAGTTCGCGCGCTGATCGTCCGAGGACTGGGGGAAATCCCGAAGGTCCAGCGATCAAGCGGGAGGAGCAGCCCTCACTCTTCCGCCAGATCCGCCGCGGCGAGCCAGAACACCTCGCCCTCGCTCTCCTCCGAATCCAGCCAGAGGAAGGGCAGGTCGTATTCCTCCTCGAGGATGTCGCGCCCCGTCCCGATTTCGCAGAGCAGGCCGCCCTCGGGGGTGAGATGGTCGACCGCCTCGGCGAGGATGCGGCGGACGATGTCGAGGCCGTCGGCGCCGCCGAGATGGGCCATCACGGGCTCTGCCCGATACTCCGCCGGGAAGGCGTCGACCTCCGCCTGCGCCACATAGGGCGGATTGGTGACGATGAGGTCGTAGCGGCGGCCCGCCACCGGGCTGAACAGGTCGCCGGCAAGCAGCCTGACGCGGTCGGCCATGTCGTAGTCCGCGACGTTCAGCTTCGCCACCTCCAGCGCCTCCTTCGACAGGTCGACGGCGTCCACGGCGGCATTCGGATAGGCCATGGCGGCGAGGATGGCGAGGCATCCGGAGCCGGTGCACAGGTCGAGCACGTGGGAGATCTCGAAGGGGTCGGGAATGGGGCCCGAACCGCCCTGCGCCAGGGCGCCGGTCATCATCATTTCGCCGAGATAGGAGCGCGGCACGATGACGCGTTCGTCGACCCGGAAGGGGATGCCCTGGATATAGGCCTTGCCGACGAGATAGGGCGCCGGCTTGCGGGTGGCGATGCGGGCCTCGATGAGCCCCAGCAGCCGCTCGCGCTCGGGTCGCGTCAGGTGCGCCTCCAGCCAGGGGGCGAGCTCATCGATCGGCAGTGACAGGCCTTCCAGCATGAGGAATGCGGCCTCGTCGAGGGCGGTGGTGGTGCCGTGGCCGTAGGTGAGTTTCGCCTGGGTGAAGCGCGAGACGGCGTAGCGAACGAAGTCGCGCAGCGTCAGGAGTTCGTCGACGGGAGAGGGCGTCTGGACCATGGCGTGCGTCATCCGGAAAGGCGGGGCGGGCGGCCCCCGGCCCTGCTAGCGGCTCGCCGGGGTCGGTTCAACCCCGGGCCGGCCGGGCCCCTGCCGCAATGCCGAAAATTTGCGCCGTACGGGGGCTCGACTGCCTTGGCATCGCCCAAGTCGGCATCGATGGTCTCCTTGCGGATCAACGGGTTCGCAGGCATTGTGCCGCCATGTTCGCCGGCCCCGAAAGCGCGGATCGTGCCGCGGCGCCGATTTTCCCTCACGGGATGACGAGAGAGCGATTGTGACCTTCAGGACCTCGTTTCGCGCCCTTGCGCTTGCCGTCGGCCTTGCCGCCGGCTCCGTTCCGGTCGCCCAGGCGCAGAACCGCCCCGTCACCTTCGAACCGCTCGGCGCGACGCCCGCCTTTCGCGACGCGTTGCGCGTGTCGGTCTACGGCAACGTTCTGGCCGCGCGGCTGGCTTCAAACGTGCGTGATACCGCGGCGGCCTCCGTCTTCTGGCGGGCCGCCCTGCGGCAGGATCCGCGCAACAACGAAATCCTGGAGCGCGCCTTCGTCACCACTCTGGCCGATGGCAATGTCGACGAGGCTGTGCCGCTGGCCGAGCGCCTGATCCAGATCGACCGCGGCCACCGCCTGGCGCGCCTCGCGCTCGCCATGCGCGCCCTGAAGAGCCGCCAGTTCCAGATGGCGCGCACCCATCTGACGGCCGCCCCGCGGGCCAATGCCGACCTGACCTCGGCCCTGCTCATCGCCTGGACCCATCTCGGCTCCGGCGACCCGCAGGCCGGCATCGCCGCCCTCGACCGACTGACCGGCGCCGACTGGTACAACCTTTTCAAGAACTTCCACGCCGGCCTCATCCTCGACGCCGCCGGGCGCCGCGCCGATGCCGGCAAGCGGCTGGAAGAGGCCTACAAGCAGGATCCGACCATCCTGAGGATCGTCGATGCCTATGGCCGCTGGGCATCCCGCGCCAAGTCCGCGGCCGACGCACAGGAAATCTTCGCGGCCTACGACAAGGTCATCCCGAACCACCCGATCATCGCCGCCGCCCAGCAACGCCTGAGGGAGCCGGGCGCCAGCCTGCCGGTACTGGTGCGCAACACCCAGGGCGGTGCGGCCGAGGTGCTCTATGGGCTCGGCTCCGCCCTGTCCCGACAGGGGGGCGAGGATCTGGCGATGATCTATCTGCAGCTCGCCCGCTGGCTCGATCCCCAGCTCGACATGGCGGTGCTGTCGCTTGCCGACCTCTACGAGTATATGAAGCTGCCGCGCCGGGCGATCGCCGTGTTCGAAGCCATGCCGGAGAGTTCGCCGCTCTACCGCAACGCCCAGATCCAGCGCGCCCTGAACCTCGAGCAGGTCGACAAGACCGACGAGGCCCGCAAGGCGCTCGCGGACCTCATCGCCAAGAACCCGGAAGACCTGGAGGCCCTGCAGGCGCTCGGCAACATCCAGCGCGCCCGCAAGATGTTCGCGGAGGCCGCCGAGACCTATTCGAAGGCCCTCGCCCTCGTCAGCGATCCCGGCCCGCAGCACTGGATTTATTTCTACTTCCGCGGCATCGCCTATGAGCGCACCAAGCAATGGCCGAAGGCGGAAGCGGACCTGAAGAAGGCGCTGGAGCTGATCCCCGAGAACAATGCCCGCGGCCGTGCCCAGGTGCTGAACTATCTCGGCTATTCCTGGGTCGATCAGGGGATCAACCTCGAGCAGGGGCTGGAACTGGTCCGGAAGGCCGTCGAGCTGACGCCCGAGGACGGCTACATCGTCGACAGCCTCGGCTGGGCCTACTACCGCATGGGCCGCTACGAGGAGGCGGTGGTGGAGCTTGAGCGCGCGATCGAGCTGAAGCCCGAGGATCCGGTGATCAACGATCATCTGGGCGACGCCTACTGGCGTGCCGGGCGGCAGCTGGAGGCGCGGTTCCAGTGGAACCATGCGCGCGACCTGAAGCCGGAGCCGGACGATCTGCCGCGCATCCTCGACAAGATCGCCAACGGCCTGACCGACAGCCCGGTGCAGACCAGCCGGAACACCGGCGAGCCGCCGGCTCCGAAGCCGAACTGACAACGGTGCCGGCCGCCTCGTGATGCCAGCCCTCGTCGAGCGGGCTCCCGCCAAGGTCAATCTGACGCTCGCCGTCCGGGGACGGCGGGAGGACGGCTATCATGAGCTGGAAAGCCTCGTGGTCTTCGCAGCTGCCGGCGACGAGGTCCGTTTCGTGCCGGGTGGTGACGGCTTTCGCCTCTCGGTCCGGGGGGCGCGCGCGACAGTGGCCGGGCCGACGGCCGACAATCTCATCCTCAAGGCCGCGCGCCTGCTGGCGGAACGGATTGCCGGATTGCCGGGGGGGACCTTCACGCTGGTCAAGCGCCTGCCGGTCGCAGCCGGCCTCGGCGGAGGGTCTTCGGACGCGGCGGCGGCGCTGCGCCTCGTCGCCCGCGCGGCCGGGCTCGCCCTGGACGATCCGCGGCTGATGCAGGCTGCCCGCCTGACGGGATCGGACGTGCCGGTCTGTGTCGATCCCCGGCCGCGATTCATGCGTGGCACCGGCCATGACCTCGGAACGCCGCTGGCCCTGCCGCGCCTCGCCGCCCTGCTGGTCAATCCGGGTGTGGCGGTGCCGACCCCCGCGGTGTTCGGCAGGCTCGGCCTGAAGGCCGGCACTCGCCTCGGCGGCGACCCGGCTGCGGTCATCGAGGCGACGGTCCCTTCGCGCCGGGACGATCTGGTCGCGCGGCTCGCCACATCGCGCAACGATCTCGAGGCGCCGGCGCTGGCGATGGCGCCGGTGATCGGCACCGCGCTGGCGGAACTGCGCGCCATGGCGGATTGCCGCCTTGCGCGGATGTCGGGCTCAGGCGCCACGGTGTTCGGGCTGTTCGACACCTGCCGGGCTGCTGCTGCGGCGGGGAAGGCGATCTCGGCCCGCCATCCGGGCTGGTGGGTGAAGCCCACAATGCTGGGCGGCCGTCAGGCCCCCCGATAACGGCGCTAGCCGGCGGCCCGCAGTTCGCAGGCCGGGCAGGCGCCGCAGCCGAAGCCCCAGTCGTGCTCGCGGGTGCGGTCGCCGAGGTAGCAGGAATGGGACTCGCGCCGGATCAGCTCGACCACCGGCGCGCCGCCGAGCCGCTCCGCAAGCCCCCATGTCTCGGCCTTGTCGATGAACATGAGCGGTGTGTGCAGGACGAAGCGGCGATCCATTCCGAGGTTCAGCGCCACCTGCAGCGCCTTGATCGTGTCGTCGCGGCAGTCGGGATAGCCGGAATAGTCGGTCTCGCACATGCCGGCGACGATGTGCTTCAGGCCACGGCGATAGGCGAGGGTCGCCGCGAAGGTCAGGAAGACGAGGTTGCGGCCGGGCACGAAGGTGTTGGGCAGGCCTTCGGCAGTCATGGCGATGGCGACGTCGCGCGTCAGCGCCGTGTCGGAGACCTCGCCGAGAACACCGAGGCCGAGCGTGTGGTCCGGCCCGAGTCGCGCGCGCCAGTCGGGCTTCTGCGCCGCCAGGCCGTCGCGAATGGTCTCACGGCAGGCGAGTTCCACTGCATGCCGCTGGCCGTAGTCGAAGCCAAGAGTCTCGACACGGGGGAAGCGGTCGAGCGCCCAGGCGAGGCAGGTGGCCGAATCCTGGCCGCCCGAGAACAGGACAAGGGCGCCGTCCGCGACTGTCGACGGCTCCATGCCCGGCTCCTCAGTGGGCGCGGGCGATGCAGAAATCGACCGCCTGGACGAGGGCATCCTTCAGCGCGCAGTCGGGGAAGAGCCCGAGCGCGTCCTTGGCCATGTCGCCATAGTGCCGGGCACGCTCGATGGTGTCGGCGAGGGCCCCGTGGCGGGCCATGAAGCCGATGGCGGTGTCGAGGTCGCCGTCGGCGATGTCGCCGTCGACCAGCACCTTCTTCCAGAAGGCGCGCTCGGCCTCCGAGCCGCGGCGATAGGCGAGGACGACGGGCAGGGTGATCTTGCCCTCGCGGAAGTCGTCGCCGGTGTTCTTGCCGAGCTTCTGCGACTTGCCGCCGTAGTCGAGAGCGTCGTCGACCAGCTGGAAGGCGATGCCGAGGTTCATGCCATAGGCGCGGGCGGCGGCCTGCTCGGCCTTCGACCGCTCGGCGATGACCGGGCCGACCTCGCAGGCGGCGGCGAAGAGCGCGGCCGTCTTGGCGTTGATGATGGCCAGATACTCGTCCTCGGTGGTCGAGGTGTTCTTGGCGGCGGCGAGCTGCATCACCTCGCCCTCGGCGATGACGGCGGCTGCGGTGGAGAGGATGTCGAGGGCACGCAGCGAGCCGACCTCGACCATCATCTTGAAGGCCTGCCCCAGCAGGAAGTCGCCGACCAGCACGGAGGCCTCGTTGCCCCAGACCATGCGGGCGGCCGGCTTGCCGCGGCGCATGTCGCTCTCGTCCACCACGTCGTCATGCAGCAGGGTGGCGGTGTGCATGAACTCGACCGCAGCCGCGAGCTTGACGTGGCCTTCGCCCTGGTAGCCGGACAGGGCAGCGGTGGCGAGGGTCAGCATGGGCCTGAGGCGCTTGCCGCCGGACGAGATCAGGTGGTTCGCTACCTCGGGGATCATCGTGACTTCGGAGCCTGTGCGCGACAGGATCATGGCATTGACCCGCTCCATGTCCGGGCGGGTGGCGTTGACCAGGGCCTCGATCGAGGCGCGATCCTTTTCGAAGGGGACGACGACTGCCACGCCATGCTCCACTGCCGCTCCGCCGGACGCGGCGGAAAGTCGTGGCGACCATAGGGGCTTGGAGTGGTCTTCTCAAGCCGCGCGGGCTTCGCGATTGGTCGCATCGAGGGGCGGCGGGGAGGCACCATGGACGAGATCATCCGCACCCAGGATCCCGTACTCGTCAGCGCGGTGGAGGCGCTGCTGGAGGGGGAAGGGATCACGGTTTTCGTCGCCGACCGGCACGTCTCGGCGCTGGAGGCGCGGATCGCTGCCTTTCCGCTGCGGGTGCTCGTGCCCTCCGACCAGGCCGACCGGGCGCGCCGGCTGATCCGGGAGGCAGGCTGGGGCGCCGACCTCCGCGTGACTGATCCATGACAAACACGCCTTCCGGTTCGGCAGTTGCGGCTTTCGCATTCGTCGCGAACCATGCAACAAGTTGCATATGAACGTTCTGGCTCCCTCTTCTCTCGACGCGACCGCCGACACCGTCCTCGGCGGACGGGTGCATCTGGCCCAGCCGCGGATCGGTCATCGGGCGGGTCACGACGCCGTGCTGCTGGCCGCCGCCGTGCCGGCAGCGGCCGGTGACCGGGTGCTCGATCTCGGCTCGGGCGTCGGCACGGCGGCCTTCTGCCTCGCGGCGCGGGTGCCGGTAGGCTACCTGACGCTGGTCGAGATCGATCCGGAGCTTGCCGCGCTCGCCGAGCAGAACGCCGCCGCCAACGGTCTCGGCAACCGCACCCGCGTCCTCGTCATGGATGCGCTGACGCGCGGGGCGCCGCGCGAGAAGGCCGGCCTGCTGGTCGGCCAGATCGACCGGGTCATCACCAATCCGCCCTTCCACGACGCGCCGCGCCATCGCGCCTCGCCGGCGGGAGGCAGGAGGCTCGCCCATTCGGGCGGCGACGACCTGCTCGCCGGTTTCCTGCGCACGGCGGTGGCGGTGCTGCGTCCGGGCGGCACGGTGACGCTGATCCATCGTGCCGACCGGCCCGAGGCTCTGATCGCCGCGATGAAGGGCCGTTTCGGCGCCATCACGCTGCGTCCCATCCATCCCAAGCCGGACGCGCCCGCCATCCGCCTCATCGCCACCGGCACCAAGGGCTCGCGCGCGCCCACCGCCATCCTCCCCGGCCTGGTGCTGCAGGACGCCGAGGGCCGCCCGACCCCCGAGGCCGAGGCGGTGCTGAGGGAGGGGAAAGGGCTCTGATGCGGCTGGTTCGGGCGCTTTTGGCCAGTCTTGTGCTGTTCGCCGCCATTCCCGTGGCATCGGCCCAGCAGCCACTGCCAGGCCTCGACGACCTGCTGAAGCGCCCCGCGTTCAAGGAGGCCTGGGACAAGGTCTTCCGCCGCGAGCGCAACATCGACCGCTGGGTGCACGTGTTCGGCGGTGGCGGGGAGGGCACCGTGCAGCCGACCCGCGCCATCGCCCGCGACGGTGTCAGCTATCTCGTCGGCGTCGTCTGTCGCCCTCAGGCCTGCGAGGACAACAGGCTGTTCGTGCTGTTCCGCGAGGACGGCAGCCAGGCCTGGGCGCGCTGGGTGGGCAAGGATCTCGCGCTCACCTATGGCCAGCCGACCCCCGCCATGCGGGCGCTGCTCACCGAGGTGGCGGGGCGGTAGCCGGCGCCCTCAGTTCGCTTCAGCCCTCGATCTTCGAGAAGTCGGCGACGGTGGCCGTCGCGGCACGCAGCTCGTTCAGGATCTTCAACCGGTTCTCGCGCAGCGCGGGGTCCTCGGCATTGACCGTCACCTTGTCGAAGAAGGCATCGACCGCCGGGCGGAGCTCGGCCAGCGCCTTCATCGCGCCGGCATAGTCTTCCCTGCCCACGTGGTCGCGGGCATGCGCCGCGGCCGACTGCAGGAGATTGTAGAGCGCCCGCTCCTCCGGCCCGCCCTTCTCGTGGACGAGGGCGGCGTCGGGCGCGCCGTCATAGGCGCGGCCGTCCTTCTTCTCCTCGATGCGCAGGATGTTCATGGCGCGCTTGGTGCCGGCGAGGAGGTTTTTCCCGTCCTCGGTGCCGAGCAGGGCGGCGAGCGCCTCGACTCGGCGAACGACGAGCAGGAGGTCGTCATTGCCCTCGCCCGAGGCCAGCACGGCATCGACGAGGTCGTGGCGCTGGCCCTGGTCGCGGAGCAGGACCTTCAGACGGTCGTGGAAGAAGGAGAGGAGGTCTGAACTGCGACTGACTTCCCAATCAACGGCAGGTACCTCGTCGATGGACTTGCCCCGCAAAGCACGTACCGCGTCAGTTGATGCGGCCGCCAGTTGCGAGAGCAATCCATCAGATTTCAAATCGCCAGTCGCATGCAAAGGATCAAGTTTGGCCTTTAGAGATGTAGCTTCAATCGTAAGCTGATCTGCCATAATCGCGCGCCCTGCTAGAACCGCGTTGGGTCTCAGCGCGAATGCGATACCGCTCTCCAAAATAAGACGAATTGCGCCCAGCGCCGCACGCCTTAGCGCGAACGGGTCCTTTGATCCCGTCGGCTTCTCGTTAATCGCCCAGAAGCCGACCAGCGTGTCCAGCTTGTCGGCCAGCGCCACGGCGACGGCCACCCTGTCCGTCGGCACGCGGTCGGAGGGACCCTGCGGCTTGTAATGGTCCTCGATGGCCGCCGCGACGCTCTCGTGCTCGCCCTGCAGCAGCGCATATTTCCGGCCCATGAGGCCCTGCACTTCGGGGAACTCGCCGACGACCTCTGTCATGAGGTCCGCCTTGGCGAGCTCCGCCGCGCGCCCGGCGAGGTCCGGATCGGCTGACACCAGCGGCGCGATGTGGCGGGCCAGCGCCTTGATGCGGTCGACGCGCTGCCCCTGCGTCCCCAGCTTCTCGTGGAAGACGACGTTGAGCGCGCGCAGCTTGGCCATGCGCTGGTCCAGCGGCTTGGCCGCTGCGTTCTCGAAGTCCGGCAGCGGCTTCTGGTCCGTCTCCCAGAAATAGAGCGCGTCGGAGAGGCGGGCGCGGATGACGCGCTCGTTGCCGGCGATGATCGTCGCGCCGCCGTCGCTCGCCTCCAGGTTGGCGGTCAGCACGAAGCGGTTGGCGAGGCGGCCTGTCTTCGGGTCGCGGACCACGAAGCATTTCTGGTTGGCGCGGATGGTGGCGCGGATCACCTCGTCGGGAATGGCGAGGAAGGCCTCCTCGAAGGCGCCCATCAGCACGACCGGCCACTCGACGAGGCCGGCCACCTCGTTCGCCAACCCCTCGTCCTCCACCAGCTCGAACCCCTGAGCGAAGCAGAGGTTACGCGCGTCGGCTAGGATGCGGCGCTTGCGCTCCTCCGGGTCGGCGACGACGAAGGCCGCTTCCAGCTTCGTCAGGTAGTCGTCCATGCGGCGCACGCGGAAGGTGGCCGGCGCCATGAAGCGGTGGCCGCGCGTCGCGTCGCCGGAGGCGATGCCGTCGACGCTGAAGGGGATGACCGCCGGCTCCTCGGTCTCGGGGCCGAAGGTGCAGAGGATGGACTGCAGCGGGCGCACCCAGCGCAGCGATGCGGTCGAGACCGAGGCCGCGCCCCAGCGCATCGACTTCGGCCAGGGGAAGGCGCGGATGATCTCCGGCACGATCTCGGCAATGACATCCGGGGTGGGGCGGCCCGGCCGGTTGACGACGGCGACGTAGCTGTCGCCCTTCTTCGGGTCCGACTGGATGGTGGCCTCGTCGATGGAGGCGAGCCCGGCGCTCTTCAGGAAGCCCTGGATGGCGGCCTCCGGCGCACCGACGCGCGGACCCTTGCGCTCTTCCCTCACGTCGGGCGAGGCGGCGGGCAGGCCGTGCACGGAGAGCGCGATGCGGCGCGGCGTGACGACGGTCCGGGCGCCCTCGTAGAGGCAGCCCTTCGCCACGAGGGCGTCGGTCACCGCCTTCTTCAGATGGGCGGCCGCATCCGCCTGCATGCGGGCGGGGATCTCTTCGGAGAGCAGTTCGAGGAGAAGGTCGGGCATCGGACGGTCTTCCGGGCCTCGGCGAGGCCTCATTCACCCTTTCCGAGAGGGGAAGGGGCGGGCCGCAGGACGGCCCGGGGTGGGCTGGAGCCGCCGTTCCCGCCGATGGGTGACGGGCGCCTCCGGATTGCGCCCCAAGAACACGGCTTGGTGCACCGTGTCCAGTACCGACGTCATGTCCGTCATCGCCTGATGGTTCCAGAAGCGCAGGACGCGGAACCCCTCGGCGGCGAGAAAGGCGGTGCGACGGGTGTCGTGGTCCCGCTGGCTCGGTTCACCATGATGGTCACCGTCGAGTTCGATGACCAGCCGGCATGCGAGGCAGGCGAAATCGGCAACATAGGGGCCAATCGGAACCTGCCGGCGGAAGTGGGTGCCGTCGATCGGGATGCGGTGCAGTTCGCGCCACAGCCGGCGCTCGGCGGGCGTCTGGTCAGCCCGCAGCCGGCGCGCCCGTTCCAGCCTGAACCGCGTCAGTCCCTCGCGGGCCATGACGGAAGCTCCGCTCGAGGCCAACCCCACCCCGGACGGCTTGCGCCGTCCGACCCTCCCCCTCCAGGGGAGGGTGAAGGCTGCGCCCGGCGTGGATGCCCTGTCGAGTCGGGAGAAATCCGCGATGACGGCGGTTCATCACCCTCCCCTGGAGGGGGAGGGTCGGCGGCCGAAGGCCGGCGGGGTGGGGTGGAACGAGGACCCATGCAACAGTTCGCGCAGAAGCCGGCATCGCCGCCGTGGTCGGCGCCGTCAGCCTCGGATCTGCAGCAGGCGCGACAGGACCCAGGAGATGTCGCCGCTCGCTCCCGAGACGTCGTCGATGAGCCAGCGGCCGTTCGCCAATGCGAGGTCGAAGGTGATGTCCTGGGTCTCCGCCTGGTCGGCGAAGAGCTTGACGGTCACCGTCACCCTGGCCTTGCCCTCGTCGCGGGAGACGAGGCGATAGCGGTTCCGGGCCTGGTAGTTGTCGTCATGGTCCTGGCAGCCGCAGGCGAAGCCGAAGTCGAGGCCGGACATCGGCCCCTCGGCGGTGGCGCTGCGACGCTTCTGCGCTTCGTACAGACGGCGCAGGCGCTGCGACATGAAGGGCTCGGCCGGCGCGCGCTCGGGCTTGGCGTAGAAGGCGCGGAGCGCGGCCACCGGATCGGGGCCGGCAGCCTGCTGGGCTATGGCGGGCGCTGCGGCGAGGATCAGCGCGGCGGCAAGGGCGCGACGGGTGAGGATCATGCGGCGGCGCCTCCGGCTTCGGTCTGTAGCCAGGCGGCACCGCAGGCCTTGGCCAGCTCGCGCACCCGGAGGATGTAGCTCTGCCGCTCGGTGACCGAGATGACGCCGCGGGCATCGAGCAGGTTGAAGGCGTGGCTCGCCTTGATGCACTGGTCATAGGCCGGCAGGGCCGATTTGTGGTTCTCGCCCGAGCCTTCCGCAGGCGCGCCGGCGTCGAGATACCTGCGGCAGGCGCGCTCGGCCATGCGGAACTGCTCGAACAGCATCTCCGTGTCGGCGAACTCGAAATTATGCCGTGAATACTCCTGCTCGGCCTGCAGGAAGACGTCGCCATAGGTGACCTTCTCAGGCCCCTCGCGGCCATTGAAGTTGAGGTCATAGACGCGCTCGACGCCCTGCACATACATGGCGAGGCGCTCCAGGCCATAGGTCAGCTCGCCGGCTACCGGCGCGCACTCGAAGCCGGCGACCTGCTGGAAGTAGGTGAACTGCGAGACCTCCATGCCGTCGCACCAGCACTCCCAGCCGAGGCCCCAGGCGCCGAGCGTCGGGCTCTCCCAGTCGTCCTCGACGAAGCGGACGTCGTGCATCTTCGGGTCGAGGCCGATGGCCTCCAGCGAGCCGAGATAGAGCTCCTGCAGGTTCGGCGGGTTCGGCTTCAGGATGACCTGGTACTGGTAGTAGTGCTGGAGAC
>CAZPMD010000054.1:21579-28200 GCA_964587395.1 uncultured Hyphomicrobiales bacterium
CTCGCCGTAGCGGCCGTCCTTGGGCCGGCGCGAGGGCTGCACATAGGCGGCGTTCCAGGGCTTCGGCCCGAGCGCGCGCAGCGTCGTCGCCGGGTGGAAGGTGCCGGCGCCGACCTCCATGTCGTAGGGCTGCAGGATGACGCAGCCCTTGTCGGCCCAATAGGCATGCAATGTCAGGATCAGGCCCTGGAACGAGCGTTCGGGCCGCATGTGCGGAGGAAGATCGGAAGGAGACATTGCGGAACGGCCTGTCGCGACGAGCAGTGCCGACCCTTAATGACCGGGTGCGAGGGGGTCAACCGCCGTCAGAACGGCCGGTACTCGCCGGTGACCGGGTCGCGGCGCAGACGCCGGACCGGAGCCTCCACGCGCACGGGCTTGAGCGCCGGTGCGAACTGCCTGCGCACGAGGATGTAGGTGGCGATCACGGCGGCCGCGACCGCGGCTCCCATCAGGACTGGCGGCATGAGTCTCTCCCGCGGCCTCTATGATGCATTGCACTATGACGCGCCGCGAATCCGGCGAAAAGGCGGCAGAGCGAATGTCCTCAGCCGCAGGCCGGCCGGCCCGGCGTGATGCCCTCGAACAGCCCGCGCGCCTGCGGCGATGCGTCGATGCCGAAGTCGGCCGGACCGAAGGCGCCCTTCTCGGCGAGGATGAGCGCCGCGCGTCGCACCGCGCCCGCCTCGGGCTTGCGCCAGAAGGCCGTATCGGCCGCCGCGCGCGGATCGACGGGCGTGCGCGGCGCCATGAAGCCGCCGACGAAGAGGTTGATGTTGGCCGCCGCCAGATAGCGCAGGTGACTGTCGCAGGGCGTGTAGGAGAGGGGGGCAAGGGCGGTTGCGAGCCTTGCGCCATGATCGAAGATGGACTGACTGGACCGGCGCGGACCGATGGGCGGCGGGATGAGGCCGGGGCCGTCGATCTCGACGTAGCCATCGCGCTTGCGGATCACCACCGGTCCGACCGGCGAATAGACCTGTGACAGCGAGGCCGTTCCGACGATCGGCAAGCCCATCGCACCACCACCCACCTCGCGCACGCCGGGAACGACTGAGGCCTGTCGCGGGGTGCTGTCCGCCGAGGCGGGACGGGCGGCCGGCGCCTGACCGCGCCACAGGGAGGCCACCGAGGCAAGCGAGAGACTGGCGGGAGCGAAGCTGTAGCCGGCGAAGCCGATCGCCATCGCGCCGACGACGAGAACCAGCGTCGACAGGCCGCCACGCGCCGGAGACTCGACGGCCTCGTCGCTCCGGCCGCGGTTCTTGCGGAAATTCACTGCCACATCGTTGGCCATGGACTCTCTCAGGGGAAGCTCATGTCCAACCAGCATGACGCAGAGTCATGAGGACGGATTTAACGCCGGGCCAGCCTTTGACGAAAAAGCGCCCCGGCGGAGTAACCGGAGCGCAAGATTCGCGTGCCGGACCGGCGAACCGGTCAGGTCAACGACCAGTCGAGCGTGATCTCGGCGTTCAGCAGGCGGGAGATCGGGCAGCCTTCCTTGGCGCCCCTGGCGATCTCGCCGAACTTCTCACGGTCGATGCCCGGCACATCGGCCACCAGGGTGAGGGCGGACTTCGTCACCTTGAAGCCGGCGCCGTCCTTGTCGAGGGATACCACCGCCTCGGTCTTCAACTCGTTCGGGGTCAGGTTCTCGCGCTGCAGCGCGAAGGCCAGCGCCATGGTGAAGCAGCCGGCATGGGCAGCGGCGATCAGCTCTTCCGGGTTGGTGCCCTTCTCGTTCTCGAAGCGGGTGGTGAAGGCATAGGCGGCGGCATCCAGCACGCCGGACTGGGTGGTGATGGTGCCTTTGCCGTCGCGGCCGGTGCCGCGCCAGACGGCGCTTGCGGAACGGTTCATGGGGGACCTCCTTCGGGGGATTCTGGGCTCGGCGGGGCGATGAGCGCCATCGCCAGCCTGCCAACATAGGGGTGAGGGCGCGCTGCGGCGACCCCGGCGGACGGAGCCGGTCGCGATCAAACCACCGTGACGGAGGGATTGTTCCGGTCGGCGATTGCCACCGCGATCCGCCCGCCGCAGAAGCGGCCGATCAGGTCCTGCGCATCGGCCACCGCGGCGTCGAGATCGCCCCAGCCATTGGTCTGGATGGTGAGGATCGCCCGCGATGTCGCGGGCGTGATGATGGAGCGGGCGTCCTGCCGCCAGTTCCAGCGCCGGCAGAGCACGTGGCCGGCACCGGCATAGACCACCTCGCCCTCCTTCGGCGGATCGTTGGGGTCCTCGCCTGCTTCCGCCGCCATGTCGATGAAGGTGTCGGACGCTCTCGAGAAGCGGAATGCGAAGGGCCCTGGGGCCCTGTCGAGGTCGTCGGCGCCGACGCAGGCGACGGCCGAGAGCGAGACGGCGTTGTAGGCGTCGACGAAGCCGTTGATGGCGGGCAGGGGGCGTTCGGCGAGGGCGTTCTTCATCAATCGTTCCACCGAGCAGCGATAGCTGGTCTTCCTGATGCCGAAGCCCTTGTAGGCGGCGCGCCAGGCGGCGATGCCGGGAATCTCCGAGAGCTCCCTGCCGCCCCATGCCGCGCGCGCCGCCGCCTCCCGTTCCGCGATGATGGCGGTGAGGTCGGCGGGGCGCCCGGCAGGGACGGTGAGGTCATCGCAGACGAGCACGGCGACGCGGAAGTCGGGAAAGCGCCCGGTGAGTTCGGCAATGGTCAGGTCGACGGTCATGCGGCAGGCCTCCGGCGACAGCGGTAGCCGGCCGGCCCCCACACGGCAACCGGCCCCGTCGGGCGCCTGCCGGCCATCGCCGAACAGGGGCACAGGCTGTAGTCTGCCGTCACGGATTCGCCGCAAGCCTCCGGGCAGGATGAGATCATGACCACGCGCACCACCCTTCTCGCCCTGGCAGCCCTCATCGCCTTTCCCCTGACCGCTGCGGCGCAGGCGCCCGCGCCCGCCCGCAGCGCCCCGCAGGGCGATCGCCTCAGGGGCGCCGACTTCGCCGGCTTCTGGGCGGCGCAGCCCGGCGGGCGCGCCGGGGTCGAGATCCGCGTGCAGGGCGCCCAGATCACGGCCCGCGAGCTGTTCAACACCCGCGCCGCCGGGCGCTGCGGCACGGAAGGGCGCGGGCGGCTGACCGGCTTCACCTCGCGGCTCAATTTTCGCGGCCGCTGCTCGGACGGCAGCCGCACCTCGGAGACCTGGTGCTCGGTGACGCTGGAAACGCGTGACCGCATCTCGTCGCGCTGCGGCAACGGCCACACCACGACGCTGCACCGCGTGCGGGGCTGAGGTCCGTCCGCAACCGCCTTTCGCCCGATATCGCCAGACGGGATTTCCCGTTCTAGCCTCGCGTCCGGTGCGGGCCGTGGGGCCCTGCATCCTGGAGCGGGAGTGGGCCATGCTGATGGGCGGATGCTATTGCGGCGCGGTGCGCTACGAGGCGGATGGCGAGCCGATGTTCCGGGGGCAATGCCACTGCCGGGAATGCCAGAAGATCGCCGGCGGCGCCGAGAACTACTTCATGGCCATGCCGGTCGAGGGCTTCCGCTATGTGAAGGGCGAGCCGGCGCGCTACAGCCGACCCGATCTCGAGAACCCGGTGACGCGCGAGTTCTGCGCCACCTGCGGCACCCATCTCGCCACCCTGAGCCCGCGCCGGAAGAACGCCGTGATCCTCAAGGTCGGCGGGCTCGACGATCCTTCCGTCTATGGTGGGCCGCAGGTCGTCTTCTACACCTCCGAGGCGCAGCCGTTCCACCTCTTCCCGGAGGGCGTGCCGGCCTTCGAGAAGTTCCCGCCGCCGCGGTGAGGCGCGGGCGAACGGCGTGCCGGACAAGAAGAGGGCGCCCGCAGGCGCCCTCGCTCGTCACATCCCCGGATAGTTCGGCCCGCCGCCGCCCTCCGGCGTCACCCAGTTGATGTTCTGGGCGGGGTCCTTGATGTCGCAGGTCTTGCAGTGGACGCAGTTCTGCGCGTTGATCACGAACTTCGGATCGGTCTTCGCCTCGGGGTCGGCATAGACCACCTCATAGACCCCCGCCGGGCAATAGAGCCGCGCCGGCTCGCCATATTTAGGCAGGTTCTGGGTGATCGGGACGGAGGGGTCCTTCAGCGTGAGGTGGACCGGCTGGTCCTCCTCGTGGTTGGTGTTGGAGATGAAGACGCTCGACAGCTTGTCGAAGGAGATGACGCCGTCGGGCTTCGGGTAGACGATGGGCTTCACCTGGTCGATCGGCTTCAGCGTGGCGAAATCCGCCTTGCCGTGCTTCAGCGTGCCGAAGGGCGAGACGCCGATCAGCGAATTGATCCACATGTCGATGCCGCCGAGGATGACGCCGCCGATGGTGCCGAACTTGGACCACAGCGGCTTGACGTTGCGCACCGTCCACAGGTCCTTGCCGACAGCGCTGGAGCGCCAGGCGGCCTCGTAGGAGGCGAGTTCGTCATGGGCGCGCCCGGCCTGCAGCGCCTCGGCCAGATGCTCGGCCGCCAGCATGCCGGAATGCACCGCGTTGTGTGACCCCTTGATGCGCGGCACGTTGACGAGGCCGGCCGCGCAGCCGATCAGCGCGCCGCCGGGGAAGGAGAGCTTCGGCACGGACTGCCAGCCGCCCTCGGTGATGGCGCGGGCGCCGTAGGACAGGCGCTTGCCGCCCTCCAGGGTCGGGCGCACGAAGGGGTGCTGCTTGAAGCGCTGGAACTCGTCGAAGGGGGACAGCGTCGGGTTCTCGTAGTTGAGATGCACGACGAAGCCGACGTAAACGAGGTTGTCCTCGGCGTGGTAGAGGAAGGACCCGCCGCCGGTCTTCATGTCGAGCGGCCAGCCGAACGAGTGCTGGACGAGGCCCGGCTTGTGGTTCTCCGGCTTGACCTGCCAGATCTCCTTCAGGCCGATGCCGTATTTCCCGGGCTCGCGGCCCTCGTCGAGCTTGAAGCGCCGGATGAGCTGCTTCGTCAGGTGTCCGCGGGCGCCTTCGGCGAAGAGCGTGTACTTGCCGCGCAGCTCCATGCCGCGGGTGAAGCGGTCGGTGACCTCGCCGTTGCGGTCGATGCCCATGTCGCCGGTGGCGACGCCGGTCACCGCGCCCTTGTCGTCGAACAGCACCTCGGCAGCGGCAAATCCCGGATAGATCTCGACGCCGAGCGCCTCGGCGCGGGCCGCCAGCCACTTGGTGACATTGCCGAGCGAGCCGATGAAGTTGCCGTGATTGTTCATCAGCTTCGGCATGCCGAAGTTCGGCAGCCTCAGGCCGCCGGCAGGGCCGAGGAAGTAGAAGCGGTCGTCGGTGACCTCCTGCTTCAGGGGGCGGTCCGGGTCCTCGCGCCAGTCGGGCAGCAGCGCGTCGAGGCCCGCCGGATCGATCACCGCGCCGGAGAGGATGTGGGCGCCGACCTCCGAGCCCTTCTCCACCACGACGACGGAGAGGTTCTCGTCGAGCTGTTTGAGGCGGATGGCCGCCGACAGTCCGGCCGGGCCGGCACCGACGATGACGACGTCATAGTCCATGCCCTCGCGCTCGGGCAGGTCCATCGCTTCGGCCATTGAGATCCCTCGTCATCCGCGGGGCCGGGGCGCCCCATGCAACTTTGGTCGATTTCTAAAGCACGGCTTTCCGCCGATGACAACGCGCCGAGCGGCCGAGGGCCGCCTGCCGCGGCGTTGCATCCGCGTATCGGGCATTAACCACTTGGTAACGTCCGTTAACGATGTCTTAACATCTCACTTGAGCCGCAATGATTAACAGGAGATTAATGGCCCCGGGTCGCAGGGCAGTCATCGTTGGTTCAAGGGTATCCCCCTATGCGTCGCTTTGCGTCCTGTTTGTTGTTCGTCGCTCTCGGCATTTTCGGCGTCGCCGAAGGTGCTTCCGCCCAGCAGGGCGTCCGCCGCGTCGCCGCCCTTGCGGCGGGGGCTGCCACCTCGGCGCCCATCGGCTGGGTTCAGTTCTGTGGCGAAAATCCGGCGGATTGCGCCCAGCGCTCGCCCGTCGCCCGGACGGTCAACCTCACCTCGGCCGCTTTCGCCCAGCTCGCCCGCGTCAATCTCCAGGTCAACCGGGAGATCGAGCAGGTGACCGACATGGACCACTTCGGCGTCGAGGAATACTGGACCTATCCGGTCGGTGGCAAAGGCGACTGCGAGGACCTGGTGCTCGAGAAGAAGCGCCGCCTGATCGCCCTCGGCGTGCCGCGCGAGGCCATGCTGATCACCGTGGTGCGCGATCTCAACGGCGACGGCCATGCCATCCTGACCGTCGTCACCGACCGCGGCGACTACATCCTCGACAACTTCACCAACGAGGTGAAGCTCTGGCACGAGACCGGCTACCGCTTCATCAAGCGCCAGTCGCAGACCGACCCGAACCAGTGGGTTTCGCTGAACGGCGGCGCCGCCGGCCCGCAGCTGGTCGCCAATCCGCGCCGCTGAGCCGCGTTCATCCCATCGCCTCCCCGGCGTCGCAGCGGGTGGAGGCCTGAAGGCCGGAGCGGGTCGCAGCGCTCCGGCCTTTCGCATATGATGGTCGCCATGACCCTTCCCCTGAGCCCTGAGGCCGTCGAGGCGCTGCTCGTCTTCTACCGCGATGCCGGCGTGGACATCGCGGTGGGCGAGGAGCCCGTCGACCGTTTCGCCGAGGCGGACGCGGCCCTCGCG
>CAZPMD010000055.1:0-27762 GCA_964587395.1 uncultured Hyphomicrobiales bacterium
CCGGGGCCCTCGAGGCCGGGGAGGCCGCCGCCACCGAGGCCGGGCAGCTCGATTCGGATCTCCACCTTGGAGGGGTCCATCTGCGGGCCGGTCGCCTTGTAGTGCATGACCATCTGCGGGAAGATGATGACGAGCGCCACCATGATGCACTGGATCACCACGAAGGGCACCGCGCCCCAGTAGATCTGCATCGTCGTCACCGGTTCCATGCGAAGCCCCGTGATCTTGTCGGTATAGGGCTCCTTTGGCGCCACCGATCGCAGGTAGAACAGCGCGAAGCCGAAGGGCGGGTGCATGAAGCTCGTCTGCATGTTCACGCCGAGGATGACGCCGAACCAGATCAGGTCGATGCCGAGCTTCTCGGCCGCGGGGCCGAGCAGCGGCACCACGATGAAGGCCAGCTCGAAGAAGTCGAGGAAGAAGGCCAGCAGGAAGACCATGATGTTGACGACGATCAGGAAGCCTGCCTGGCCGCCCGGCAGCGAGACGAGCAGATGCTCGACCCAGATGTGGCCGTTGACGCCGTAGAAGGTCAGCGAGAAGACGCGGGCGCCGACCAGGATGAACAGCACGAAGGCCGAGAGCTTGGCGGTGGATTCGCTCGCCTGGCGAACGAGGTCCCAGGACAGGCGCTTCTTCATGATGGCGAGGATCATGGCACCCGCCGCACCCATGGCTCCGCCCTCGGTCGGCGTGGCGAGGCCGATGAAGATGGTGCCGAGCACGAGGAAAATCAGGCCGAGGGGCGGCACCATGACGAAGGTGACCTGCTCGGCGATCGGCGAGATGAGCTTCACGCCGGCGAAGCGCTCGGCGATGCCGACGAGGATCGCATAGGCGAAGCCGAAGGCCGCGGCCTCGGCGATGAGCGCCCAGGTGGTGTGGCCGCCCTGCTTCAGGAAATAATAGGCGACCATCAGCGCCGTTGTGGCGGCCACCGTCAGGATCAGCCGCTGCGCGCCGAAGTAGTAGTTGCAGACGGCGGCAATGAAGGCGACGAGAACCGCCACCGACATCGACAGGATGACGAAGTCAGCGCCGCCCTTCACGCTCGTCTGGTTCATGATGAACACGGCGACCAGAGCGGAGAACAGCACGAGCATGCCGAGCTTCCAGGTGCCGCGCTTGCCGTCGTCCTGCAGGTAGAGGAGCGCTTCCTTCGGCAGGCCGGGGGCATTCTTCGGCGTCATCATGGAGACCAGGAAGACGTACCCGGCATAGAGGCACGACAGGACCAGGCCAGGAACGAAAGCGCCCTCGTACATGTCGCCGACGGAGCGGCCGAGCTGGTCGGCCATGACGATAAGCACCAGCGAGGGCGGGATGATCTGCGCCAGCGTTCCCGATGCCGCGATGACGCCTGTGGCGAGGCGCCGGTCATAGCCGTAGCGCAGCATGATGGGCAACGAGATGAGGCCCATCGAGATGACCGAGGCGGCGACGACGCCGGTGGTCGCAGCGAGAAGCGCGCCGACGAAAATGACCGCATAGGCGAGGCCGCCGCGGATCGAGCCAAAGAGCTGGCCGATGGTGTCGAGCAGGTCCTCGGCCATGCCGGATCGCTCGAGGATGAGGCCCATGAAGGTGAAGAACGGGATCGCCAGGAGCGTATCGTTGTTCATGGTCCCGTAGATGCGCTCGGGCAGCGCCTGCAGGAAGTTCGGCTGGAACAGGCCGAGTTCGATGCCGATGATGGCGAAGAACAGGCCGTTGGCGGCCAGCGCGAAGGCGACCGGGTAGCCGAGCAGCAGGAAGACCACGAGGGCGGCGAACATGATCGGCGCCATGTTGGCGCGCAGGAAACCGCCGAAGCCGGCGCCGTCGGTGGCAGCCAGCGCCGGTTCGGAGAACAGGAACAGGCCGAGGAGGGTCAGTGCGGCAGCCGCGAGGGCGCCCGAGAGGGGAAGGCGAAGTGACACGTGTTTTCTCCCGGAACGCTCTTACTTCTTGGCCGCGTCGAGCAGGCCCTGGGCCTTGGCGACCTCAAGCAGGCGCGCCGCTTCAGCTTCGGCCATCTCGTGATGGCCGCCGCCGTGCACGTCCTCCAACTCGCCGCGCATGATGGCGATGCGCTTGATGAGTTCGCTGACACCCTGGAACAGCAGGAGCACGAAGCCCGCGACGACCAGGAACTTGGCCGGCCAGACGACGAGGCCGCCCGCGTTCATCGACTGCTCGTTCTGCAGGTAGGACTTCAGGAAGAAGGGCCAGCTGTCATAGAGCAGCAGGATGCAGAAGGGCATCAGGAAGAGGGTGTGGCCGACCACGTCGATCCAGTTGCGCACCCGCTTCGGCAGCAGGCTGTTCACGACGTCGATGCGGATGTGCTCGTTGGAGAGCAGCGTCCATGCCGCGCAGAGCATGAAGACGGCGCCAAACAGGTACCACTGCATCTCCAGCCAGGCGTTCGATGAACTCGAGAACACCTTGCGGATGATCGCATTGCCCGCCGAGATGATGACCGCGACGAGGATCAGCCAGCTGATCGTCTTGCCGATGGCGGTGTTCACCGCGTCGATGACGCGGCTGATGGAAAGCAATCCCTGCATGCCGGGCACACTCCCTGGAAGGCCATGACCTCGCGGGATGCAGCCCTCCGATTGATCATGGCCCATCCGAGCGGCAAGCGGCCGGCGATCCGGTCCGTGGTGCCGTCAGGAGAGGAGCCCTGAGGTGGCCGCTCGGCTCCCCTTGAGGAGCACAAGCCCTGGCCCGCCGTGATCGCCCGTCATGCCTGTCCCGCTGACCAGTCCCGCGGTTGTTGTGCGGTGACCGGTTTGGCGCCGAAGCGCCACCGCTTCTCTATGCCACGGCTTGGACACGAACAATAGGGGTTTGGCGTCCATAGCGCCCGAAAGACGGATGTTCGGCACCGAAAATTGCACTGCAGGCGCAACGGGCGACACACAGGCCAAGGCAATGTCAGGGGAGCGTGGTCTCGGCCTCGATCTTGGCATCTCGCATGCGCAGGCGCACGCGCTCGCGATGCAGCGTGTAGAGGCCCGCCCCGACGATCAGCAGGATCCCCGCCCAGCTTGCCATGTCCGGCCACTCTCCGAAGACGGTGATCCCCGAGACGATGGCCCAGACCATGACCGAATAGCGGAACGGCGAGACCAGCGAGACCTCCACCCCGCGGAAGGCGAGGATCATGGCGTGGTTGCCGACGACCACCACCGTGGCGGCAGCGAGCAGGATGAGCACATGGGTGGTCGTCGGCGCCACCCATCCCTGGAACGGGATCATCGCGGCCCCGAAGCCACCCACCGCCACGCAGGTCGTGAGCGTGATGACGATCGTCGGAATGCGCGGATCGATGAAGCGCGTGACCATGTCGCGCACCGCGCAGAACACCACGCTGGCCAGCGCCATGGCTGTGGCGGAACCAGCGACGAAACCGGCGCCACCGGGCTTGACCACCAGGAGCATGCCGAGGAAGCCCGCGATGACCGCCGACCAGCGGCGCCAGCCCACCTGCTCCTTCAGCAGCGGTCCCGACAGGGCGGTGATGAGAAGGGGGGTGATGAGGAAGATCGCCGTGATGTCGGCGATGGGCATGTCGGCGATGGCGGTGATGAAGAGGAATGCGACGATGGCCTCCAGTCCGGCGCGGCTGGCGACCAGCGGTGAGGCGACCTTGCCGATCTGCCGGGCATGACCGGCGATCACCAGCCAGGTGAAGACCATCACCGTGGCGAAGCCGCCGCGGATGGCGATGATTTCGCCGGAGGGCAGGTCCCGCGCGACGAGCTTGACCAGCGTGTCATTGGTCATGAAGCAGGCCATCGCCGTGCACATGGCGATGATGCCCCGGCGATTGGCGCCGGCGTCCACGGCCGGAGCCGTGAGGGGTGTCACGCTCCGGCTCCGGCGGCGAACCGGTCGAGGCGGAACAGCGAGATGTCGTGCCGCGTGGAGCCGGATGTCGCGAGGTCTGCGAGGACTTCCCCCATCACGCTGGAGAACTTGAAGCCGTGGCCCGAACAGGGCGAGGCGACCACCACCTGCGGCAGGCCGGGCAGCGTGTCGACGACGAAATGCTCGTCCGGGGTGTTGGTGAACATGCAGCAGCGCAGGCCCAGCAGCGGTCCGTCGGCGTCCGGGAAGGTCTCCCGCAGGACCTCCCGCAGCGCCGCCTCGTCCTGCTCGGTCGGCTCGCGCGACAGGCTGTCGGCATGGCCGGTCTGCTTCAGGTGGTGGTAGAGACCGATCTTGAAGCCTGGCACCCCGAAGATCGGGAACTGGTAGCAGGAGGCTTCCGCCGTCTCGACGATGGAGACGGGGAAGGCACCGAGGGCGAAATGGGCCGGCACCTTCGGCTGGAACCAGCCGAGCACCTGGCGTTCCGGCACCGCCAGACCGACAAGGGCAGGGGCGTGGTCGGCGATCCAGGCGCCGGTCGACAGGATCAGACGGCCCGCCTCGTAGGTGCCGCGGGACGTCGTGACGCGCACGCCGCCGCCTGCCGTCGGCTCCCACCCGAGGATCGCTTCGCGCGCCCGGATCTCGGCGCCCGCGGCCATGGCCATGGTGACGTGGGCGACGATGGCGCGTTCGCTCATGACGAAGCCGGCATCGGCCTGAAAGTTGGCGACCTGGTCGGGGGCGAGCCGGAAGCCCGGAAACCGGCGCATGGCCTCGCGCGCGTCGAGCAGTTCGTGCGGCAGGTCGTGTTCACGGCAGGCGGCGAGCGAACCTCCGACCACGCGCCCGCCGAGGGGGCCGGCATCGATGCCGCCGGTGATGTAGAGAAGCTGCTCGCCGAAGGCCGTTTCGGTGGAGCGCCAGAGCTCGTACGCCCGCCGCAGCAGCGGCACGTAGAGCGGGTGCTCGAAATAGGCGAGGCGGATGATCCGGTTCGTGCCGTGGGACGACCCCATGGCATGGGGAATGTCGAAACGCTCCAGCCCGAGCACACGCTGGCCACGTTGCGCCAGCTGGTAGGCCGCAGCCGATCCCATCGCGCCGACGCCGGCAACGATCACGTCATAATTGGCCACGCTTGTGCGCTCCGGTCGCTTCGTCCCTGCGATTCAGCTAGCGCCAGTTCGTCGTGGCGTCGAGGGCAGCGTCGTCGCAGCTGCCCCGCGATGCAGGGCTACTCGACGGACTGCTGGAAGCTGCGCTGCACGTTGTGCCGGATGAGATCGTAGACGGGGTCGCGCTGGGGCGGCTTCTCGGCCGTTCTGACGCCCTTGAAGGCCGGCTTGACGGCTTGCACTTCCGTCACGCCGTCGCCGCGCAACTGGTACGCCATCAGGGAGACGGTCATCACGACGTTCAGTGCCAAGATGATCGTCAGGGCCGCGAGCCAGCCCGCAAGCGCCGGGGCTCGCGCCCGCCGCACCGGCTCCTCATCGGCCTCGCTGGCCGGGCGCATGCTTTCGCCTGCCGGGGCCGGGGCAGCCTGCACCGCGGCGGGTTCGAACAGCGGGCGATAGGATCCGGGCACCATGCGGATGCGCAGCGGATCATCCGCGCCCGGGCCCGCATAATAGAGATCAAGCGCCGTGCGAAGGCGCATGGCGGTCACCCGCACAGCCGAATCGCGATCGGGATCGAAGTCGGAAGGCCGGCCGAAGGCTTCCACGGCGATCGTATAGGCCTTGATGGAGCGGCCATCGCCGACGAGCGTCCGCTCGACGACGTGCGACAGCATCTTGGCCAGAACGGACCCGTCCGGCACGAAGGACGATTGGAGAAGCCGCTGCAGGGCATCCCGGACGAGGACGGGATCGACCTGCGCCGCCGGTGATGAGGGGTTCATCGCGGTCGCCTCAATGGAATGCGTCGCCCGGCGCTTCGCTGCGCAGGACGGCATGTGGGGTTGAATGCAAGACGAGCCCGCCGCGGAACGAATCCGCTCACTCAATGGCTCTGGGATGGCGGCGAGATAGGCCATCCGAATGTGGCGCGAAAGGGGCGATTTCCCTTAGGGAACGCCTATTCTCCGACCCTTCGGATGCCAATCTGGTCGGACCGGGCGATTATTTCGCTCACCCGCGGCGGAGAGACATATTCTTTCAACCGCCCGTCATGCTCATGTGTCTTGATACCGAAGGCCGGTGTGAGCGCCGGTCGATCACAAAGTCGTGACCCTTCGGCTTGCGGGCAATGGCCCGGTCGATGGCGGCAAAGAGCAGATCGTCAGCCTCCGAGGCGCGCAGCGGTGCCCGAAGATCCGCCGCGTCCTCCTGACCCAGGCACATGTAGAGCGTGCCGGTGCAGGTGACGCGGACGCGATTGCAGCTTTCGCAGAAATTGTGGGTCATCGGCGTGATGAAGCCGATCCGCCCGCCGGTCTCGGCAACGTCCACGTAACGCGCCGGGCCGCCGGTCCGGTGCTGGCTCTCGGCGAGCGTCCAGCGCTCCGCAAGGCGCGCGCGGACCAGCGAGAGCGGCAGGTACTGGTCGAGGCGCGATGGTTCGATGTCTCCGAGCGGCATGACCTCGATGAAGGAGATGTCCATGCCCTTGCCGTGCGCCCAGGCGACGAGGTCGGGTATCTCGGCCTCGTTCACACCCTTCAGCGCAACCGCATTGATCTTCACATGGATGCCGGCGGCCAGCGCCGCATCGATGCCCTTGAGCACGGCGTCGAGATCGCCCCAGCGGGTGATGGCGCGGAACCGGGCCGGATCCAGCGTGTCCATGGAGACGTTGATCCGCCGGACGCCGCAAGCCGCGAGGTCGGCGGCATGACGCGCCAATTGCGAACCGTTGGTCGTGACCGTCAGTTCGTCCAGCGTCCCCCGGTCGAGATGGCGCGACAGCGAACGGAACAGGGTCATGACGTCCTTGCGGACGAGGGGCTCGCCTCCCGTGAGGCGCAGCCGGCGGACGCCCTTGGCGATGAAGGCCGAACAGAGCCGGTCCAGTTCCTCGAGCGACAGCAGGTCCTTCTTCGGCAGGAAGGCCATGTTCTCGGACATGCAGTACACGCAGCGGAAATCGCAGCGGTCCGTCACCGAGACCCGCAGATAGTCGATCGACCTCCCGAAGGGGTCGATCATCGGAACAGGCTTCACCGAGGCTGCAGCGTCGAACATGAAATCCTTCCGGTCGCCGGCATACAGCCGGCCGCCATGATCTCTATTTAGGCAAGCTTGTGCCATTCGTCACGCCCTGCGGCGTTGAAGTGCGCTCCGGAACAGTCTACCTCTCCGTTCCGTTCTGCGACACGTTCTCGCTCAGGGAGATGCGGCGATGCGGGAGATCAGCGCTGTCGAAGGCGCCACCGGCCGCCAGCATGCCTGGCCGACCGAATTGAGATTGTCGTCCGACCGCCGCCGCCTGACGGTCACCTTCGACGACGGGCACATTTTCGCCCTCGACGCCGAATATCTCCGGGTGGAGAGCCCTTCAGCCGAAGTGCAGGGGCATTCACCATCGGAACGCAAGTTCGTCGGGGGCAAGAAGGACGTGCAGCTGATCGGGGTCGACCGGGTCGGACACTACGCCGTCCGCCTCACCTTCGACGACATGCATTCCTCCGGCATCTACTCATGGGACTACCTGTATGAGCTCGGACGAGACCACGACGCGATCTGGACCCGCTACCTCGACGGACTCGCAGCCGGCAGCGGCACCCGCGAACGCCCCCTCCGTTGAGCTGGCGCCGGCCGACCGGGCCAAGCTCGACGAACTGGCCGCTGCCCTCGACGGCTTCAGCCTCGACCGGCCGGATCCACCGATGGGGGCGCCCGATGTTCCCACCGTGCCGCCGCCCGTCGTGCTCGATCCTCGCGTGGTGACTGCACCCGTCGATTCGCCCGCCGGGGCGGACCCCTCGCCGGAGCAGCCGGCAGCCGCAGTGTTCCCGCCCGTTGCTGTCCCTCAGCGTTCCCCCGTTCCGCCGCCTGCCTCCACGACCTCCCTGCCGACGAGTTCATCAGCCATGATCCCCTGGATCGAGACCAAGCAGTTCACCGTCGACCTGTTCCCCAACTGGACCAAGACGGAGGGCGACAAGGAGTGGAGCCTCGGGGCGGTGACGGTCGACGTTCCCGAGATCACGTCCCGTCTCGACCAGCTGATCGCCTCGCTCAACGAGGACCAGTGGGAGATCAAGATGGTCGTCCCCCTGGACAAGAGCCTGACGTATCACGAGCACCAGAAGGTCGTGCGCCAAGGCAATCGGCGTGAGGCCGAGGCCGTGCTCGGCGCCTTCGGCCTCGGCTGGGCTGCCGGCACGACGGCGTCGCTGCTGGTCGTCTGCCAGCGCACCGAATATATCGAGGCGTCCGTCTACCGGGCCCGCATCGATGCGCGCAACGCGCGCCTCGCCGATTCCCAGCGCGAGCGTGATCGCGCGGTCGCCCTCGAACACAACAACGCCATCAACGCCAAGATCACGGCGGCCCAGAAGCTGCTCGAGGATCTGAGGACCAACGGCGTCAAGGTGAAGAAGTCGGGCCTGTTCCGCGGCGAGAAATTCGTCGTCGACACGGCCGAATTTGCCAACCGCACCGAGGCGGAATCGGCCCTGCGTGCCCGCATTGGCGAGCTCGAGGCCGATCTGGCGGCGCTGCCGCGCCAGCTCCGCTCCATGCCCTGAGACGCTTGGCTGCCCCCGAGCCGGGGCAGCCGTCCTCCTGACGTCGGGCGGCGCGCGTTCACCGTTGCGTGACCGCAGAGCCGTGCTAGGTTCCCGGCCAAGACGGCGCGCAAGCCGCACCCTTTTCATTTCCCAGGAGGATCCATGACCACGACGATCAACAGGCGAACTGCGCTCGGAATCACAGCAGGCGCGCTCTCGGCGCCCTTCCTCGCTTCCGAGACCTTTGCCCAAGCCTATCCCGCCCGACCGGTCACCTGCATCGTTCCCTTCGGCGCCGGTGGTTCGACGGACGTCATCGGCCGCATCGTCTGCGAGAAGTTCACCCAAAGATTCGGACAGAGCTTCGTGATCGAGAACCGTGCCGGTGCCGGTGGCAACGTCGGCGTCGCCGCGCTGGCCCGCGCTCCGGCCGATGGCTACACGATCGGCATGACAACGATCTCGACCCACGGCGTCAATCCCAACCTCTATGGCGATCGCCTGCCGTTCAAGCCGATGGACGATTTCGAGTTCATCGGCCTGTCGTCGTCCCAGCCGAACTTCCTCTGCATCCATCCCTCGATCCCGGCGAACAACCTCGCCGAGCTGATCGCCTACCTGAAGGCCAATCCGGGCAAGGAGAACTTCGGTTCGTCCGGCATCGGCACCTCGATCCACCTGTCGGCCGAGCTTTTCATGCAGCTGACCGGCACGCGCATGGGCCACGTCCCGTTCCGCTCCTCGGCAGCGCTGGTGCAGGGGCTGATCACCGGTGAGGTCAAGCTGTCCTTCGACAACTTCACCTCGCCCTATCCGCACTACAAGGCCGGCACGATCCGCGGCATCGCCGTGACCTCCGCCACGCGGGCAGCCATCGCACCCGAGATCCCGCCGCTCAACGATACCCTGCCGGGCTTCGACATCACCTCGTGGAACGGCTTCGTCGCGCCGAAGGGCACGCCGAAGGAGATCGTCGAGGCGCTGGAGAAAGCTCAGATCGAGGCCCTGAAGGATCCGGCGGTGATCAAGCGCTTCGAGGAAATGGGGGCTGCTTCCATTCCCTCGACGGGTGCCGAGATGCGTCAGAAGGCCGTGACCGAGATCGCCAAGTTCAAGACGATCATCGAGAAGGGCAACATCAAGCTGCAGAACTGACGGTTCTGCCGCTGTCGACAGCCACCGCGCTCAGGCGCGGTGGCGCTCGCGGCTGTCGGCTGGCGCTTCCGCGCGGTTCTCCACCATGTCGTAGTCGCGCAGCACCTGCGCGACGCGCAGCCTGTAGCCTGCGAACATCCCGTCCCGGCCGGCCGCCTGCGTCGCCCGGTGCATCGCGTGGTTGCGCCAGGCCTTCACCGCCTCCTCGTCGCGCCAGAACGACAGCGACAACAGCTTCGAAGGGTCGGTGAGACTCTGGAAGCGCTCGACCGAGATGAAGCCGTCGATCGCCTCCAGTTCCGGCCGAAGCCTTGCGGCATGGTCCATGTAGCCGGGCAGGGCGCCCTCGGCCGGCATCACCTCGAAGATCACGACGATCACGGCATCCCCCTGACCCCTGGGCCTGTTCTGTATCAGCAATAGGACATGCGCGGTGCTGCGTCACGACAGGGCTGCGCGGCGCGCCTTTGACGCCCTGCGCCCGGCATGGTGGGCTGCCGCGTCCGTTCAGCGAGTCTGCCGCCCATGACCCTCGGCCTCTTCTTCGCCACCATCGCTGCGGCGATGATCTATGTGCTGACCCCCGGTCCCGCCTTTCTCGCGCTCTTCGCGCTGGCAGCCAAGGACGGACGCGTGTCTGGAACCTGGTTCGTCACCGGTCATCTGGTGGGCGACGTCGTATGGGGAACCCTGGCGCTGGCTGCCATCGTCGGCGTCAACCAACTGGGTCCGCTGCTGTTCGAGATCCTCGGCCTTCTCTGCGGCGCCTATCTGATCTTTCTCGGCGTGAAGGCCCTGATGGCGAAGGAGGCTTCGGGCACGACGGTGATCGGCGGCCGTCATCCGCTGATTGCCGGGCTGATCTTCGGCGTCACAAACCCGAAGGCCTATCCGGTGTCCGTGGCCATGTTCACGGTGCTGGTCGGGCACTATTCCGGCCTCCTGACGTGGGATCTCGCACCGTTTGTGATGCTCGTCGCCTTTCTCGGCTTCGTCCTCGCCGACATCATCCTGGTAGCGGTTGCAGGGCTGCCTGCCGTCCGCCGCTTCTTCCTGACCCACGGGCTCATCGTGACGCGGCTGGTGGGCCTGACCTTCGTGCTGTTCGGCGCGAAGTCGGTGAGCGATGCGGTGCAGAGCTATCGCCAGCGCGCCTGAGCGCCGTGCGGGTGCATTCGCCGCGCCGCTCTGGTAACCCGAGGCTATGACGTCCGCCTCCGCCTCCGACAAGCCGCTTGCCAGCCTGCCCGATGACCCGGCGCGGGCGGCGCTGATCGTGATCCTCGGTTTCACCGCCCTGCGCGTCGCTTTCGCCGCGCTGCTCGGCTTCGGAGTCGACGAGAGCTACACGCTGGGGCAGGCGCGCCGGCTGGCGCTGTCCTATTTCGACCACCCGCCGCTGCACCTGTGGCTCGCCCATATGTCCCTGCTCGTCTTCGGGACGAACTGGGCGGTTCGGCTGCCGTTCATCGCGCTTTTCGCCGGCACGTCCTGGCTGATGTTCCGCATGACCGAGCGGCTGTTCGGCGGCTGGCCGTCCGTCTGGGCCGTGCTGGCGCTCAATGCCTCGCTGTTCTTCCTGGCCTCTCCTGGCACCTGGATCGTGCCGGACGGACCGCTGCTGTTCTTCCTTTCCGGCGGGATCCTCGCGCTGGTCAGGCTGTTCTTCCCGCGGGAGGACGAGCGCCCGTCACCCTGGACGGCCTGGCTGATCGCCGGGTCCTGCTTCGGGCTTGCCGGCCTGTCGAAATACTCGGCGCTCTTCGTCGTCTTCGGCCTCGCGCTCTTCCTGCTGGCGACCGAGCATCGCCGCTGGCTCGCCCACCCCGCGCCTTATGCCGGTGCCGCGCTGGCGGCGCTCGCCGTCTCGCCGGTCATCGTCTGGAACATCGCCAACGACTGGGCCTCGCTGCGCTTTCAGGCAGGACGGGGTGGCGGACAGGGGCTGACGCCGTCCGCCTTCGCGCAGATGCTGGCCGGCCAGTTCGTCTGGCTCAGCCCCTGGATCGCCGTGCCGCTCGCCACCATCGCGGCGCAGAACCTCGGCCTGCTCAAGGAGCCGCGCCGCCTGTTGCTGATGGCACTGGCGGCCCCGACGATCCTCTATTTCACGCTCCAGTCGCTGTGGTCCGGCTGGGCGCTGCCGCACTGGCCCATGCCCGGCTGGTTCTTCGTCTTTCCCTTGCTCGGCGCCTGGATGGTGGCGAACCCTCAGGCGAGCCCCTCGCCGCGTGCCTGGGCGAAGTGGTGCGTCGGGCTCGCGGTGGCCTTGTCCCTCGGCGTCGGCGCCATCGGTGCCACCGGTGTCCTGACGCGCCTCGGCGTCCCGGTGCGGGCGGACCCGACCGTCGACGCCCTCGACTGGACCGCGCTCAGGCCGGTGCTTGCCGCCAGGGGGGCGGCCAAGGGCGCCGGTCCCGTGGTGGTCGGGCTGACCTGGAACGAGGGCGGCAAGATCGATCTCGCCGTCGGTGATCGCGCCGACGTCATGGTCATCGGCCCCGACCCCCGCGGCTTCGCCTTCCGGCAGGTGCCACGGGCCTTCCGCGGCGGCGACATCCTCATCGTCGCCCTCGCCGGAACCTGGGCCCGCCAGCAGGCCGCGCTGCAAAGCCAGTTCGAGGTGATCGGCGAGCCGGAACGGCTGTCGATCGGTCGCGGCGGGCGGCCGGAGCTCGATCTCGTCATCGTTCCTGCGCGGGGGCTGAGGTCGCTTGCGCCGGTGAGTGTGGCGCGGCGCTGAGCGCGCGGGAACACCTTGATATGCCCCAGCCGCACCGTACGACGAAAAAGGGCGGCGCCTTGCCGCGCCGCCCTTCGCATCTCCACCGATGGAGCAGGCTTACTGGATCCCGCCGAGCATCATCAGCTTGATCTCGATGAATTCATCGAGGCCGTAGTGCGATCCCTCGCGGCCGAGGCCGGATTCCTTGACGCCACCGAAGGGGGCGACATCGGTACCCACGAGGCCGGTGTTGATGCCGACCATGCCGTATTCCAGGGCCTCGGCGACGCGGAAGACGCGGCCGATGTCACGGCCGTAGAAATAGCTGGCGAGGCCGAACGGCGTGGCGTTGGCAAGCTGGATCGCCTCGTCCTCGGTCTTGAAGCGGTAGATCGGGGCGAGCGGGCCGAAGGTCTCCTCGCGCGTCACCAGCATGTCCGGCGTGACGCCGGAAATGACGGTCGGCTCGAAGAAGGTCTGGCCGAGGTCGGAGCGCTTGCCGCCGGTCTCGACCTTGCCGCCCTTGGCGATGGCGTCGTTCACATGGGCCTCGACCTTGTCGACCGCCGCCGGCTTGATCAGCGGCCCCTGGTCGATGCCGGCCTCCAGGCCGTTGCCGACCTTGAGCGCCTTCACCCGTGCCGTGAACTTGGCGACGAACTCGTCGTGCACCTTGTCCTGTACGAAGATGCGGTTGGCGCAGACGCAGGTCTGGCCCATGTTGCGGTACTTGGAGACCATCGCCCCTTCGACCGCAGCATCGATGTCCGCGTCGTCGAAGACGATGAAGGGCGCATTGCCGCCGAGTTCGAGGCCGACGCGCTTCACGGTGGAGGCGGCCTGCGCCATCAGGAGCTTGCCGACCGGGGTCGAGCCGGTGAAGCCGATGAAGCGCACCGTCGGATGCTCGCACCAGGTCTTGCCGATCGGGGCGGCGTCGCCGGTGATGACGTTGAGGACGCCGGCCGGAATGCCGGCGCGATGCGCGAGTTCTGCCAGTGCGAGGGCCGTCAGCGGCGTCTCGGGGGCGGGCTTCACCACCATGGTACAGCCGATCGCGATGGCCGGCGAGCACTTGCGGGTGATCATCGCCGCCGGGAAGTTCCACGGGGTGATGGCGGCGCAGACGCCGATCGGCTGCTTCTGCACGAGGATGCGGTGGTCAGGCCGGTGCTGCGGGATGATGTCGCCGTAGACGCGGCGGGCCTCCTCGGCGAAGAACTCGACGAAGGAGGCGGCGTAGGCGACCTCGCCCTTGGCCTCGGCCAGCGGCTTGCCCTGCTCGGCCGTCATGATCATGCCGAGGTCGTCGGTGTTGGCGACCATCAGGTCGAACCACTTGCGCAGGAGGTTCGAGCGCTCCTTGGCGGTCTTCTTCGACCAGAGCTTGAAGGCCTTGTCGGCATGCTCGACGGCCTCGGCCGCCTCCTTGGCGCCGAAGCGCGGCACGTGGCCGATTGTCTGGCCGGTGGCCGGATTGGTGACCGGATCGGTGGGTGTACCGACCCACTCGCCGTTCACGTAGCACTGCGATTTCAGCAGCGTCGGATCCTTGAGCGGAAGGGGCGTGGTCTTCAGGGGCGCGTTCATCGGAGCCTCCAGGCTGGTCGGTGATGGGGGCTTTCTATCACCGGCCCACAGCAGGCGCACCCCGCCGCAGGGCAGGCCAGCCCCACAGGTGATGACTTTTGCGGCCGAGTTCGGCATGACCTGCCAGGACCCGACAGGAGCAGTTCCGTATGGCCGCGACCATCGTCTTCGATCTCGACGGCACCCTCGTCGACACCCACCCGGACCTCATCGGCACGCTGTCATGGCTGCTGGAGGACGAGGGCCTCGACGCGATCGATTTCGAAGAGGCGAAGAAGCTCATCGGCCACGGCATGAAGCCGATGGTGGAGAAGGCGCTGAAGCTGAAGGGCAGGGGCCAGACGCAGGAGGAGATCGACGCGGTCTTCGCCCGCTATGTCGGCGTGTACGAGACGCGGCTCACCCGCCACAGCCGCCCCTTTCCCGGCATGATCGAGGCCCTCGACCGACTCGCCGGCGAGGGCATGGTGCTCGCCGTCTGCACCAACAAGGTCGAGCGCCTGGCGAAGAAGCTCCTCGAGGAACTCGACATGGCGCGCCGGTTCGCTGTCATCGCGGGCGCCGATACCTATCCGGTCCGCAAGCCCCATCCGGACCACATCCTCATGACCCTGCGCGATTCGGGCGGCGATCCGGCGCGGGCGGTGATGGTCGGCGATTCCGACACGGACATTCGTGCCGCCCAGGCCGCCGGTGTGCCGGTCATCGCCTATTCGGGCGGATACACGGCCGTTCCTCTCGCGAGCCTCGACCCCACGGTGATCATCGATCACTACGATGACCTTGCCCCGACTGTGGCCCGGCTGCTGTCTCCGGCGACTTAGACGGAAGTCTAACAGGGGCCTGTTTCGCCCTTCGATACTCTTAAGATCACGTTTACCCTGAATCGGCACAATTCCCGCAAAATGTCCGTGCTTTCCGCGCGGCGCCGTGGGGGAATGTTCATGGTTCTGGGTCGCATGCTCAAGGCGTCCGCGCCGCAGACGGTGACGCCTGACGCCACGACGGCCGCCTCAGACCGCGATGCCGCGGCAGAGGTGGTGCGCCTGAAGGCCGAGATCGCCCAGATCCGCGACACGATCGGTCTCGTCGAATCCGATCTGATGAAGGTCATCGCCGACGTGTCCTCTGCGACCGACCACGTCCATGACGGGACCGCGGCGGCCAGTCGCGCGCTGGCGGCCATTCGCGAGCGCTCGCGGGCGCTCGATTCCCTTGCAGCGAGCGCCTCGGAGAACTCCCGCCAGCTTGCCGCGGCGACGGAGGAGTTCGGCCAGAGCAGCCATGAGATCGGCGACCGTGTCCGCCAGGCGACCCGCTTCACCGACGACGCGGTGGAAGCGGTCGGCAACGCCTCGATGAGCATCGACGGCCTGCGCGCCTCCTCGGCCGAGATCGATCAGGTGGTCGCACTGATCGCCAAGATCGCCCGCCAGACCAACCTGCTCGCGCTCAACGCAACCATCGAGGCGGCCCGTGCCGGCGAGGCCGGCCGCGGCTTTGCGGTTGTCGCCAGCGAGGTGAAGAACCTCAGCATGGAAACCCAGCGCGCCACCGACGAGATCGCGCGCCGCATTGCCCATCTCCAGTCCGACGCCCAGGCATCGATCGCCGCGGTCCAGCAGATCGCCGGCGCGGTCGAGGCCATCCGCCCGGTCTTCGCCACCGTGGCCGACGCGGTCGGTCAGCAGGTCGAGACCATCCAGGACCTGTCGCGATCGGCAGCCGATACGGCCGCCTTCATCGTCAATGTCGCGGCCGGGGCGACCGACATCGACGCCGCGGCCCAGGAAGCGGAGACGACATCTGATGCCGCGGACGCCGCTGGCCGCGAGGCGCGGCTGCTGACCGAGAAACTGAGGTCGCGGTTCACCATCTTCCTGCGCCAGTCGGAGATCGGCGACCGTCGCCGGCACGACCGGCTCCCCGTCGAGATCGCGGTGACGGTCGCGGGCCCGAAGGGGCAGGTCCGGTGCCGCACCATCGACCTGTCCGAAGGTGGCATGCTGCTGGCGCCGGCGGGAGCCGAGGCTCTCGCGGTCGGAGACACGGTGAAGGCGTCGCTGACCGGCATGGGCGAGTTCACCGCGAAGATGGTCGGACGCTCGTCGTTCGGTGTGCATTGCCAGTTTGTCGATATGAGCCAGGAGGCTCATGCGGCCGTCATGGCGCGACTCGTGGCGCTCAGGGAGGCGGACGCGGAACGCATCGCCCATGCGGTCGCGGCGGCGGAGGAGATCAGCAAGGCCTTCGAGGCCGCTGCCGACGCGGGGCGCCTGTCGCGGCAGGACTTCTTCGACAACGACTACATCCGCATTCCCGGCACCGATCCCGTGCAGTTCAGCACCCGCTACCTGCCGCTGCTGGAGCAGATCCTGCCGCCGATCCAGGAGAAATGGGTCAAGGTCGACCCGCAGATGGCCTTCTGTGCCGCCGTTGACCGCAACGCCTACCTGCCGGTTCACAACCGCATCTATTCGCATCCGCAGAAGCCCGGCGATCCCGCCTGGAATGCCGCCAACTGCCGCAACAAGCGCATCTTCGACGATCGCGCCGGCCTGTCCGCAGCGCGCAGCGCACGGCCCTACCTCATCCAGTCCTACGCCCGCGACATGGGCAACGGCGTGACCGTCCACATGAAGGAGATCGACGCGCCGATCCGCATCTTCGGTCGGCACTGGGGCGGCCTCAGGATGGCCTATCGGCTGTGAGCAATCCCGTCCCCTCCGGTTCGGCGACAGATGTCCGCGGGGTCACGGTGGGGGAGCCGGCAAGCGCCTGCCCGGTCGAAGGACGAGAGGTGGAGGGGAGTATGGCGGACGAAACCCCTTGGGCGCGGTTCTATCGGCTGCAGGCGGGGCAAGCCTTTTCCTCGACTGTCGGCAGGCTTCTCGAATGCTGGAAGACCCGCCGGACGCTCGGAGACCGGGATGTCACCGGCGGCGAGGAGCGCTCGCTCCGCCGCTGATCTCCGTCAGTCCTTCCGGTCGAGTTCGCCGGCCAGCGCGCTCGCGAGAAGACCATCGAGCGGAATGGCGTTTGTGGGATGGGGCACGCTGCTGGTCGAGCGTACCGACGAGATGCCCGCCTGCGCGAAATCGCCCAGGATGGCCCGCAGGAAGAGGGCATGGGTGACGATGACCTCGACCCTCGTCGCCCCGACCGCCAGAAGAGCCTTCGCACAGGCGATGATCGTCCCGCCCGAGGACACGATGTCGTCGAAGAGGATCACCGGCCGCCCGGAGATGGCCCCTGCGTCGGGCAGGGTGATAGCGACAGAGCGGTCGCCTTGGCGTGTCTTGCTGGCGACCATGTGGTCGACGCCGAGCCGTGAGCCGAGGTCTCTCGCCCAGGGCTCCGACTCCGCGTCCGGGCCGACCACGATGGTGCGCGGGTCGTAGCCGGCGGCAGTGAGACCTTCGGCAATGGCCGGAACGGCCGAGAGATTGAGGCTCTCGATGCCCGGAAGGATGGCATCCAGGGATGGCGTGCGGTGCAGGTGCGCGTCGACCGTGACGACGCGGTCGAAAGCACCGGCGAGCAGCCGGCCGATCACCGTCTGGCTGATCGCCTCGCCGGGCGAAAAGGCCGTATCCTGCCGCATGTAGCAGAGATAGGGCGCGACCAGCACCAGCCGCCGCGCGCCGCCCCGCCTCAGCGCCTCTGCGGCGAAGAGCAGGGTGATGAGCTTGTCGTTCGGCTGGTCGAGCGAGGCATAGAGGATCGTCGTCGGAGCGGCAGGGCCGACTGTCACCCGCAATTCGCCGTCGGGAAACCTGTGCACGTCGACCGTGTGTGCGGGAACGCCGAGCCGGACGGCAAGTCGGGCGGCATCCGCGGCCCCGCACTCCAGGCTCTGGACGGCGATGCGCGTCATCGCACGGTCTCCACCCTCGCGTCGTCGTGGCCGTCGATCACGTAGCCGGAATCGGCATCGGCCGCCGCCGCCGACAGATCGAATTCGGCCTCGTCGAAGGCATAGATGCGGTAGAGCGGCTCGCCCTTGTCGACCCGGTCCCCGATCTTCTTGACGATCCGGATGCCGGCGCCCTTGTCCAGCGGCGCGCCTGCCGTACGGGCGAGACGGTTCAGCCGCAGGCAGTCGATGGAGGTCACCACGCCGTCCGTCGGCGCGAGTATGTCGGTGGTCATCGTGCCGAGATCGGTGCGGCAGGAGGAGGGGCCCTGCGCGTCGATGATCTTCTCCATCTGCCGGAGCGCCGCGCCGCTTTCGAGCAGTTCGCGCGCGCGGGCATAGCCCGTTCCGCCCCGCAACTGCGGGTCAAACTCGAGGACATGGGCCGCGAGCCGCAGGGACTTTTCGCGCAGGTCCGCCGGCGCCGACGGATCATTGGACAGCACCGCCATGACGTCGGCCGCCTCGAGCACGGGGCCGATGCCGTTGCCGATCGGCTGCCGGCCGTCGGTTGTCACGACCTCGATGGCAATCCCGAGATGCCCGCCGACGAACTCGAAGAGCTTCCTCAGGCGCATCGCCTCAGTGGCATTCCGCAGCTTCGCCGCCGGTCCGACCGGCAGGTCGATGAGGAGATGCGTGGCGCCAGCGGCGGCCTTCTTCGACATGATGGAGGCGACCATCTGCTCGCGCGTGTCGATGCCGAGCGGTCGCTCGACCGAGATGAGGATGTCGTCGGCCGGCGACAGGTTCACATGGCCGCCCCAGACCAGGCAGCCGTGGCAGGCGTTCACGACCTCGCGCATCTCGTCGATGCCGAGGTCGACCCGGGCGAGGACCTCCATCGTATCGGCGGTTCCGGCCGGCGAGGTGATCGCCCGCGATGAGGTCTTCGGCATGGTGAGCCCGTGGGCCGCGACGATGGGCACCACCACCATGGAGGTGCGGTTGCCGGGAATTCCCCCGATGCAGTGCTTGTCGACGACGATGGGGCGGCCCCAGTTCAACTGGGTGCCGGCGCCTGCCATGGCCCGCGTCAGGGCGAGCAGTTCCTCGCCGGTGATGAAGCTCGCCGACCCCACCAGGAAGGCGGCGACCTCCATGTCCGAATAGCGGTGATGGGCGATGTCATCGATGATGGAGCCGATGGCCTCAGCACTGAGAGTGTGCCCCATGATCTTCTCGCGCACCGCATCGAGGCTTGCCGGCGGCGTCGCCGGGGTCACCGAAACCCAGTCGCCGGCCGGCCGGCCGAAACGGCGGAACGCCGGTTCAGCCAGCCCGATCTCATCGGGGCCGACCAGCGCGTCATCGTCGGTGATGAGAAGCGTCATCGGCATGGTTTTCGTCGCATGCCGGAGTTCGACGCGGCTGAAGCCGCGGAACACCTCGGGTCGCAGCGCCTTCGACCGGCGCGAGATGACGGCAATGTTCTCCCGCCCGGTGTCGAGCGAGATGCGGCGGATCTTGAGCTGAGGTCGGAGCATGCCTGGCGGAGCCTTGCGACGTGGCGGTGGCCGGAGCGCATCAAAACACACCCGGTCGCGATCGGTGAAGCTGTCCGTTCGGTTGCCGGCGCCTGCCATGCGGCTGCGGCGCTGGCCTCTTCGTCAGGCCTCCGCCGGCTTCAGGAGGGCGGCCGGCGAGGCCCGGCCGTCCACCGCCTTCGGCCTTGCCCACGGCTCCGACTTGAACAGCCGGGCAACCCACGCCGCCGCGACGATGCCGGCGAGCCCGGCGACGTTGATGACCGCCACGGGTCCCGGCGTGTCGCCGAAGACATCCAGCGCAATGCCGCCGACCCACGCCAGCACGGTGCAGGCGAGGAAGGCGGGCAGCGACTGCGTGCCGACGAGGGTCAGAACCTGCGCGGCGCGGGTGTCGAGAAGCCAGCGGGCGCGCTCCAGCAGCGACAGCACGAGATAGGCCAGGGCCAGGAAGTGGATGATCCGGACCGGGTGAAGGTTGGTCCATGTGTTGAGCGGCAGCACCGCGATCTGCACATCCACCAGCACCGGATAGGCGTCGGTGAAGCCCCAGAAGTTGAAGGGCACCGACAGGGCGACGATGGCAGCGGCGACAGCGACGAGGCCCTGCCGGTCGAGGGCCGGTGGGGCCCACCAGCCGAGCCCGATGGCAAATCCCGCGAAGAACAGCATCTGCCAGGCGAAGGGATTGAAGAACCAGTGCCCGGCGTCACTCGACCGCCCTGGCATCTCGAGCCCGAACAGGAAGGTCGCCGCATAGAGCACCGCCGACAGGGCGAAGGGCGCGACGGGGTGCAGCCCGCGCGCCGCCATCATCACCGGCACCAGCGCCAGCACGACGATGTAGAGCGGCAGGATGTCGAGCAGCATCGGCACATAGGTGAGCGTGACGAGGCCGCCGAGCGCCTGTGCCGGCGCTGCGAAGGCATGCGACAGCGCCCGCGCGGCATGGCTGCCTTCCGGCGCCAGCAGCACGGTGAGGCCGGCCAGCGCGGCAAACAGCGCGAGGTGCGTCCAGTACAACTGCCAGATGCGATTGGCGATCTTCAGCGTGCCGTTGAGAAAGCCGGCGGTGGAGAAGGTGCGCCCGAAGGCGACGGCGCTGGCGAACCCCGATCCGAAGACGAAGAGTTCGGTGGCCGAGGAAAAGCCGAAGCGGGCCGGGATCCAGGCGAGCCAGGGGTTCTGCGGCATATGGGCGATGAAGATGATCAGCATGCACAGGCCGCGGAACACGTCGAGCCGGAGGTCGCGGGGGCGCTTGGGCGTGGCGGTCATGGCATCTGGCTCGTCTGTCGCGGTGAACAGGCTACGCGCGGGCCCGTCCGTTCGTTACGCGCGGTCCGTGTCGCCGACGCAGCCGGGCCTCTCACGACTTGGTGAAGGCGTCGCCGGTAACGTCGGCGCCGTGGGCGCGAAGGGTGAGGCAATGGGGCGGTGGTCGCCCCGCTCAAACCGGAGGGATCCCCATGATCGCCGACACCGCGTCACATTCATTGCCGACCCAGGCCCGCATCGCCGGCATCGCCGTGCCTGGCCTGCGCGAGATGGTCGCGCTCATGGTCGGTGGCTTCGCCGGCCTCGGCCTCTGGGAGATCTGGGCCAATGTGCCGACCGCCATCGTTGCCGGCGGACCGCTGGAGCCGCCGGCGCTCATCAAGGCGCTGTTCGCCGCCCGCCTCGGCTTCGAGCCCTCGGACATTGTGGCCAGGGCACTGCACTACGTCACCGGCGTCGTCGGCTATCCGCTCGGCTACTTCCTGCTGACGCGCAACGGCATCTCGCTCGGCCGGCGCTGGAACGGCTGGATCTGGGGCACCTTCACCACCTTCATCGCGCTCGGCATCTTCGCCCCGCTCGCCGGCCTGCCCTTCATGCTCCTCGCCTGGGGCGGCCAGCTCACCGTGATGAGCACGATCGGCCACGCGCTCTACGGCGCCATGGCGGCCTGGGTGACGGAGATGATGCTCGACAACGACCGCGTGTGACGCGATCGCGACAATGCGAGGGAATGAGGTGAGGAGCGGTCAACCACGATCGGTGGAGGGCTTGCTCCTTAACCATTCCTGCACGAGAACGTCCTCATCATCGTGCCGCCCAAGAGCACGTGCGAGGACGCCCGCATGACCACCATCAAGCTGCAGCTTCCCCCCGACCTCCTGGCCGCGGTGGACCGCTTCATCGAGGAAGAGGTGCCCGATGTGAGCCGTCCCGACGCGCTCCTCGCGGCGTTGCGCGCCTGGGCTGTCGGCAACGGACTGATGCTCTCCTGGCGCGGCCCGCAGGAGCCGCCCGCGACCTGGCCGCAGGCCGCGAACGACGGGTGAGGGGCTCGGGCGTCAACACATGTTGGCGACAACCGACAGACCCAGCCTGGATTTCAAGAAAATGGTGGGCGCGACAGGGCCGCCCACCAAGCTATTGAATAACCGTAGCTTCTTCTGCGCGCTGGTCGGTAGTGGAACACAATGTTCCACCGCTGTGGCTGGTTACCCGGAAACGGTTTTCACGGCAATCCTGCGCAGCTGGTTCGTATGTCGCGTGCCGAGCTTGTTCGACAACGGTGAGTTAGTAGGATCACGACCAGTCAACGTCATCCGTTAGGAAACTGCTCTGAATGCGTGCATTTGTCATTGTCGCCGCCGCGACGCAGTTTGCACTGGCCGTCTGGACTGGTTGTGGAGCGGCTTACAGCGCCGAAGTGACCGCTACCGGTACCCAGACTTGCCCGATTACGATCTCAGGGACGATCGTAGTCGGCGATGCGGTCAAACTTATCGCTGCGACCGACCGGATTGGTTGGACGACTGGCGGGAAGCTAAATCCGCCTGACAGCCCTGAGGGTGATCTTACTCGAGTTGTCTGCCTGAGCGGCCCAGGAGGTAGTTACGCAGAGGGGCGACGCATCGCTAACTTCCTGTTCGACAATGGCTTTGGTACGCGGGTGGTTGCTCAATCGGAATGTCTGTCAGCGTGCGCGTTTATCTTCATGGCCGGGCGGAACAAGGGAGATGAGGCGGACGGCGTCAATCGCACCATGCACTTTACCTCAGTCGTCGGGTTCCATGCGCCGTACTACGTCCCTCCGGAAGGCTCTGTCGCATCAGCGAACGAAATCCGTGACCTTAACCGGCTGTGGAACCTCGTGTTTGCCGACATGCTACGGTTCTACAGCTGGCGTTCATTCTCCTCCTATTCTCCGTCATTGAGCATGCAGTTGCTGAGCCGGATCATGTCCGCTGGGCCATCGGAGTTTGTAACGATTGCCACTACCGAAGATGCGATGCGGTTCAACGTGCTGGTCGAGGGCTTCAACGAACGGGCAGATGCAAGTTCTCAGGCGATCGTCCAGCTTTGCCGCAATGTTCTAAACTGGTCGTCTGACAGGGCGTCAGAGCCATCCCGCGTTAGTGACGCACAGGTGCGAGGTCTGCCAACGCCAATGCAGGGACGGCGACTGACAAGGGTCGTGTTTGCCGGTTACGCGGAAGAGAAGTGCGACGTCGCAGTTCATCCCACCGGCTACTCCGTGTGCATGGAGAATGAGTATAATGGTCAGGGCCTGGGCGGGTGCCCGAGGTATGGGGTGTTCTACCCGGCAATTGCAGCTTTCACACCAGCGACTAGCCTTAGATCTCTATCGAGTAGGCGCTAAAGATGCATCTAACTAGCAACCGTTAAAGCGACAACTGACAATCCTTATTCGTTGTTCATCCGAGAGGGTTTGTCGAGCGAGCCCGTAGAACCAGTCGTTTGTAATATCGGGGTGTCTAAGCATATATTTTCTCTAGTAACAGGTCAAGATGCGGCTCAATAAGCTCAGATTTTTTGGCTTCGCTGCTGATGTAATCCCATCGTCTATTTCGTGGGTTGGCTTGCTCATACGTTGCGAGATCGGGGAAAACGAAAATATGCCCATCAACTATCTGGGCGCACTTTGACTCGGGCGAGACAATCACCGGGCCTGTGTCGGTGACAAAGACATTGCTGTTCCTAATGAACGTAGGTCTTGCCGCCGCAATCGTTTCATTCGCGAGGACCGACGCCATGGCATCTTCGCCGACGCGCCTTAGCCCGGGCACGTAGGAGGCCTCTTCGGATTGAAGAAACTCAACATAGCGTTGGAACAGGGCTTCTGAGCTGCCCTGGAAGCCATCGGCTAAGCAGCGGTCGAATAAGTCCTTAAGAGGTAGGAAAATACCGAAATTAGCAAGTTTGGATTGTTTGCCTAGTACGTGATCCGCAAACGCCTCCGACGTATTGAAGAACAGAAATTTGTACAGTTTCCTATCGTTCCATTGTCTGACGAAATCCTCAATGTTAAAAGCTCGAGGATCACTCGCAATACCGATTGCGTGAATGATTGTGTCCGCGAGTTCATTTGGGTACGACTTGCGAATATTATCTTGAAGTGCGTTCCATGCATCGGCTCTGCGCTGATCGTCTCTAGCGGCCGCGTAGGAGCTGGCGAGCGCGGTTGTTGCCGCGACGATGACAGTTGTGCCTGCAGCAATCCCAAATGCAGTTGTAGAGCGGACCATGGCAACACCAAATTGTACGGATCTCGATTTTGCATCGGCTGGTCAGGAGAGCAAGTGCCAGCAGGGTCGCAATTGACAATGTCGAAAAATAAGATAGAAAGCTATGACAATGTCAGATTAAGCGCGCGAGGTACGTCCATGCGTGACGACATCCACAAGCAGGCACCTATCCCACCAGCCTTGCGGCGGCTGCTTGGGTCCGCCTTCCGAGAGGCAGATAGGCAGCAGCGTCAACGCCTGCAGATGGCCGCTGCAAAGGCACTGGCTTCGGTTCTTATCTCCAGCATCGACCGTTCCCTGATTAATGCGATGATCGACGCGGACCGAGCGCCGCAGTTGTTTGGGATCGATTACCGGGAGGCCAGACCTAAGTCGCGCTTGCAGAGTGAGCTACTGGAGTTGGCAAAGGGCAACTCCCGCAAAACGATAGGTGAGCTGCTGTTTGATGTCTCCGGGCCTTACATCACGGCCATTTGTCGAGAAGCTGAAGCGGCAATGGTGGCGAATGGGCAGTCTCGTTCTGACGTCGACTTCCAAAGGGGCATGACGGTCTTCAACTCGGTCCTTCATGACGTGCGGGACCAAGCTGCTGTTCTGTGCATCGGCAATGACCGTTCTGCGCTTAAGGCTGAACCTATACAGGTCACGGAAGCTCTGCCGCTCGGGTCGAAGGCGAGAGGTGCCCGGTGACTTCGGCCGCGACCTTAATCGATCGATCCGTCTGGCGTTCTGTGCCGGTTATGAAGTCGGCTATTTACGGGGTGGACATCCGGACCAATCCGAAGCCAATCGCTGAGCGCAGTCTGCGCGAGCTGGCAGCAGCAAGTGAGGACGTAGCTGCAATCGCCGAATGCGTGGCACTAGCGGATCGCTTGTTCACGCGCCGTCGCTCGATCCAATGGGCCCGCAAGCTTGAGCTGATAATTCCAGTATACGACCTGCCGACCTTTCAGTCGGATGCCATTGTTGGCGCCCTTACCGAAACTTTGCATTTTCTAACTGGGGACGAATGGATGGTTTCATTCGTTGCCAGGAGCTGCAAGCGCGAATCGTTTCCGTACCTACCGTTTGAGCGGACCCCGAAGTCAGTGATCCCGTTTAGCGATGGACTGGACTCACACGCTCTCCTGGAGCTGATCAGGTTCGAGCGTGGGGTCGGTTACGCCGAACCTGTGCGGGTGGGTCTATTCCAGAGCGATTCACATGCGCGGCAGGCTCAAGCGTTGAGAATACCTAGGCGCTTCAGTGGAGCGCACCCACGTGAGAGGTCCTACAGGAGCAGGCCTTTCGTGTTCTTCTCGATTGCCGCTATCGCATGCGCGGCATTTAAAGGAGAAGCAGTGCTTATTGGCGAGAATGGGCAGGGTTCACTCGGACCGACGTTCGCAGTTTTCGCCGACGAGTGGCCATTTCGGAGCACTCACCCTGGATTTCTGCGGCGGCTAGCAAAGTTCCTATCTCTTGCACTCAACAGACCGGTTGAATTTGAGCAGCCGCTACTGTGGCAAACGAAGGGCGAGGTGCTGTTAAAGCTGATGCAGCGGGGTGTCTTGGGTGAGTGGCGCAACACTCGGTCCTGCTCCCAACGGCCTCTACAACGGCGAATGCGTGAGGCATGTGGTTTCTGCGGAGGCTGCCTCCTTCGCCAAGTATCGACCGCCAGTGCTCACCTTCCGATCGAACCCGACCGCGCATTCTCGTGCAGCGCAATCGACTTGATTGTCGAGGATCGCTTGGGCCAACAGCGCCTGATGACCAAGAATGACAGGCAGGTTCTGTCGAGAGCAGCATTCTCGATATCTCTGTTCGCAGAGGTCGAGCAAGCCGAATCCAAGACTGGTGCTATCGCAGGTGCGCTACCAGAGATTGCTGGTAACGGTGATAGGGCTTCTGCAGAGGTCAAGCTGCGGAGGCTTATCCAGTCTCACAAGGCCGAGTGGAACAGCTTCCTAATGAGCCTTCCAGACCAGGCGTGGTTGCGAAAGCAGTTTTTGACCCCATGATCGACCCTGCTAATTCGTCCGCATCAATTGGCGAGCGTTTGCGGATGGCACGATCCGCCGCGGGCCTTACGCAGGAGTCGGCAGCGGCCTCTGTGGGGATGGCCCGTACCACGATCGTTGCAATTGAGCGGGATCAGCGCCGGGTCAAACCGGATGAGCTTGTAGCCCTAGCTGCAGCCTACCAGGTTTCGGTCGGTAAGCTACTAGCGCCCGATGCGGTGCATGTAGATCTCAACGCCAAATTTCGGAAGGTTGAAGGCCGGCAACAGCCTCAGTCGGTTCTTCACGCCATTAACCTATTGAAGCGCCTGGCGACCGGGGCTGTTGAGCTTGAACGTGCCATCGGAGCGACCCTCAGACAGGATTATCCGCCGCCAATTCGGTTAATTCCTCAAGGCCTTACCCACCAAGCAGAGGATGCGGCCATAGGGTTGCGCAACCGGCTTGGCATAGGGCTGGGCAAGATGGGTGACCTGATGTCCTTGCTCGAATTGGACATGGGGGTGCGAGTCTTCTGTAGGCCACTGGATGACGGAAGTATCTCAGGATTGTATGCTTTCGACAGCGCAATTGGAGCCTGCATCCTCGTGAACGCCTCGCACCCTTGGCGAAGACGTCTGCAAACGCTCGCACACGAGACTGGTCACTTCGTTGCTGATCGCTTTGATGCCGACGTTCTCGATGAAGGTGCGTCTGCACCGTCCATCGAAGAGAGGTTTGCACGACGCTTCGGACAAGCCTTGCTTATGCCGGCACCGGCCATTCGTGCGCGCTTTGAGCAAGCGCTTAGCGCGAGTTCCAGTTTCGAGGTTCGTAACCTAATCCTGTTGGCTCATCAGTTTGACGTCTCGGTCGAGGCCATGTGTCGCCGTCTCGAAGACCTTGAGCTTCTTGCTCGCGGAACCTGGGAGTCGCTTAGAGAACGTGGATTTGGACTGAAGACCGAGCGGGAGGTTATCGGTGACAACCACTCGCAAATGTCTCCTGCTTCGGTGTCGCCTCGACTTGCCTGCCTGGCGGCGAAAGCGCTGGCAGACGCGACCCTGAGTGAAGGGCAGTTGTGCGAGATGCTGGTGATTGATCGCGTGGAGTTGCGGCAATCGATAGCTGTCTTCAAAGCTGATTGAACGAATGAAGGAGGGCCACTCCGACTGGAACAGCTTGGTCCTTGACACCAGCGTTTGGATCAATCTGCTGGCTACTGAGGAGGCCACCGAGATAGTGGCCACGCTCGGGTGTGAGTGCCTTGTGCCGGATGCTGTTAAGAGCGAAGTGCTGCGTAATCCTGTAACGGGCGTGGCTTACCCCTTGTTGAGACATCCATTGACCTTCTCGCCGTCGATGGTGCGAGCTGAAATGACAGAGGCGGAATTAAGCACTTTCCTTGAGTTGGTTGGTACGGAAGGGAGCTTTCGCTTGGGCGATGGAGAGGCTGCGGCAATCGCTGTCGCAGTTCACAGGCGAGTCGTTATTGCTATTGACGAGCGCAAAGCGCGGAATGTTTTGCGTACCTACTACCCAAAGGTGCAGACGATTTATTCAATCGACTTGCTGAGGCATCAGCGGGTACTAGAGGTTATGGGGGAAGACAAGGTGGAAGGCTTGGTCGCGAAGGCCAAGCAGTTTGGCCGTATGCATGTGCCTATACGGTAGACTGCAGCCAGGCTAGAATGCTGATTCAGGGCCGGAGCGAAATTTTTCGCACACCTATTAAACAGATGTCCGTCGTAGGTTTCCCCCATGGGGGCGGCTTAGAGCCCGATTGAAAAGTAGTTGAGCGATATCAGCAGGTTGTGATTCCCGTTT
>CAZPMD010000056.1:0-2434 GCA_964587395.1 uncultured Hyphomicrobiales bacterium
TGCCGGGCACGAGGCGGCCAGCGCCGGCGAGGGCAAAGCCGCGGGCGCGCGCCGCGAGGCTGATGTCGGTCGCCTCCGCCGCTCCGGTCGCCTTGACTTCGATCCGCTCCACCGTCTCGCCGCCGGCGACGAGCCGGTCGACGGTCGCCTGTCCGTCCAGCCGCGGTCGTCCGTAGAGATCGTCGGCGCGGATGTCCGCCCGCAGGATGTTGAGACTGGCGGCGCCGAAGACGAGACGCTGCCCGTCGCCCTGCACGACGATAGACTGGCGGCCGCCGGCGGCATCGGCGGTCACGGTCGTGCGCAGGCTGCCCGACAGGCGGGTGAGCGCCAGTGGGGAGAGATCGTCGAGGTTGCCGGCATTGATGGCGAGGCGGCCAGTGGCGAGACGGTTGCCGTCGATGCGTCCCTGTCCATCTGCCGCGACCGATCCGAGGCGCGCGACGAGCCTGTCGAGGGCCCAGGTGCGGCCGTCTTCCCTCGCGACGATGTCGGCCGTGAGCGGCTTGCCGTCGATGTCGCCGGTGGCGGCGACCGTGACGTTCGGGGCGCTCGACACGGTGCGGGCATTGACGGTCAGGCGCAGGTCACGGACCGGCCGGTTCATGGCGCGGGCGTTGGGGGCGGAGAGGGTCAGCGCCACGGTCGGATCAAGGGCGTCGCCCGTGACATGGGCATCGGCGCGGGCGGCACCGGCCAACTGGCGGTCGACCTGCGCGAGGTCCGGCAGGGCGAGGGCGGCGCGCATGTCGATGCGCCCGTCACCCATGGAGCCGTCGAGGCCGGCGGTGACGTGGCGCCCGCTCAGCGTCACGCCTTCCAGCGTCAGCGCTTCGCGGCGGCGCGACACGGTGCCGGCGAGCGTCACCTGCCGGCCGATCAGCCGGTCGGCGACGGGATGGCCGAGCGCGAGGTCGGTGGCACGGCCGTTGAGGACGGCGCGGGTGAGCGCCTGCGAGGGATCGCCCGAGAGAGTGGCCGCGACATAGCCCTGGCCCGACAGGGGCCGGCCGGCGAGGCGGGAGAAGGCGGCGAGGCGCAGGATGTCGGCCTGGACCTGGCCCTCCAGCACTTTCGCGCCGGTTCGGCCGGAGAAGGCCAGCTTGACGTTGGGCGATGTGACCGAGAGATCGGAGACCTCGGTGATCGCCTCCTCGTTGACGATGGCGCGCAGCTTGAGAGCGGCGCGGCTGCCGATGGCCTCCGACATGCCGCCGTCAGCCAGGGCCAGGCCGTCGACCTCGCCGTCCATGACGACGCGATACCGCTTCGAGCCGGCGCTCTCGGGCTCGGCGGAGATCATCGCAGCCAGGGTGCCGATCCTGGCCCCCGGACCATCGAGACCCTTGAGGTCGATCCTGCCCTCCACCCGGGGCGCGTCGAGTGCGCCCATTGCGGTGGCGTCGAAGACGAGGTGCTCGATGCGCGCCGAGCCGCGAGCCGTCGCCCCGCCGGCATTCGGCAGGGCCCGGGCGCGAGCGGTGACGTTGAGCTCGTTGCGGGCCGTCAGATAGCCGCCGACCGTCAGTTCGGCGAGCTGCGATCCGAGGCGCAGGGCCTCGATGGCGTAGCCGCCGTCGTCGCCGAAGACGATGCGGCCCTGGAGCCTGGTGTCGCCGGCGAAAATGGTCGACACGGCAGGCGGCAGCAGGCTCTCGACACGGGCATCGAGGTTGAGGCCGAGGCGGCGGATCTGGTTGTCCCGGGACAGCACGGCGTCGCCGCGCGCGTTGATCTCCGGTCCAGCGTCGAAGGCGATGCGGCCACGCCAGTCGTCGAGGCGCCCCGAGCCGGCGACGTCCAGCTTGACCGGAGGCAGGCCCGGCAGATTGGCGAGGCGTGCCACGATACCGCCCGCCGGCTCGTCGTGCTGGAGTGACAGGTCGAGCTGCTGGCTGGAGGGTACGAAGGTCAGCTTGACTGAGGACAGGCCGGGCGCGTCGGTGCGGCGCACCTCGAAAGCGGCGTTGAGGCCTTCCGCGGCGCGGCCGAGGCTCGCCGAGCCCCCGGCTGTGAAGCGCGCGGCTGCGCCGAGGACAGGTTCCCCCAGAACGAACTCGGCGATGGCGAACTTGCCGATCTCGACCTTCAGCGGCAGTTCCGGCAGCAGGGGCGCGTCGGCCGCAGGTGGCGCTGCCGACGGGTCGGGGATCGGCTTCCTCAGCAGCTCGACCCTGCCGATCTCCAGGTTCTGGATCTCCAGCCGCCGCGACAGGAGTGCGGTACGGCGCCAGACGAGGCGGATGGTGTCGATGCGCAGATAGACGCCCTGCCGGTCGGCGATGCTGACATTGCGGATCATCGCATCGGACGAGAGCGGGCCCTCGACCGCGCCGATGCTCACCGTCGACCCCGGCGAGGAGAGGGTGCGGGAGATGAAGCCGGCGAGGACGCCCTGGTCTTCCTGGGCATGCGGACGCGTCGGCGAGAGCAG
>CAZPMD010000056.1:2444-27340 GCA_964587395.1 uncultured Hyphomicrobiales bacterium
GCGTCAGCATCAGAAGGCCTGTCCGATGCTGACGTAGAAGGCATAGGGCTTCTCGCCCTGGCGGCGGGCGAGGGGCACCGCGACATCGAAGCGGATGGGGCCGACGGCGGTGTAGTAGCGCAGGCCGAGACCGGCGGCATAGCGCATCGGCGCCGAGCCGTTGGGGAGGGATCCCGAATAGGCCTGTCCCATGTCGAAGAAGGGCACCACGCCGATGGTGTCGGTGAGCTTCACGCGCGCCTCCGCCGAGGCCTCGAACAGGCTCATGCCGCCGGTGACGGTCCCGAACATGTTGCGTGGCCCCAGGCTCTTGTATTCGAAGCCGCGCACCGAGCCGCCGCCGCCGGCATAGAAGCGCCGCGATGCGGGAATCGCGCCGAGCGTGCCGCCCATGATGGAGCCGAAGGCGACGCGACCGGCGAGCACGGTGCGGGCGGCCTCGTCGAGGGCATAGTAGGTCGAGGCCTGGAGCTTGCTGATGACGAAGGCGTCGGGCGCGTCGCCGAAACCGAGATAGGGCGTCACCGAGGCGCTGAAGCGCACCCCGCGTGTCGGATCCAGCGGCCTGTCGGTGGTGTCATAGGAGGCGGCAACGGGCAGGCCGAGGAGGCCATAGTCATAGCGGCCGAGCGGATCAGTGGAGCGGCCGATCTCGCCTTCGACGCCGACGCGCATGTTGAAGCTGTCGGTGAAGCGGTGACGGATGGCTGCCGTCGCGTTGATGAGGTTGGCGGTATAGAGCTCGGTCAGCTCGCGCTGGACGAAGGCGTCGACCAGCAGATCGTTCCGCGTGCCCCAGAGCGCCGGCTTCAGGAAGGACGCCGACAGGCGGCCGCCGATGTCGTCGGTGTTGAAGCCGGACCTGTTGGACCCGCCGGGCCAGTTCTGCGGCCCGGTGAAATAGAACAGGTCGGCGTCAACGCGCAGGCGCTCGGCGCCGCCGAAGAGGTTGCGGTGCGCCCAGTAGGCCTTGAGCGCCGGGCCATCGACGGTGGAGTAGCGCACCGAGCCGCCGAGGACGCGCAGCGGCCGCTCGGTCACCTCGACATCGACGGGAACGCCGCCCGTGGAATCGAGGGCGGTTCCCTCGCGCACCCGCACGCCCCCGATGGCCTCGATCCTGGCGACGGAGCGACGCATATCCGCCATCGCCCGGCGCGAATAGGGATCACCTGGCCGGGCATAGATGAAGGACCTGACGACGGCCGGATCCACCTGCTGCGTGCCGGAGACGCCGATGCCGCCGATGCCGGCCTGCGCGCCGGGGTCGACGACGAGGGTCAGGTCGACGGTCTGTGTCGGGTGGTCGATGACGGGAACACGGCGACCGACCTTGACGAAGGGGTGGCTGCGGTCGCGGAAGTGGTCGGCGAGCGCCGCCGCCGCCTGCAGCACCTCCGAGGTCCGCGCCGGGTCGCCCGGCTTCACCGTGACGAGGCGTTGCGGCAGCACAATGGGGTCGAAGGGCAGCTCGCTGCGCTGGTCGATGACGGCAAAGCGGCCGAAACGGTAGAGCGGCCCCGGCTCGACCAGCACGGCCACGGGAACGAGGGCACGGCCGCGCAGGCTGTCGATCGTCGCCCTGACCGAACCGGATGCCGGACGGTCGAGGGCGATGACCTGGCCGCCGACGACGATGGAGGCGCGGGCCGCGTAGTAGCCGGAGCCCCAGAGGGCATCGACGATGCGCGGCAGGTCGGCCTCGGCGCGACGCAAGAGTTCGTCGCCGTTCTGCGGGGGCTTATTGCGCAGGCGATGCAGGATCGAGACGTCGCGGACGGCGGCAAGCGCGGCGGCGTCGGACCCGAGGCCCTGGATGTCGAGCTGATAGGCGACGGCGTTGGTCGTGACCGCGGGCGGGCTCTCGCCGAAAAGTCCGAACGGATTGAAGGCATGGGCCGGCAGCGGCGCGCCGAACTGCAGGGCGCCGATGGTCAAACAAACACCGATACGGGAACGTAGAATCCCGTCAGCCACCATTCCCGACCTTTCGGACGCAATACGAGGACGAAGACCCGGATAGACAGAGGCAGAGGGGGAACTCCGGGACCGCGCCCGCCACCACTCTGGCGGGACGGGGGGCCGGGAGTCGACCTGTGGCGTCGCGGTGACGCCTGCCTTTGGAGCGGGCTGCTGCCATTTCTCCCCTCCCGCCGGGAGGCAGCGACCCCTATGTTCCGCGCCATGACTAGCATCATTAAGGTTGCCAAACTCTCAAAGCGGTACGGATCCGGCTTCGAGGCGCTGAAGAATGTCGATCTCGAGATCCGCCGGGGCGAGATTTTCGCCCTTCTCGGCCCGAACGGCGCCGGCAAGACGACGCTGATCTCGACGATCTGCGGCATCGTCCGGCCCACCGAAGGCGTCGTGACGGTCGACGGCCACGACATTGCGGCCGATTACCGCGCCGCCCGCGCCATGATCGGTCTCGTTCCGCAGGAACTGACGACGGACGCCTTCGAGTCAGTCTGGGCGACGGTCAATTTTTCGCGCGGCCTGTTCGGCAAGCCGCCCGATCCCGCCCTGATCGAGCGGATCCTGAAGGATCTTTCCCTGTGGGAGAAGAAGGACGCCAAGATCATGACGCTGTCGGGCGGCATGAAGCGGCGCGTCATGATCGCCAAGGCCCTGTCGCACGAGCCGTCCGTCCTTTTCCTCGACGAGCCGACGGCCGGTGTCGATGTCGAACTCAGGCGCGACATGTGGCAACTCGTGCGCCGCCTGCGCGAGGAGGGCGCGACCATCATCCTGACCACGCACTACATCGAGGAGGCCGAGGAGATGGCCGACCGCGTCGGTGTGATCTCGAAGGGCGAGATCATCCTCGTCGAGGACAAGGCCGCACTGATGGCCAAGCTCGGCAGGAAGCAGCTGACCATCGACCTGCAGGCCCGGGTCGAGACGCTGCCCGCCTCGCTCGCACCCTTCGCGCTCGAGATCGCCGACGGTGGCAACGCCCTCGTCTATGGCTACGACACGGCGGCCGAGCGCACAGGCATCGCCGCCCTGCTGCAGGCCTTGGCTGAAGCCGGGCTGCGCCTGAAGGACCTCCACACACGGCAGAGCTCGCTGGAGGAGATCTTCGTCAACCTGGTGAGCGACCGATGAATCTCCATGCGATCAAGGCCATCTACCTGTTCGAGATGGCGCGCACCTGGCGCACGCTGTGGCAGAGCATCGTCTCGCCGGTGATCTCGACCTCGCTCTATTTCGTCGTCTTCGGTGCGGCGATCGGCTCGCGCATGCAGGAGATCGACGGCATCGCCTACGGGGCCTTCATCGTGCCGGGGCTGATCATGCTGTCGCTCCTGACGCAGAGCATCTCCAACGCCTCGTTCGGCATCTATTTCCCGCGTTTCACCGGCACGATCTACGAGGTGCTGTCGGCGCCGGTCTCGACCTTCGAGATCGTCACCGCCTATGTCGGCGCGGCAGCGACAAAGTCGGTGATCCTCGGGTTGATCATCCTGGCGACGGCGGCGCTGTTCGTGCCGCTCAGGATCGAACATCCGCTGTGGATGCTGGCCTTCCTCGTCCTGACGGCGGTCACCTTCAGCCTGTTCGGCTTCATCATCGGTATCTGGGCGGAGGGCTTCGAGCAGCTCCAGTTCGTGCCCATGCTGGTGGTGACGCCGCTGACCTTCCTTGGCGGAAGCTTCTACTCGATCGACATGCTGCCGCCGGTGTGGCGGACCATCAGCCTGTTCAATCCCGTCGTCTATCTGGTGAGCGGCTTTCGCTGGAGCTTCTTCGGTTCGGCGGACGTGCATGTCGGCGTCAGCGTTGCCATGACGCTGGTTTTCCTCGCCCTCTGCCTTGCCGGCATTGGCTGGATCTTCCGGACGGGCTACCGGCTGAAGGCCTGACGCCGCGGCCTCAGGCGCGGGCGATGGCGGCCAGCTTCTTTTCGTCGAGCACCCGCACGGCTTCGGGCACGATGAGGATGATGCCGTCGCGGGCGAGCTTGGTCAGCGTTCGGCTGACGGTCTCGATGGTAAGGCCGAGATAGTCGGCCATGTCGATCCGCTGCATCGGCAGCTGGATGGTGACCGACGGCCCCTTGATCAGCGCCCAGCGCTCGCGCATGGCGACCAGGAAGGCGGCGACCCGCTCCTCGGCTGAACGCCGGCCGATCAGCGTCATCTGCTCCTGGGCGATCACCAGCTCATGGGTGGCGAACTCGTGCAGGCGGCGCAGGAAGTGCGGCTTTGCGGTGACCAAGGCGTCGAACTCGCGACGGTCAAAGCGACAGAGCGCCACGTCGTCCACCGCGTCGGCGGAGAACCCGTAGCGGTTGTGAAGGGCGAGCCCCAGGAAGTCACCCGGCATGGCGAAGCCGATGATCTGGCGGCGGCCATCCGACAAAAGCTTGTAGAGGCGGACGACGCCTTCGGTCACCGAGAAGACGGCATCCGCATTCTCACCCTGATGGATGAAGGTCGACTTTCCCTCGATCCGGATGTGATGGACGATGTCGTCCAGCTCATGGAGCTCGTTCGGATCCAGCGCCGCGCAGACGGCGAGCGACCGGACCTTGCAGTTGTCGCAATAGTTCGCGCCGGGCTGTCGCCCGCAGACATGATGCGGTCGTGAAGTGCCGACTTCGACTGTATCGGTCATGGCAGTGACCCTGGGTGGGGGAAACGCGCATTCTGGGGACAGGACATCGGGGACATTCATACTCCCTTATTGATCCAGAACAAGGACGCTTGCTGTCCCCCTCCTCATTCTTTCGGCAATCCTGCACCATGGGGAATTGCAATCCCGATGTTTACCGCCCGCATCATCGATGCGAAAGAGGCCATGACTGTCTTCAGTCTGGTCCGGTTGTGCTATCCGGACATCGAATTCGATGCCTGGCGGGCTCATCTGTCCCGTCTGAGTGCTGCCAAGCGTCGCAAGTCAGGGTGCATAGTGGTCGCCGACCAGCGCGGCTATGTCCATGCTGCATGCCTCTTCCGCATCGCACCGGACCCGCGTTCGGGAATGCGACTGGAGGTATCCTACCTGTCGAAGGCGGAACTTCCCGCGAGCACGGCCGCCAACACGCTGTTCGACTACATCGACGAAATGGCTCGACTTGAGGGCTGTTCCTCCATCCTCATCGAGGATTCGGGCACGTGGCAGGAGGAAGAGCGGCTGATGGCATGGACCGATGTCGGCCACGCCCTGATCGCTCACGATTTCCGGCCCGGCAGCGTCGGATTCGTCAAGTCGGTCCCGCCGCCGACGTCCTGATCCGGCTGCGCCCGCGCGGCTTCGGGAATCTTGTCGTCATCATCCATGATCGCGCGCCAGGCGGCGCCGTCGAGGTCGTCGTACTGGCCGCTCTTGAGCGACCAGAGGAACGCGGCCAGGCCAAGCCCTCCGAGACCGAGGGCGAGCGGCACGAGATAGACGAGGACGTCCATGGCAAGTGCTCCCTAGAGCCGTCCGCGGCGCGCCCGGAGGGCGTTGGCGGTGACGATGATGGACGAGCCCGACATGGCCAGAGCCGCGATCAGCGGGGTGACAAGGCCTGCAATGGCGATGGGCACGGCAATGGCGTTGTAGACGACCGCGATCCAGAGGTTTTCCTTCATCAGCCGGACCGCGGTGCGGGACACGGCGAGCGCATGGGCGACCGGGGCCAGGCGGTCTCCGAGAAACACCGCATCGGCCGCGGCCTGGGTCAGATGGACGGCGGTGATCGGCGACATGGAGACATGCGCCCTGGCGAGGGCGGGTGCGTCGTTGAGGCCGTCTCCGACCATGAGGACCCGCCGGCCCTCCGCCTTCAGGGCATCGAGCCGCGCCATCTTGTCTGCGGGCTTCACCCCGCCCGTCGCCGTCGTCACGCCGAGCGCCGAGGCAACCGCCGATACCGCCTCGGCACGGTCGCCTGAGAGAATCTCGATGCTGAGGCCAGCCCGGCGCAGGGCCGCCACGACGGCCGGCGCATCGGGGCGCAGCACCTGGCGTACGGCGAAGACGTGGCGCGCGTCGCCGTGCCGGAAGGCGATGAGGGATGCGTCGGGGTGACGCGCTGCCACCGCGGCGCCCTCCGCTTCAGCCTCGCAGAAGGCCAGGCTGCCGAGACGGACCTCCATCCCGTCCACGAGGGCCCGAACGCCGCGGCCGGGCTCCTCCATGGCGTCGGACAACGGTCGGGCCGCAGGGAAGGTCGCTGCGACGGCCCGGGCCAGCGGGTGATGCGAGGACAGGGCCAGGCGCCCCGCGACGGCGAGCACATCCACAGGCACGCCCGCGGGCAGGTCGAGCGCCGGCTCCGGCAGGGTCAGCGTGCCGGTCTTGTCGAAGACGACCGTGTCGACCTCGGCGAGCCGTTCCAGCGCATCGCCGGCCTGGAGCAGGACATTGGCCTTGAACAGCGCGCCGGAGGCGACGACCTGAACCGCCGGGATGGCAAGCCCCAGGGCGCAGGGGCAGGTGATAATCAGGACGGTGATGGCGATGATCAGGGCGGGCTGCCAGGCGAGGCCGGCGATGATCCAGCCGGCGAGAGTGGCAAGAGCGGTCAGATGGACGACCGGCGAATAGAATGCCGCTGCCCGGTCGGCGAGCCGGCGATAGCTCGACCGCGATTCCAGCGCGGTTTCGAGAAGATGGCTCACCTCATCCAGCAGCGTGCCTCGGGCGGCGGCCTTGACCTCGACCTTGAGCGTTCCGGATGTGTTCAGCGTTCCCGCATAGACCGAATCCCCCGGCGCGACGGCCTGCGGCAGGGTTTCGCCCGTGACGAGGCTCTGGTCCAGGGACGAGTGGCCCTCAAGGATGAGGCCGTCCACCGAGACCCGCTCGCCCGGCCGCACCAACACGCGATCGCCGGCTGCGACCGCGGCGATGGGCACCTGGCGCAGGGACCCGTCGGGCAGAATCTTCACCGCCGTTTCCGCCTTGAGCGCGGCGATGTTGGCCGCCACGGCCCGCGTCTTGCGGCGCATGAGCTGTTCGAAATAACGGCCGGTGAGCAGGAAGAAGAGCAGCATCACGGCGCTGTCGAAATAGGCGTGGGTCGCGTGGTTCCAGGTCTCCACCAGCGACATGCCGACGGCAAGCAGCACGCCCAGCGAGATCGGGACGTCCATGTTGAGCTGGCGGGCGGCCAGCGCCATGCGGGCGGAGCGGAAGAAGGGACGTCCGGCATAGGCCACGGCCGGCACGGCGATGAGGGCGGAGAGCCAGTGGAAGAAGTCGCGCTGCTCCGGCGTGATGTCGGAGACGTTTCCGGACCAGACCGACACCGACAGCAGCATGATGTTCATCATGGCGAAGCCGGCGACGCCGAGGCACTGGAGCAGGAAGCGCGCTTCCCGGGCCTCCTCGCCCTCGACGGCCTTGGGGTCGAAGGGGAAGGCCCGGAAGCCGAGGGCGGCGAGGCGCTCCACGATGCGCTGCGGCGTGGTGGCGTCTTCCCGCCACTCGACCGAGAGGCGCCGGTGGGTCAGGTTCACGCGGGCGGACTCGATGCCCGGAACGCGTGCGAGGCCCTGTTCGATGACCGGCATGCAGGCCGCGCAGGTGATGCCGTCGACGGCGAAGTCCATGCGGGCCCGGCCGTCGCCGAGGGGTTCGACAAACAGGGAGAGATCGGTTCCCGCAGCCGCGACCGGAACGCTCGCTCCGGGCTGCAGGATGGTCGCTCCGTTCGGAGCGGGCTCGACGATGGCGCTGGTCATGACCGCTGTCCCGATCAGGGCAGCATGACGCGATTGCGCGAGCGGTAGAGTACCTCGCCGTCCCGATCGATCTCGATGACGAGGTCATGGGCACCGGCCACCACGCCCTCGGTCGTGCCGGCATAGAGGCCGGTGCCGCTGCGCGTCACGTCGAAGGTACGATCGTTGACCCGATGAACCGGATGCATCAGGCGCGCCTTGACCGAGACCCGCTCCACTGGCGCTCCCTCCGACTCTCGCACCGAGACGGTCATCGCCGCGATGCCGGCCGGATTGCGCTCGACGCGCGCATCGACGCTCCAGCCGCGAGCCGTCCGCTCGCGGGCCGCAGCGAGGTCACGGTTGAAGCGCTGGCTGGCCCGGTAGGAGCTGTCGGTCGTGGTGCCCGGCATGGTGTCCAGGGCGAGGGTCAGCATCAGCGCGTTGACCGCGAAGATGATGGCGAAGAACACGGCGAAGCCGATGAAGACCATCCGGCCGGTCAGGCGTCGTTCCTTGGCCGGAGCGGGGGCGATTGAGGGGATGGCGGGGGACATCGAACCTTATCCTCTTCAGGTCAGCGGGAGATAAAATGGTCGCGCACGCTCACCTTCTCGCCGGACCCCAGTTCGGTGATCCGGAAGGTGACGCGGCTCGACGGCGGCAGGTTCGCCGTATTCGGCGCGGTGACATGGACGATGACCTCCCGGGTCGAGTCCGGGCCGACGTCGATGACGGGCCAGTCGCCGGACGTCATGGCGATGCCGACGGCGTTCATGCGTGCGAGCGGCAGATCATCGACGGCCAGGACGAAGATGCGGTGTTGCGGCCGCTTGTTCAGCAGACGGACGGTATAGCTGTTGCGGATGGAGCCGTCCGAAAGCTGTACGAAGAGCGGGTTGCGATCGTGCAGCACCGACAAATCCGTGAACGAGCGCGTCACCAGACCGTAGAGCATGACGAGGCCGACGGCCGCGATCATAGCGACATAGAGCACGGTGCGGGTGCGGACGAGAGGATAGACCTCGTCGAGCCCCTGGCGGCGGCGATCGATGTTGACGTCATTGTCGTAGGCGATCAGGCCGAGCGGCTGGTTGACCTTCGTCATGACGGAATTGCAGGCGTCGATGCACAGGCCGCACTGGATGCAGCCGAGTTGCGAGCCGTCGCGGATGTCGACGCCGGTCGGGCAGACAACGACGCACTGGCGGCAGTCGATGCAGTCACCGGCCGGTTCGCCGGCCTCACGCGCCTTGGTGGCGGCCTTCACCGACATGCGCGGCTCGCCGCGGTCGTAGCGGTAGGTGACGTTGAGAGCGTACTGGTCGGTGAGGGCCGCCTGAATGCGCGGCCACGGGCACATGTAGAGGCAGACCTGTTCCTTCATCAGGCCGGCCAGCGAATAGGTCGTGAAGGTGAGGATGCCGATCCAGATGTAGGCCACCATGGGGGCCTGGAAGGTCGCGAGGTCCTTCACCAGGGTCGGCGCATCGGCAAAATAGAGGACCCAGGCGCCGCCGGTCCACCAGGCGATCATCAGCCACAGGAAATGCTTCAGCGCCTTGCGGCCGAAACTGGCAACGGTCATCGGCCGGGCGTCGGCCATCATGCGCTCGCGGCGGTCACCCTCGACCCAGCGCTCCACCACCGTGAAGAGATCGGTCCACACCGTCTGCGGGCACAGATAGCCGCACCAGACGCGGCCTGCGACCGCGTTCATCAGGAACAGAACCAGAGCCGCCATCACCAGGAGGCCGGTGAAGTAATAGATCTCCTGCGGCCAGATCTCGATGAAGAAGAAATAGAAGCGGTTGTTCGTGATATCGACGAGAACCGCCTGATCCGGCTGGTTCGGACCCCGATACCAGCGCAGGAACGGCAGGAAATAGTACACGCCGAGGCAGGCAACGAGGACCGCCCACTTGATCGTCCGCAGGCGCCCCTTGACGCTCTGCTGGTAGATCTCGCGGCGACCCTCGTAGAGCGGCTCATCCTCGCTGAGGACGACCGGAGGCGCCTTCGAATCGGCACGGCCTCTGGGCGGGGCATTCTTGACGAGATCGGACATGGCGGTTTCCGGGGGGAAGTGCACCATCTCTGGCGCATTTGTTTCAGCATCGATCAAAAGGCCATCGCCAACCTTGACCTGCCTCAACGGCGCTGCAGCTTCTTCTCAAGAACGAGGGGCGCACGCCAACTGCATGGCATGCGCCCCCTGGATGTCGCGGCAGTTCGATCCTTACTGGCCGCCGCCCAGCGCGTGGACGTAGACGGCGAGGGACTTCACCGTCGTCTCGTCGAGGCGGCCGACCCAGCCGGGCATGACTGCACCACGGCCGTTGTTGATCGTCTCGATGATCGTCCGCTCGTCGGAGCCGTAGACCCAGTTGCGACCGGTCAGGTTCGGCGCGCCGAGTTCGCGATTGCCGCGGCCCTCCTCGCCGTGGCAGGCCGCACAATTGGCGATGAACAGCTCCTTGCCCTTGGCGAGGTCGGTGCCGGGCCGGGTGGACTGGCCGGACAGCGACCGCACGAAGTTGGCCACGGTGACGACCTCGTCGGGCTTCAGCACGCCGTTGGGGCCGCCAAGTGCCGGCATGTTGCCCTGGCGGGCACGGTCGTCACCGTTGCGGATGCCGTGGGCGATGGTCTGGTGGATGTCCTGGATGCTGCCGCCCCAGAGCCAGGAGTCGTCGCGCAGGTTCGGGAAGCCGCGCGCACCCGTGGCCGACAGGCCATGGCAGGGCGCACAGTTGTCGCCGAAGGCGGCCTTGCCCTGGGCGAGGGCGAAGGTCAGGAGCGTCGGATCCTTGGCGATGTCCGCCAGATCGGTCCTGGCCAGAGCCGCGGCCCGTTCGGCGCGCAACGCCTTGAGGGCGTCGAGTTCGCGGGCGACGTCCTGACGGGACGAGTAGCCGAAGGCGCCCTTGGTATAGTTGGTGACCAGCGGCCAGGCGGGATAGACGATCCAGTAGCCGATCGACCAGACGATGGTGGCGTAGAAGATGTAGAGCCACCACTTCGGCAGAGGCGAGTTCAGTTCCTTGATGCCGTCCCATTCATGGCCGGTCGTCGCCCGACCGGTGACAGCGTCGATCTCAGGATGATTGTCGGCCATGGATCAGTCCTCCCTCAGAGGGATATTGGCGGCCTCGTCGAAGCGCTGCTTGTTGCGGGGCCAGAAGGCGTAGGCAGCGATCGCGAGGAACATGCCGACGAAGTAGAGAAGCCCGGCGGTCTGCGCGAAGCTGGCGAGAGTTGAATAGGTGCTCATGATCCCCCTCCTGCTCAGCGCATGTTCGCGCGGGCGTCGTAGGTGCGGAAGTTGACCATGGTCCCGAGCACCTGGAGATAGGCGACGAGCGCGTCCATCTCGGTGACGGTTCCATTGGCCGCCGCCGCGGCATTGCCGCCGAAGGCGCGGGCGGTGGCGCCCGGATAGCGGGCCTGAAGGGCCTGCAGGTTCGGGCTGTCGGGGTTCACCTGGGCGCGCAGATCGACAAGAGCATTGTCCATCTGCTCCTGCGTGTAGGGAACGCCGCCGAGGCGGTTCGTCCTCAGGTGGCCCGCCACCTGCTCGGGCCGGATCTCGGCCTGGGCGAGGAAGGCGTAGCCCGGCATGATCGACTGCGGGACGATCGAACGCGGATTGGCGAGGTGGGCGACATGCCACTCGTCAGAGTACTTGCCGCCGACGCGGGCGAGGTCCGGGCCAGTCCGCTTGGAGCCCCACTGGAAGGGCTTGTCGTACATGCTTTCGGCCGCCAGCGAGTAGTGACCGTAGCGCTCCACCTCGTCGCGCAGCGGGCGAACCATCTGGCTGTGGCAGTTGTAGCAGCCCTCACGCACGTAGATGGCGCGGCCTACCAGTTCCAGCGGGGTGTAGGGGCGGACCCCTTCCACCTTCTCGATAGTGCTCCTCAGGTAGAAGAGCGGGGCGATCTCCACGAGGCCGCCGATGGCGACGACCACGAGGATGCCGAGGGTGAGGACAATCGAGTTCTTCTCGAAGATGGCGTGCTTGTTCCAGAGAGACATCGTTCGTCCTCCTTACTCGGCGGCCACGAGGGCGGGGGCGGATTCAGGCTCTTCAGCCTCGCCCTGGCGCACCGTCATGATCAGGTTGTAGGCCATGATCAGGGAACCGACGACGAACAGGGCGCCGCCGAGAGCACGGATCACGTAGTAGGGGTGCATGGCGTCCACCGTCTCGATGAACGAGTACTCAAGGAAGCCGAGCGCCGTGTAGGCACGCCACATCAGGCCCTGCATGATGCCGGCAACCCACATGGCCGAGATGTAGAACACGATACCGAGGGTCGAGACCCAGAAGTGCCACTCGACCAGACGGTTCGAATAGAGCTGCTTCTTGTTCCACAGCCAGGGGACCAGGCAGTAAATGGCACCGAACGACACATAGGCGACCCAGCCGAGAGCACCCGAGTGGACGTGGCCGATGGTCCAGTCCGTGTAGTGCGACAGCGAGTTGACCGCCTTGATCGACATGAGCGGCCCCTCGAAGGTCGACATGCCGTAGAAGGCGAGCGAGACCACCATCATGCGCAGCACGGGGTCGGTGCGCAGCTTGTCCCAGGCGCCCGAGAGCGTCATGAGGCCGTTGATCATGCCACCCCAGGAGGGCATCCACAGCATGACCGAGAAGGTCATGCCGAGGGTCTGCGCCCAGTCGGGCAGGGCGGTGTAGTGGAGGTGGTGCGGGCCGGCCCAGATGTAAAGGAAGATCAGGGCCCAGAAGTGCACGATCGACAGCCGGTAGGAGTAGATCGGCCGCTCGGCGCGCTTCGGCACGAAGTAGTACATGATGGCGAGGAAGCCGGCGGTCAGGAAGAAGCCGACCGCGTTATGCCCGTACCACCACTGGAACATGGCGTCCTGGACACCCGACCAGACGATGTAGCTCTTCGGCGAGTAGATGGAGACCGGGATCGTCGCGTTGTTGCCGAGATGCAGGACAGCGATGGTGACGATGAAGGCCAGGTAGAACCAGTTGGCCACGAAGATGTGGGGTTCCTTGCGCTTCCACAGAGTCGCGAGGAAGACCAGCAGATAGACCACCCAGACGACCGTCAGGTAGAGATCCGCATACCACTCGGGCTCGGCGTACTCCTTGCCCTGCGTGATGCCGAGCAGGTAGCCCGTGCCGGCGATCAGGATGAAGAAGTTGTAGCCGAGGACGACGAACCAGGGGGCGATCTCGCCGGCGAGGCGTGCGCGGCAGGACTTTTGCACCACGTAGAATGAGGTGGCCAGCAGGACGTTGCCGCCGAAGGCGAAGATGACCGCCGAGGTGTGCAGCGGGCGCAACCGGCCGAAGTTCGTCCAGGGCAGGTCGAAGTTCAGCACCGGGTAGGCGAGCTGCAGGGCGATGACGAGGCCCACCGTGAAGCCGGCAATGCCCCAGAACACCGAGGCCACCACGGCGAACCGCACCGGACCCATGTTGTAGTTGGGCTTGCCATCGATCTCCTGGGGGATGACGGCAGGGCGCTCCATGTGACGGTTCGCGATCAGGAAGATCGCGCCGATCGAGGCGGCGACGAAGAGATAGAGGTGGAAGGAATAGGCCGGATCCACCGAGCCCGAGGCGGCGAACAGGCACAGGATGGCGGTCGCCACGAAGGCGAGTGAAGACCCGATCTCCGTTATGGAGATCTTCTTTTGGGCTAGAACTTGGCTCATGAGATGCCCCTCGTCCGTGGCAGCGGGCGGCCACCGCTGCTGGCGGTACCGCATTGCATGCACCAATGGCAGGCGGAGGGAACGGGACATTGATGTGCATCAAGCTGCCCCGAAAAAGTCCCAGAGTTGCTCGGAATTGCTTGATTTTGATCAAGGCGCGCGGTTGGAACCTGGTAGATTGGGAATGACAGGCAGGAAGACGCCGTCTTCCCCACTCGTCGTCAGGTCCACCCCCATGACTTCCATGACGCAGGCACGGCCCGTCTCTGCAGAATCACCAGCGGCCGCCTTCCCCGCATCGTCGGGCAACATCGCCCTCGCCGAGCGGTCCGTGCCCCGCTACACCTCCTACCCAACCGCGCCTCATTTCGGGCCCGCGGTGGATGGCGCGACCTATCGCGAGTGGCTCGGCCGCCTGTCCGCGGACACCAGCCTGTCGCTCTATCTGCACGTGCCCTTCTGCCAGACCATGTGTTCCTACTGTGGGTGCCACACCAAGGTGACGCGCAAGGTCGAGCCCATCGAGGCCTACCGCCAGCACCTCGAAGCCGAGATCGACATGATTTCCGGCATGACCTCGGCACGCAGGGTGCGGCACATCCACTGGGGTGGCGGCACGCCTTCGATGCTGGGGCCGGCCGGCCTGGAATCGGTCGCGCAGCGTCTCGCCGCGCGTTTCGACATCGGCGCCGATGCCGAGCATGCGATCGAACTCGACCCCCGGCAGGTCGATGACCATCTGACCTTTGCCCTGGCGCGGATGGGCGTCAATCGCGCCAGCCTCGGCGTGCAGGACCTCAATCCCCACGTGCAGGAGGCGATCGGGCGGATCCAGCCGCATGAGGTCGTCGTCGCCGCCGTCGCGGCGCTGCAGCGGGCGGGAATCGACCAGCTGAGCTTCGATCTGATGTACGGCCTGCCGCACCAGAGCCTCGAGGACCTGCTGCGGACCATCGACCAGGCTGCGGAGCTGAGGCCGGGGCGCATGTCGCTGTTCGGCTATGCCCATGTGCCCTGGTTCAAGACGCATCAGCGACTGATCGACGAGGCGGCCCTCCCGGATGCCGCCGAGCGCTTCCGGCAGGCGAATGCGGCGCGCGACGCCCTGATCGCCCATGGCTACGAGGCCATCGGTCTCGACCATTTTGCGCTTCCCTCCGATTCCATGGCGCGGATGGCACGCGACCAGACGCTGAAGCGCAACTTCCAGGGCTACACGACGGATGACGCCGAGGCCCTGCTCGCCTTCGGCGCCTCGGCCATCGGCCGGCTGCCGCAGGGCTTCGTGCAGAACGCGCCCGACATCGGCGGCTACCAGCGCGCCATCGCCGCCGGCGAGCCGGCGACGGTGCGCGGCCTCGCCCTGTCGCTCGACGACCGTGTCCGCGGCGATGCCATCGAGCGCCTCATGTGCGACTTCTCGGCCGATCTGGAGGCCGTGGCGCGGCGCCACGGGCTACCGAGTGACTTCTTCGACGCCGACCTCGCCCGGCTGCAGCCGCTGGAGCATGAGGGGCTCGTCTCGCGCAAGGCGCGGACGGTCGTCGTCAGCGATGCGGGTCGGCCTCTGGTGCGGGTTGTCGCTTCGTTGTTTGATGCGCACCTCGCCAAGGCGGGGCGCCATTCGGCCGCTGTCTGACGCGCGGAGATCCAAGGGGATGTTTCCCTCGTCGCTCACCATCGTCGCCGGCATGCTGATGGGGTTCGCCGCGAGCCTCCATTGTGCCGGCATGTGCGGCAGCATCGGCTCGGCGCTGATGCTCACCGTCCATCCCGGGGGCGATATGAGCCAGCGGGCCCGCACGCTTCTCGTCACCCAGATCGGCCGCGTGCTAGCCTATGCGGTGGCCGGTGGCATACTCGGCGCCTTCGGCTCCTCGCTGGCGGGCGCCTTCGACCAGACGGCGGCCTACCGGGTGCTGCAGTGGGCGAGCGCGGTCACCCTCGGCTGGATCGGGCTGTCGACGGCGGGAATCATCCCCTCGATCGTCGCCTTCGACCGGCTCGCGGCGCCCATCGGCACGGCAATCATGACCTTCAACACCCGCCACCCGGGGTTCGGGGTCGGCGCGCCCTTGGCGGTCGGGGTGCTCTGGGGCTTCATGCCCTGCGCGATGGTCTATGGCGCGCTGTTCACCGCCATGCTCACCGGAACAGGCCTGGGCGGTGCCAGCCTGATGCTCGGCTTCGGTCTCGGCACCCTGCCCGCCGTCATGGCGAGTTCCATGGGCGTGGCGAGCCTGAAGAATTTCGCCCGCAGCCCGGCGGCCTCCCTGGCGGTCGGCCTCGCCATCACCGCCTTCGCGGTCGCCTCGGTGGTGATCGGACCCGAAGGCGGCATTCTCTGCCTTCCCGCCATCAGATGAGCCCTGGCAGGGCCCACGGTTTCAGGGTCGCGCCGCCAGTGGCTTCAACCCGAAATCGTGGTTGAGATACTTCCATCGTTCCGGCGCAGCTGCGCCTCCGGGATAGGTTCCGCCCTCTCTGTCCGCCAGCGTGGCGATCAGGCTCTCCTTGACGCCGAAGACCGCATCGCTCTCCAGCCAGGGATCACCCGGCATGAAGAGATGCGTCACCAGCGTCTCGTGACCGGGCGCGGCGATGCGGAAGTGGATGTGCGCCGGCCGCATCGGGTGGCGTTTCGTCGCTTCCAGCAACTGGCCGACCGGGCCGTCATGCGGGATCGGGTAGCTCGACGGCACGATGGTGCGGAATCCGAACCTGCCCGCCGCATCCGTGATGAAGCGGGCGCGCAGCGAGGGCTCCTCGGTGCCCTTCTGGGCGTCGTAGAAGCCCTCGTCGTCGGAATGCCAGATGTCGACGGCTGCTCCCGCGATGGGCTTGCCGTCGGGAGAGGCGACGCTGCCCTCGACGAAGAGCCGCTCGCCGGGTTCATCCGTGGCAATGTCGGCGCCGAAGGGCGTGACGCGATGCTCGCCAAGATAGAAGGGGCCGAGCACCGTCGTTTCGGTGGCGCCGTCCGGCATGCGATGGTTGATCGCGTCGACCAGCATGGAGATGCCGAGCACGTCGGAGAGCAGGATGAACTCCTGCCGCCTGTCGTCGCACATGTGGCCGGTGCGGGTGAGGAAGCCGATGGCCGTGATCCACTCGGCCTCGGTCAGTTCCACCTCCTTGACGAAGGCGTGGGCGTGGCGGACGAGCGCCTGGATCACCTGCTTCAGCCGCGGATCCGGGCAGTCGGCGAAGCGCTTGACGACCTCGTCGGTCAGGTTGTGTTCGTCGAAGCTGAGCATGACTGGCCTGCTAGCGAACGAGGAGCGTGGACAGCGGCGGGAAGATCGCGATGAAGAACAGGGCGATCCCCATCACGGTCACATAGGGCATGGAACCCGCGAAGATGGTCTCGATCTTCACGCTGGGGTCTCCCAGCGTGGCCTTGACCGTGAACACCGATATTCCAAAGGGCGGCGTGAGAAGTCCCATCTCCACGGCGATGATGGTGACGATGCCGAAATGGATGAGGTCGAAGCCCATCGACGAGGCAATGGGCGCGCCGATCGGCACCATGATCAGCAGGATCGAGGTGGAATCGAGGATCATCCCCATCAGCAGGATCACGACGACGAAGGCGAAGAGGAAGCCGTAGGAGCCGAGGCCGAGGTGCTGCACGAAGTCGCCGATGGCGTTGGGAACGCCGGCCATGGACAGCATGCGCGAGTAAAGGCTGGCGGCGATGAGGAGGAAGAGGATCGAGGCCGAGACGAGACCCGCCTCCTTCAGCACGCGCCAGAACTTCGGCCAGTCGAGCCGGCGACGGACGAGGGCGATGACCAGGGCGCCTGCGGCGCCGACGGCGCCCGCCTCGGTGGGCGTGAAGAAGCCGGTGTAGAGACCGCCGAGGATGAGAACGACGAGGCAGGCGATCGGCACGGACTTGGCCAGCATTTCGCCAGTGCCCATGGCCGGCGCGTCATCGACGTCGGACTTGCCCGGATCGACGAAGATCTTGTGGGGCCAGACCGTCGCATAGAGCCAGATCATCACGGTGAAGCCGAGGGCGATGATGATGCCGGGAATGACGCCGGCCACGAACATCTTGCCGATGGAGACCTCGGACAGGACGCCATAGACGATCATCAGCAGGCTCGGCGGGATGAGCATGCCGAGGATGGAGGAGCCGGCCACGGTGCCGGAGGCGAACCGCATCGTGTAGCCATGGCGGACCATTTCCGGCACCGCCACCTTGGTGAAGACCGCCGCCGAGGCGATGGACACGCCTGTGACGGCAGCGAAGACGGCGTTGGCTGCGACCGTCGCCATGCCGAGGCCGCCGCGGATGCGCCGCAGCAGCGCCTGAGCGACCTCGAAAGTGTCCTTGCCGACGTCGGAAATGCTGACGAGCAACCCCATCAACACGAAGAGCGGGATGGTGGCGAAGAGGTAGTCCTGGATGCCCGAATAGGTGGCGAGCGCGGTGAAGCGGAAGGCGAGATCGATGTTGTCGCGGATAAGCCAGACGCCGATGGCGCCGGTCGAGATGAGCGAAAGGCCGATGGGCAGGCCGAACACGATCAGCGCCACCATGACGCCGATCAGAAGAAAACCAAGTGTGACGTCTTCCATCGGATCAGGCCTTGGCAGCAGGGCGCCGGACACCGATCTCGGCGATGAACAGCATGACATAGGCGAGGGCCCCGGCGCCTCCGCCGAGGACGATGAGGGCGCGGAAGGGCCAGGTGGGCACCGTAAACAGGCCCTGGACGCCGAAATACTCGCGGGCGGCGAGGGAGGTCCAGACGCCCGGCCAGGCGGCCCAGGCGACGAAGGCCATGACGGCGGCGCCGACCAGCAGGAACAGCGCCTCGATGGCGCGCCCCGCGGCGGGATGGCGATTCAGAAGGCCGTCGATCAGGAAGTCGGCCCGCGTCATGCGCTTGGCGTAAACCGTCGCGCCGATCTGCAGGAAGACGATGCCGACGATGGAGTGGGCCGCGATCTCCGCGACACCGGTGATAGGCATGCTCAGGAACGACCGACCGATGACGTCGGCGCAGATGAGCAGCATGAGTCCGAAGGTCCAGACGGTGCCGATGGCCGCGAGTGCATCGAGAATCAGCCGCACGGGATCGAAGGGGCGTGGCGCGGCCTCCTGTTCGATCACCGACATGTCGATGTCGTCGGCCATGTTCATGTCCCCCCAGATTCACTCAGCCTCATGCAGGCAGGCGCCGGGTGGACCCCGGCGCCTGCATTGGCGGCTCGAAGGCCTCAGCTTGCCGCTTCGCGATCCCAGTCGCGTCCCGGCGTCTTGCCGGCGGCGCGGATGGCGGCGAAATAGGCCCTCAGCACGTCCCGTGCGGCCGGCCCCGAGGTGTCGGCCCAGGTCTTGGCGATGTTCGGCAGGCCGGAGATCCAGCGCTTGCGCTCGGCCTCGGCCATGGTGGTGATGATCGAGCCCTTGGAGACCATCTCCTTCTCGGCCGCATCGATGCGCGAGGAGACGTCCTCGATGTGCTTCTGGGTGGTGATCTTGCCCGCCTCGGCGACGGCCTTCTGGAAGGCGGCCGGCCAGCGGTCGTGGCGCTGCTTGTTGGCCGCGATGCCGCCGACATACATGGCGCCGACGTCGCACTTGGTGACGTATTTGGCGACCTCGTAGACGCGGGTCGGCAGGATGCCGACGAAGAAGGACAGGGCGCCTTCCGACACGCCGGTCTGGATGTCGGTGTAGTAGGTGGTCAGCGCCCCGTCGACCGGGGTGGCGCCGGTGCCGGTGAGCCAGTTGGCCGAGGTGCCGGGGGCCGAGATCTTGCGGTTCCTCAGGTCGTCGAGAGTGCGCACCGGGAAGGTCGACCAGATGTGGTAGGTGTCCGTGATGAAGGACGAGAGCGGCACCATGTTGAGGCCGTTCCAGTTCTGCTTGATGGCCGGAACCGTCTCGTTCAGCGTGTCGAAGGTGCGCGCCACGAGGCCATGGTCACCCGTCGTGAAGGGCGTGAAATAGGAGACGTTCTGGAGCGGCATGGTCGAGCCTTCCCAGAGCGTGCCGACGTAGCCGATGTCGGTGATGTTGTCGCGCACCGCCTCCATCGTGTCCTGGAACTTGTAGAGCGTGCCGCCATAGGCCTCGCGCCAGTTGACGCGCACCTGGTTGCCGTTGTCGCGAAGGTGCTTCTCGACCTCCGGCTGGAAGACGTTCTTCATCATGGCGACCCAGAAATTCTGGACCGGATGGCTCGCCGCGATGGTGACGTTGAGGGTCTGCTGGGCCGAGGCCCTGATGGAGAAGACGGGCAGGGTGGCCGCGCCCGCCGCGCCGGCCATGAAAGTGCGCCTGGTGGTTGTCGTCATCGTCGTTCCTTCCTTTGGGAGGGGATCGCGTCGATCCCCCGTTTCCTGCTGTTGTTGGCGGTCGGTTGTCCCGACCTTGACTGTCAGGGACAGGCTAGCACCTGCCCCCCATGCTCATGCAATCGTCCCGACGGCCTTCAGGATCTTTTCCGGCGTGAAGGGCTGGGCGAAGACCCTGGCGCCGAGCGGCGACAGGGCATCGTTGATGGCGTTCATGATGGCGGCGGGAGCACCGGCCGTGCCGGCCTCGCCTGCGCCCTTGGCGCCGAGGAGGGATTCCTTCGTCGGCGTCTCGACGTGACCGACATGCATGTCCGGCATCTCGGCGGCCATCGGCACGAGATAGTCGGCGAGGGTGGTGGTCAGGAGCTGGCCGTCCTCGTTGTAGATGCAGTGCTCGTAGAGCGCGCCGCCGATGCCCTGGACGATGCCACCGCGCACCTGCTCGTCGACGAGCATGGGGTTGATGACCCGTCCGCAGTCCTCGACGCACCAGTGCTCCAGGAGCTTCACCATGCCGGTCTCGACATCGACCTCCAGCCAGCTCGCCTGGATGCCGTTGGTGAAGGCGAAGGGATATTCCTTGGTGATGAAGTGACGCGTCTGGACGAGCTCGCGGGAGAGCTCCTTCGGCAGGGTGTCGCCGCGGTAGTAGACAATGCGACCGAGCTCGGAGAGGGGCATGCGGACCTGGCCGGTCGCCCTGTCGACGATCTCGCCCATGACGATGTCGAGGCTGGATCCTTGAGCCTGAAGCATGGCGCCGGCGACCTCGAGGATCTGCTCCTTCAGCGCGATCGCCGACTGCAAGGCCGCCTCGCCGCCGATGCCGGCGCCGCGGCAGGCCCAGGTGCCGCCGCCATAGGGCGTCGTCTGGGTGTCGCCGGTGACGACCTTCACCTTCGAGACCGGCAAGCCGACGCCATGGGCGACGATCTGGGCGAGGATCGCCTCGGTGCCCTGGCCCTGTTCGGTGACGCCGGAGAGCGCGACGACCGACCCGTCCGGATCCATGCGCACGGTGCAGCCGTCCTGGGCCGAGATCTTCGCGCCGCCGATGCCGTACATGAAGGGCGAGGGATTGGTCAGCTCGATGAAGCTGGCGATGCCGAGACCGCGATAGACGCCCCTCTTGCGCTGCTCGACCTGATCGGCGCGGATGCGGTCGACCGGCACCATCTCGAGCAGCTTGTCGAGGGAGGCGTGGTGCGACAGGCCCTCGAACTTCATGCCGGCCGGTGAGGTGCAGGGATAGGCGTCGTCGCGGATGAGGTTCTTGCGGCGGATCTCCACCGGGTCCATGCCGAGCGCCTGCGCCGCGAGATCGACGAGGCCTTCCGTCACCGCCGTGGCGATGGGGTGGCCGACGGCCCGGTACTGGCAGGTGGGCGACTTGTTCTGAAGCACCACCGTCGTGGTGCATCGGTAGTTGTCGAAGGCATAGGGGCCGCCGCAGAGATTGACGACCTGGTTGCCCTCCACCGCACTGGTGCGCGGATAGACCGAGTAGGGTCCGATGCCCGTGAGGTCGTCGATGTCGAAGGCGAGGAAGCGTCCCTCGGCATCCACCGCGAGGCGGCCCTTGATGCGGTGGTCGCGCGCGTGAATGTCGCTGCCGAAGGCCTCGAAGCGATCGGCGATGAACTTCACCGGACGGCCCAGGATCCGCGACATGCAGGCGACCGCCATCTCGTCGGGATAGACGTGGACCTTGATGCCATAGGAGCCGCCGACGTCCTTGCAGATGACGCGGACGTCGCCCTCGGCCATCCGCAGCTGCGTGGCGAAGACGTTCTGCATCATGTGCGGCGCCTGCGTCGAATGATGCACGGTGAGCGTGCCGTCGGCGCGGTTGTAGTCGGCGATGATGGAGCGCGGCTCCAGCGTCACGCCGGTGTGGCGGCCGGTGTGAAAGGTGGCCTCCACGACCTTGTGGGCCGAGGCGAAGGCGGCGGCGACGTCGCCGGTCTCGGCGGTGCGGGTGAAGACGAGATTGTCGCCGAGCTCGGGGTGGATGACGACGGCGCCGGGCGCCAGCGCCGTCTCCATGTCGACCTGGGCCGGCAGGGGGTCGAATTCGACGGAGAGGGCGGCGACGCCGTCCTCGGCGGCGGCGCGGGTCTCGGCGACCACGGCGACGACGGCCTCGCCCTGCCAGGTCGCACGCTCGAGCGGCAGCGGATATTGCGGCGCCGACTTCATGCCCTTGAGGTGCGCCAGCACGGCGACCCAGGGGTCGCAGACCTTGGCGAGGTCGGCGCCAGTGAAGACACGCACCACGCCCGGCACCTTCAGCGCCTCGCTCGCGTCGATCGAGACAATGCGCGCGTGGGCGTGGGGCGAGCGCAGGAAGGCGGCGTGGACGAGACGTGGCAGGCTGACGTCGTCGGTGTAGGTGGCGCGGCCCTCGACCAGCTTGCGGGCATTGGGGCGCGGCACGGCGCGGCCGATGTAGGAGTTCGGCAGGTCCTCGCGCGAGAGGCCGAGCGACTGCGGGGTGACGATCTCGTTCATCAGGCGGCCTCGCTCGTGCGACGGGCCTTCAGGGTGTCCTCGACGGCGTCGACGATCGCCTGGTAGCCGGTGCAGCGGCAGTAGTTGCCCGAAATGTGCTCGCGGATCTCCTCGCGGGAGGCATGGGGGGCATGGCTGAGGATATCGGCCGCCGTCACCAGCATGCCCGGCGTGCAATAGCCGCACTGCGCGGCGTTGCGGGCGACGAAGGCCTCCTGCAGGTCGCGGATCTCGCCGCTGTCGGACAGGCCCTCGATGGTCTCAACCTCGGCGCCGTCGATGCTCGCGGCCATGACGAGGCAGCCGCGCACGGGATCGCCGTCGACGCGCACGGTGCAGGCACCGCAGACGCCATGCTCGCAGCCGGTATGGGCACCGGTCAGGCCGAGCTCGTTGCGCAGGAAGTCGATCAGGTGCATGCGCGTGTCGACGGTGCGCGTCACGCGCTCGCCGTTCACCGTCAGGGTGATCTCGATGCGCCGGTTCATGCCGCCTGCTCCGCAGGTGCGAGGAAGGAGTTGAGCGCGCGCCCCGTGAGCACGCGGGCGAGGTGGCGCTTCAGCTCCGGACCGCCATGCAGGTCGCCCGGCGGATCGAGGTCGTCGGCGAGAGCAGCCTGGGCCGCGGCGATCGAGGCCGCACCGAGCGGAGAACCGGCAAGGGCAGCGGACGCCCCTTTCGCGATTTCGGCGCCGGACCCGACGCCGAAATAGACGAGGCGGGCCACGTCGACATGGCCGCTCGGCTGGACCGACAGGACCGCGGCGAGGCCGGCCATGGCGTAGTCGCCGGAGCGGCGCGTCACCTCGACGATGGTCTGGCGGTTTGCCGGGGTCGCGACCGGCACCTCGACCGCCACGATGATCCCGCCGGGCTCGAGGTCCGTTGAGAACAGGCCCTGGAAGAAGTCTTCAGCCGCCACGCGCCGCTCGCCGGCTTTCGATGCGATGACGATGGTGGCTCCCAGCGCGACGACGCAGGCCGGCAGTTCGGCCGCCGGATCGGCCAGCGCCAGGCTGCCGCCGATGGTCCCGCGGTTGCGAATGGCGGGATGGGCGATAAGTGGAGCGGCCTTCGCCAGAAGCGGGGCGTGCGTGGCGACCAGCGGATTGCGCCCGAGATCGGCATGGCGCGTCAGCGCGCCGATGCGCAGGATATCGCCGGTGACCGCGATGCCCTTGAGCGCCGCGATGCGGGTGATGTCGATGAGGCCGGAGGGCTCCGACAGGCGGAACGACAGCGTCGCGAGCAGGCTCTGGCCGCCGGCCAGGATCTGCGCCTCTGGGCCGGCCTCGTCCATGACGCGCCAGAGCTCCTCGAGACTTGCGACGCGGGCATAGCCCATCGCCGGCCACTTCATGGTACGTCTCCCCCTCACGGCCGCCGGTCAATTGCCTTGCGGCGCCGCGGCCCGTATTCTTTAATTGGTCAAATGATCAACGACGTGGAGGCGCAGAGTCAAGTGCCTTGCGACAACGTTCCATCCCCGGGGGAAAGACGCATGGCGGATGGCCTTGTCCTGACCGCAAGACGCAGGCGGCTCTCGCCCGAGGCCCGGCGCGAGCAGATCGTCGATGCGGCGGTCTGCTATTTCGCCGAGGTCGGTCTTGCCGGCACGACACGCGATCTCGCAAAGCGTGCGGGCATCACCCAGGCGCTCCTCTACCAGTATTTCCGCAGCAAGACGGAGATCCTCGAGGCGGTCTTCGCCAGAGTCTATCTCGACCGCATGGCGCCACAATGGCCGGCCGTGCTGACCGACCGGTCCCGCCCCCTGCGCACGCGTATGCTGGCCTTCTACGCGGAGTACACGGCCGCGATCTTCACCTATGAGTGGATGCGCATCTTCATGGCCGCCGGCCTTGCCGGAGAGGCCCTGAACCGCCGCTATCTCGAACATGTCCGCGACGTATTGCTGGCGCCGCTGCTGGACGAACTCCGGCACGAGGCACCGGGGCCGGTGATCCCCGAGGTGGAGGACCTGTGGAACCTCCATGGCAGCATCGTCTATCTCGGTATCCGCCGGCACATCTACCATCTGCCGACACCGGACGACGTCATGCCGGTGATCGAAAGGGCGATCGACCGCTTCCTCGCCGGCTTCGCCATCGGCACGTCCACCGAGCCCCGGAGGCCATCCTGACCACGCTCTTCGCCATCCACGCGCTGGACCGGCCGGGTGCCCTGCCGACCCGGCTCGCGCACTATGACGCGCACAAGGCATTTCTCTCCGACACCTCGGCCCATGGCGTGAGGATCGTCATGTCCGGTCCGCTGATGAGCGACGACGGAGAGGCGATGATCGGCAGCCTGTTCCTCGTCGAGGCGCCGGACCGCGCCCATGTCGAGGCCTTCAACCACGCCGATCCCTTCCACACCGCCGGCATCTGGCAGGCGGTGACGATCACCCGGTTTCTCAGGCGGCAGGGGTAGGGCGCCAGGCGGCACCCGGCTATCGTGGTCCGCGGCGTGAGCTGGGCCCGGTGGATGTCTCTTGCTTCCGCGGCGGCGTGGCGTGGCCAGTCTTGCCGGCGAGGAATGCCGCGATATCGGGCCATGTCTGGCGAAGGACCTGTTGCCCCATGAACAGGACGAGGTGCCGGCCTTCGACGGTTCGCGACAGGATGTCGGCTGGCGGGGAGGCGACGCGGGAGGCGATCGACAGAAGCTGGGGCGGGCTGACGATCTCATCGTCGGCAGCCGCCGCGA
>CAZPMD010000057.1:0-27287 GCA_964587395.1 uncultured Hyphomicrobiales bacterium
GCGGCGCCTTGAGCGGCGGCACGGCGGCGATGAGCTGCTTCGTATAGGCATGCTGCGGCCGGTTGAGCACATCGGCCGCCGGCCCCTGCTCCACCACGAGGCCATGCTGCATCACCGCGACGCGGTCGGCGATCTCGGCGACGACGCCGAAGTCGTGGGTGATGAACAGCACCGCCGTGCCCTTGCGCTTCTGCAGATCCTTGATGAGCGCGAGGATCTGCGCCTGCGTCGTCACGTCGAGCGCCGTCGTCGGCTCGTCGGCGATGAGCACCTTGGGGTCGAGCGCCAGCGCCATGGCGATCATGGCGCGCTGGCGCTGGCCGCCGGAGAGCTCGTGCGGATAGGCGCGCGCCGCGAGCTTCGGATCGGGGATGCGGACCTCGGCGAGGAGATCGAGCACCCTGGCGGCGATCTCGGCCTTCGACATGCCGGTATGGATGTCGAACATCTCGCCGATCTGGTCGCCGATGGTGCGCAGCGGGTTGAGCGCGGTCATCGGCTCCTGGAAGATCATGGCGACGCCGGCGCCGCGGACCTCCCGCATCTCGGCTTCGGAGAGCTTCGTCAGGTCGCGGCCGTCGAACATCACCTTGCCGCCGTCGATGGCAACGCCTCCCGGCAGCAGCCGCATGATGGCATTGGCGGTCATCGACTTGCCCGAGCCGCTCTCGCCGACGACGCAGAGGATCTCGTTGGAGGCGATGGCGAATGAGACGTCCTTCATCGCATGCGGGCGGTCGGCGCCGGCGGGCAGGCGGACGCTGAGCCCTTCGAGGGTGAGGACGGGGGATTGGCTCACGGTCAACGTCCCTTCAGCCGGGGGTTGAGGGCGTCGTTGAGGCCCTGCCCGACGAGGGAGACGGCGAGCACCGTGACGAGGATGGCGATGCCCGGAATGGCGGAGACGTACCACTGCACCCGCAGCACGTCGCGGCCGAGGCCGATCAGGTTGCCCCAGGAGGCGACATTGGGGTCGGAGAGGCGCAGGAAGGCAAGCGCACTCTCGAGCAGGATCGACACCGCCATGACGACGCTCGCATAGACGATGACCGGCGGCAGCGCGTTGGGCAGGATCTCGCCGAAGATCAGCTTGAGATCCTTCAGCCCGAGGGTGCGGCCGGCCTGCACGAACTCGCGGTTCCTCAGCGACAGGAACTCCGCCCTCGTCAGCCGCGCCGGTGCCGGCCAGGACACGATGCCGACGGCAATGATGACGGTGGTGATGGTCGAACCGAAGACGGCGACGAGGACCAGCAGCAGCAGGAAGTTCGGCAGCGTCTGGAAGGCCTCGGTGACGCGCATGAGGATGTTGTCGACCCAGCCACCATAGTAGCCGGCGACCGCGCCGATGACGATGCCGATGGCCACCGCGATGATCGTCGCGACACCGCCGATCATCAGCGAGATGCGGGCGCCGTAGAAGATCTGGGCGGCGATGTCGCGGCCGGAATTGTCGGTGCCGAGAGGGAAACGCGGGTTGGTGAAGGGCCAGACCAGCGGGCGTCCCGCCAGCGCCAGCGGATCGCGGGGGAAGAGGAAGGGCGCGCTCAGCGCCATGGCGATGACGACAAGCAGGAGGACCAGCCCGATCACCGCCGACGGTGAGCGGAAATAGGCCTTGAGGAACACGACCATCGTCAGACCCCCGTCGTGATGCGCGGGTCGAGGCGCGCGTAGATGAGGTCGACGATGAAGTTCACGGTGATCACCAGCAGGGCCGAGACGAAGATGATGCCGAGCAGCGTGTTGAGGTCGCGCTGGACGACGCTCTCGTAGGCGAGGCGGCCGAGCCCCGGCAGGGAGAAGACGCTCTCCACCACCACGGAGCCTCCCAGCATGGTGCCCGCCTGCAGGCCGATCAGCGTGACCATGGGCAGAAGCGCATTGCGCAGCACGTGGCGGGTGATGATGCGCGTCTCGTCGAGGCCCTTGGAGCGGGCCGTTCGCACGAAGTCGAGGTTCAGCACCTCGAGCATCGAGGCGCGCATGATGCGCAGGTAGATGGCGAGGAAGATCAGGCCGAGTGTCAGCGTCGGCAGGATGAGATGCCGGGCGATGTCGAGGGTCCGCCACAGGCCGGTCGCCGTCGAGGTGATGTCGGTGAGGCCGCCGGCCGGCAGCCATTGCAGGTAGATCGAGAAGAAGACGATCGCCATCAGCCCGAACCAGAAGGACGGCGTCGCGTAGAAGATGAGGCCGAGCGTCGAGATCAGCGTGTCTGGCCAGCGGTTGACGCCGCGGGCGGCGATGACGCCGAAGATCAGGCCGAAGAAGAAGGCGAAGGACAGCGAGGCGGTCATCAGCAGGATCGTCGCCGGCAGGCGCTCGGCGATGACGGTCGCCACGGGCTTGCCGTAGATCGCCGAGAAGCCGAGGTCGAAGCGGACCAGCCGCCAGAGGTAGCTGGCGAGCTGGGCCGAGACGGACATGTCCAGCCCGTAGAAACGACGCAGGTCCTCCGCCGTCTTGGCATCGCCACCGCCCATCTGGGCCATCATGGCGTCGACGGTGTCGCCCGGCGCGAACTGCAGCAGCAGGAACACGCCGACGAGAATCAGGACCAGGGTCGGGATCGAGGCGGCGAGACGCCGCCCCGCGAGGCTGAGGACACGCATGGGATCAGGCCGGGGGCTGGTGCTGCGGGCTCACTCCGCCAACCAGAGATCGTGCCAGGAGGACGAACCCCAGCGCGGGGTATTGGAGTGGTTGCGGGCCTTGGCCGTGATGGTGGTGACGAAGATCTGCTCGATCGGCATCCAGAGCATCAGCTCGCCATTGGCGCGCTTGACGAAATCGGCATAGAGCGCCTTGCGCTTCGCCGGATCGACCTCGGTGGCGGCATCGTCGATGATCTTGTCGAGCGTTGCGTCCGCCACGCCCCACTGGTTCGTCCACGGCGCGCCGACCGGCTGCCCCGAGCGATACCAGACCGTGGTCGAGACGGCCGGGTCATTGCGGTACTGGTGCCAGCCGGTGGCCAGATCGAAGGCGTGATCGGCATAGACCGACTTGAGGAAGCCGCCGCCGTCGTTGCGCACGACCTCGACGCGGATGCCGACCTCGCCCAGCGACTGCTGGATGAAGGTCGCCCACAGCGAGATGTCCTCGCCCCAGGGGGCCGGCAGGAGACGCAGGGTCAGGCGGGTTCCGCCGGCGCCTGGCCTGAGGCCCGCCTCGTCGAGAAGCCTGGTCGCCTTGGCCTTGTCGTAGGGGTACTGCGGCGTGTTGGCGCCCGGATAGAAGTCGGTCGACACCGAGGGGATCGGGCCGGTGCCGAGCTTGGCGAAGTCGCCGAGGAAGTTCTCGATGAAGAAGGGCACGTTGATGGCGTGGGCGATGGCCTGGCGCACCTTGATGTCCGCCAGTTCCTTGCGCCGGAAGTTGAACTCCAGCGTGTTGGTGCGGGCATTGCCCTCGTTGCCCTTGGTCGAGACGATGAAGCGCGGATCCTTGGCGAGGCGCGCCATGTCCGAAATGGTCAGGCCGGAGAAGGGCGAGTAGTGCAGCTGGCCGGCCTCCATCTGGGCCGCCGCCGCGGCGCGGTCGGTGATGACGCGCCAGATGATGCGGTCGAGATTCGCCGGACCCTTCCAGTAGCCGTCGTGGCGCTCGGCGATGATGTGCTGGCCGCGCTCGTAGGACACGAACTTGAACGGACCGGTGCCGACCGGGGCGAGGTTCCGCGGGTTCTGGCGGACATCGCTGCCCTCGTAGAGGTGCTTGGCAGTGATGTAGCCGAGGTCCGGCAGCGCCCGCAGCAGCAGGTTGAGCGGCATGGGCCGCTCGTAGCGGAAGATCGCCGTGTGCGGATCGGGCGTGTCGACGGCGGTGAGGAAGAGCTGCAGCGTGGTGCCGTAGTTGAGCACCTTCTTCCACATCTCCATGGCGGTGAACTGCACGTCCGCCGAGGTGAAGGGCTTGCCGTCATGCCAGGTCACGTTGCGACGCAGCTTGAAGGTGATGGTCTTGCCGTCGGGGGCCGCCTCCCAGCTCTCGGCGAGAACGCCGACCGGATTGCCGGCGGCATCGAGATCGATCAGCGGCTCCTGGATCTTGCCGCTGACGATGTAGACGCCGGTGGAGGCCTGGATGCTCGGGTTCAGCTGGCGCTGCTCGGCGCCATAGTGAACCACGAAGACGCCGCCCTTGCGGGGCGTCTGCTGGGCGAAGGCCTTGAACGGATCGACGACATTGGCGGCGATGGCGGCCGAGGTCATCAGGGCTGCGCGGCGGGTGAAGTTCATGGAAGCCTCCTGGCGGCGGGCGATGTCGAATTCAACGATGGGGGAGTGGGAATTCCGCGTCAATCGTCGGGCTGCTCAAGACAATCCCGTGCCGCTCAATGCGGCACGAAGCTCACGATCACGCCATTGGCGAGCTGGAACGTGGCGTAGCAGGCGTCGTCGGCATCGGCGGCGTATTTCTTGCCGCGCTCGTCCCAGCGGTTGGCGAGCTTGGCCGGCACGCTGACCGTTTCCTCGCCATGGGCGATGCCGCCCGAGGCCGCCTTGGCCTTGGCGAGATCGTCGGTGGCGATCACCAGGGCGACCGCGCCCTCGCCCGCGGCACCGTCGCGCACGGCGGCCGGGTAGAGAGCCTCGAAGGTCTTCTGATCGTAGAAGCGGAAGTCGGCGCGCTTGCCGCCCGAGGGCACGCGCCAGCCGTCCGGCGTGGCGGTGGCCGGCTCGTCGATGAGGCCCGCCATCTTCTGTGCGGCGGCCTTCGGATCGGCGGAGAGCACCTCGATGCGGGCGATGCGCTTCGCACCGTTCGCATGGGTCATGATCTCCGGAATCCATACGGTGTCGCGGGTCAGGTGCTGGCAGGCGAAGATCCGCATGCCGCCCGGGTTCTGGTCGAGAGGCCAGCGGAAGACGTTGAACTTCGCTTCGCCGGTGCCGCCGCCCGGCAGGTCGACGGGGCGGCCGAAATGGACGGGACCGAGCGGCTCCTTCAGTTCGGCGGCGCCGGCCGCGGCGTCGTCGGTGGTGAAGGCGGTCCGCTCGATGCCCTCGCGCTTCGCCAGGAAATCGCGGGTCGGCTTGTTCTGGTCGGTCTCGGTGAGGACGCCGAGGAGTTCCAGGTAATCCTCGCCGAACATGGTGGTGTAGTTGCCGGTACCCAGATGCGGCGAATGCGTGCCCCGCGGCGACATGGTGAAGCCGATACGGCCCCAGCCTTTCGCGGCGGCGTCGAGATCGCGCACCGTGACAACGACGTGGTCTGCACCGAGAATGTGCTTGAGCGGCATGGCAGCGACCCTCCCTGATCCAATGTGGCGCGCAGTTCAGCCTAACGACGCGGCAGAGGCAACGCGGCAAGGCCAGCAGAAACGCCGCACCTAGGCTGCTTATTCCTCATAGCTACCATAGCAAAATATTCTGTCAAACGACATTTTTGATAAGTCAAACAGTGTATTTTTCTGCTTTCGGCAATACAATTAGATTTACATTCTAGATTCCTCGCTCTCGACAACTCCTCCGCACGCATCCGCGGCATCCGCCCCGCCCCATCCCGGACCCCGGCCCTTGCCGCTGCTCCGCCATCCCGCTTTCATGGATCATGCCACATTCTTCGGAGATTGCTTCCATGCCGTCCACATCATCGGCTCCCTGGCCGCCATCGCTCTGGGCAGCGACCGCGCCGGCAGGTCCGGCCCTCTCGCCGCTGACCTCGGACGAGACAGCCGACGTGGTGGTGATCGGCGCCGGTTTCACTGGCCTGTCGACGGCCATTCACCTGCGCGAGATGGGCGTCGGGGTCACGGTCGTCGAGGCGGTGGAACCCGGCTGGGGCGCATCGGGCCGCAACAACGGGCAGGTCATCCCGACGCTGGCCGGCCACGATCCCTCCGGCATGACGGCGCGACATGGTGCCGCGGGCGAGCGGTTCAACGCCGTGCTGCGCGACGCGGCCCAGCACCTGTTCGACACGGTCCGCAAGTACGACATCCCCGCCGAAGCCGAGCAGGCCGGCTGGGTACAGCCGGTGCACTCGCCGGGCCGGTTCAAGATCGCCGAGAAGCGGGTGAAGGAATGGTCGGCGCTCGGCGCGCCGGTGGAACTGCTCGACCGCGAACAGATGGCACGGATGCTCGGCTCCGAGGCCTGGTTCGGCGGCTTCTGGAACCGCACCGGCGGCCACATCAATCCGCTGGCGCTGGCGCGCGGCCTCGCCGAGGTGGCCCTGAGGCTCGGCGCGGTCATCCGCTCGCGCTCGCCGGTCCAGTCCTATGCCCGCGTCGGCGACGCCTGGGTGGTGAAGACGGAGAAGGGTTCGGTGACGGCGAAGGCGCTGGTGCTCGCCACCAACGCCTATACCGGCGAGTTCAGCGACACACTCAACCCCGCCATCGCCCGCGAGGTCGTTCCGGTGCTGTCGTGGCAGATGGCGACGAGGCCGATCTCCGACAACATCGCCAAGACCATCATCCCCGACCGTCAGGCCATGTCGGACACCCATCGCGAGCTCTATTTCGCCCGCTGGGACGCCCGCAACCGGCTCGTGACCGGCGGCGCCGCGATGTTCCCCGGCGCCGGTGGCGGCAACCTCAAGCCCTATCTCGCCGACCGCCTGCGCAAGCTCTGGCCGCAGATCGGCGACGTCGAGTTCGACTATGTCTGGTCCGGCTATGTCGGCATGACGCCGGACAACCTGCTCAAGCCCCAGGTCGCCGGCTTCCCGCGCTTCCACAGGCTCGGCCCCAACGGCTATGCCTGGGCCGGCTGCAACGGCCGCGCGGTCGCCCTGTCGATCTCGCTCGGGCGCGAACTGGCGAAGATCACGCAAGGGGTCCCCGAGAGCGAGCTGGGCCTGCCCTTCTCGGAGCCGACGCCGCAACCCTTCCAGCCCATCCTCCGGCGCATCGCGCCTTTCGCCCTGCCGCTCTACCGGCGGCTCGACGCACAGGAGATCTGACCCATGACGGCGAAACCGCCCGGCGAGGTGAAGGTCTTCGGCCCGGAGGAGAGCCCCTCCTACTGGCAGCCCGTGCCGGCCAACGGCTTCGTGCGCTGCATCCTCAATCCGAAGACCATCGCCTCGGAGAACCGCTTCGCCATGGGCACGCAGACGGTGGCGCCCGGCTGCCACATCCGCGAACACACCCACGACCAGCACGAGGAGGTCATCCATCTGACCTCGGGCAGGGGCTTCGCACGGATCGACGGCGAGGACATTCCGATGGAGGCCGGGTCCACCGTCTTCATCGGCCGCGACCGCAAGCACGGCTTCGTCAATCCGGGGCCGGAGCCGATGAGCTTCGTCTGGTTCCTGATGCCGGGCGGGCTCGAGGACTTCTTCGCCGCCATCGGCCGGGAACGGACACCCGGCCAGCCGGCGCCGGAGCCCTTCCCGCGACCGGTCGACGTCGCCGAGATCGAGAAGCGCACCGTCTTCGGCTGGGCCGATCCCAGCCACAACCCGAAAGGCTGAGACCATGATCGTCGAGGAGCGCGACTACCGCATCAGGACCGGCCACGTGGCGGAGTTCGTCGGGCTCTACGAGGAGCACGGCCTGCCGATCCAGAAGGAGCTGCTCGGCACCTTCCACGGCTACTTCACGTCAGAGACCGCGGAGCTGAACCACGTCGTCGCCTGGTGGTCCTACGAGAGCCTCGATGATCGCCTCGTCCGCCGCGACCGGATGATGGCCGACCCGCGCTGGCAGGCCTACCTCGCGAAAGTGAAGGGCCTGGTCGAGACCCAGCACGTGCGCTTCCTCAGGCCGACGCGGTTCTCGCCGATCCGGTGAGGGGCCGCCCCTACTTGAACCCCACCACCGCGTGCGGGACGTAGGCGCCTTCCAGCGTCGCGATCTCCTCCCCCGTCAGCTTCACCGACAGCGCCGCGACGGCGTCGTCGAGGTGGCCCATCTTGCTGGCGCCGATGATCGGCGCGGTGATGCCCGGCTTCTGCAGGACCCAGGCGAGCGCCACCTGCGCGCGCGGGATACCGCGAGCCTTCGCGACCTTGGCCACCGCCTCGACCACCTTGCGGTCGGCCTCGCCGGTCGCCGCATAGAGCGTCTTGCCGAACTCGTCGGTCTCGGCCCGGGCGCTCGACTCGTCCCAGTCGCGGGTCAGGCGGCCGCGGGCGAGCGGGCTCCACGGGATGACGCCGATGCCCTCCTCGCGGCAGAGCGGCAGCATCTCGCGCTCCTCCTCGCGGTAGAGCAGGTTGACGTAGTTCTGCATGGTGACGAAGCGCGTCCAGCCGTTGGCCTCGGAGGTCTTCAGCATCTTCAGGAAGCGCCAGGCGCTCATGGAGGAAGCGCCGATGTAACGCGCCTTGCCGGCCTTCACCACGTCATGGAGCGCCTCCAGCGTCTCCTCGATCGGCGTGTCGTAGTCGAAGCGGTGGATCTGGTAGAGGTCGACATAGTCGGTGCCGAGGCGGCGCAGCGAATGGTCGATCTCGGTCATGATCGCCTTGCGCGACAGGCCGGCGCCGTTGGGGCCGGGGCGCATGCGGTTGAACACCTTGGTGGCGATGACGATGTCGTCGCGCTTCGCCATGTCCTTCAGCGCCTTGCCGACGATCTCCTCGCTGGAGCCGAGCGAATAGATGTTGGCCGTGTCGAAGAAGTTGATGCCGAGATCGAGGGCCCGCTTGATGAAGGGGCGGCTCTCGGTCTCGCCCATCGACCAGGGGTGGGCCCCCAGCTCGGATGCGCCATAGGTCATGCAGCCGAGGCAGAGGCGCGAGACGTCGAGGCCGGTGCGGCCGAGCTTCACGGTTTCCATGGCGATCTCCCGTTGGGTCAGGCCGAAGGTCTAGCCGATCCTGACGACCGGAGGAACGGCACGGCGCGCCGGGGCAGCGATGCGGTCAATGCTCGCCGTGGGAACTCCGGATGCGGCGCACCACCATGGCCATGACGATGACGACGAAGGGCAGCACCACCGCGGTCGCCACCGTCGGCTCGAAGGGAAAGACGCCGGCATCCTTGCCGCCCTTGAACAGATAGCCGGCGAGGCCGAGCACGTAATAGGAGACGGCGGCGATGGAGAGCCCCTCCACGGTCTGCTGCAGGCGAAGCTGCAGCCGTCCGCGTTCCGACATGGTCTCGAGCAGGGCGCGGTTCTGCTGCTCGAGGGCGATGTCGACGCGGGTGCGCAGGAGGTTCGCGGCACGGGTGAGCTTCTGCGACAGCTCCGCCTGCCGCTCGGAGGCCGTCTGGCAGGTGCGCATCGCCGGAGCGAAGCGGCGGTCGAGGAAGGCGGCCCAGGTGGAGCGCCCTTCGACCGGCGTCTCGCCGATGACGGCGAGGCGCGAGCGCACCAGGGCCTCGTAGGCACGGGTCGCGCCGAAGCGGAAGCTCGACAGGGCCGCCTCCGCCTCCAGCTCGGCCGCGAGCGCCACCAGCGTGTCGAGAAGGGCGGCGTTGCTCTCCAGCCCCGTCGCCGTCTTCATGCGGCCCGCCACCGCCACGAGTTCGCGCTCGATGCGGCCGATGATCGGCCCCATGCGCTGCGCCTCGGGCAGGCCGAGAAGGGCAAAGCAGCGATAGGTCTCGACCTCCAGCAGCCGCTGCATCAGCGCGCCGGCCGCCGCCGGGTTCAGACCGCGGTCGACGACCAGGATGCGGGTGAAGCCGCGCGCATCCTGCCGGAAGTCGGTGGCGATCAGCGCCGCTCCGTCCTTCACCGTGGAGACGCAGAGCGAGGCCGGGTCGAAGAGAGTCTGCCAGTCGGGCTTGAGCGCCTCCTCGCGCATCAGCGCGAGATCGATGGCGACGAGCAGCGGGCCGGGCGCCGGCAGCGACACACCGACCGGGGTTGGCTGCGGCAGCGGCCAGTGGAAGGGATCGTCCCCCGGCGCCGGCACGTCCCAGCCATAGGTCGAGAACTCGCTGTGCCGCTCCCAGCGCAGGCGGGCCGTCGGGAAGACGGCGCGGTGGAAATTGGCCCCCTCGTCGGGCCGGGCGGCGCCCGTCGCGGTGCACCAGGCCGAGAGCGCGGCGCGCTCCGACGCTGCGGCGAGATCGGCGGTCGAGAAGGCGTGCAGCAAGACCCGGCGTGGCGTCTCGACGAGCTGGAACGGCCGCGCATGCAACTCGTCCAGCACCTGGCGGCGCAGGGGATGGGGATCGAAATCGAGACTCACGGTTCGGCGGTCCTGCACGGGCGAGGTTCGCGCATGGAGCCTCGCGGCAGACCGGATGGCAAGCGGGAATGAGGTTCAGTCGAGCCCGTAGGCCTTCCTCGCCTCCGCGACCTCCTTCTCGTCCCAGTAGCCGATGAGGATGCCGCCGCGCATCTGCCGCGCCGGACCATAGGTCTCGATGGTCGCGTCGGGCATGGTGATGCGGTTGTGATCGGTCAGCGCCCAGGCGAGCAGATGCTCCTTCAGTCGGGCGCGCTCGGCGTCGAAATCCGGGTCGTCGCCGAGGTCGCGATACTCATGCGGGTCCGTCTGCAGGTCCCAGAGCATCGGGCGGAAGCCCGGCGCATGGACATATTTGAAGCGGCCGTCGAAGACCATGAACAGCCGGCACTCGTCGGGCTTGCGGCCGAGGGTGCGGCGGGAATCGAGCATGGAGTAGTCGTATTCGGAGATCGCCACCTCGCGCCACCCAAGCGGTTTCTGCCCGCGCAGCAGCGGCATCAGCGAGCGGCCCTCGACGATGTGGCGCGGCACCTGCCCGCCGAAGTACTCGATGAAGGTCGGCGCGAGGTCGATGGCCTCCACCAGCGCGTCGCAGACCGTGCCGCGGGCGGCATCGGCCTCCCTCGACGGATCCATGACGATCATCGGCACCTTCACCGAAACCTCGTGGAAGAGGTCCTTCTCGCCGAGCCAGTGGTCGCCGAGATAGTCGCCGTGGTCGGAGGTGAAGACGATCATCGTCTTGTCGGTCAGCCCCTCGTCGTCGAGGAACCTGAACAGCACGCCGAGCTGGTCATCGATCTGCCTGATGAGGCCCATATAGGCGGGGATGACGCGGCGGCGAACCTCCTCGCGGGAGAAGTTGCGCGACACGCGCATGTCCATGAAGGCGCCATAGACGGGATGGGGGTTCTGCCGCTCGCCGTCTGAGCGGATCGCCGGCTGGACGTCGTCCTCGGAGAACATGTCGTGGTAGGGCGCCGGCGCGATATAGGGCCAGTGCGGCTTGATGTAGGAGAGATGCAGGCACCAGGGCCGGCCGTCCTCCTTCGCCTCGCGGATGAAGTCCATGGCGCGGCGGGTCATGTAGGGCGTCTCGGAGTGCTCCTCCGGGATGTTGGCCTCCTTGTCCGCATGGGCCAGCAGCCAGCCGTTGAGCTTCTCGCCGTCGGGCCCGACGCCGGAGTTGGCGCGATCCTCCCAGGGATTGCGGGCGGGAAAGCCGTGCTGCTCAAGATAGGTGTCGTAGGCCGGGCGCGGCGCGCCGGGGCGCGAGGGGTGCAGGCCGTCGTCGCGCTCGTAGGGCTCGAAGCCGCACTGCGCCGCCTCGACGCCGATCACCGAGCCCCTGGGGATGCCGAGCCGCTCCATGCCCTCGTCGTCGGCGGTCATGTGGGTCTTGCCGACCAGGACGTTGCGGACGCCGAGGCCCTTCAGGTGCTGGCCGAGCGTCGGCTCGCCGATGCGCAGCGGGAAATTGTTCCAGTTGGAGCCGTGCGAGCGCATGTAGCGCCCGGTGTAGTAGCTCATCCGCGAGGGGCCGCAGACCGGCGACTGCACGTAGGCGCGGGTGAAGCGCACGCCCCGCGCCGCCAGCGCGTCGATGTTCGGCGTCTTCAGCCTGGGATGGCCATAGCAACTCAGGTAGTCGAACCTGAGCTGGTCGCACATGATGAAGAGGACGTTCCTGTCGGCATGCGGCATTGGGCTTCGTTCCGTTTGGGCTTCGAGCGGAACCCGAAGGCCCCACCGTTACCCTCCCCTCGCTCGCGCGAGGAGAGGGGACTTCCGCGTCGCGTCTTTCAGCCTGTGGCCGATCCAGGCGCGACCGATCGGCAAGTGCGGGGCGTCGTAGTCCCCCTCCCCTTGAAGCGAAGCGCCCGAGGGGAGGGCAAGGGTGGGGCCCTGTTTCCTCAGCTCGGCCTGAAGCCGGAGGCCTTCACGGCCGGCGTCCAGGCCTCGTGGTCTTCCTTCTGGATGCGGGCGAGGTCTTCCGGCGTCGACCCCGTCGGCACCATGGACAGGCGCAGCACCTTCTCCTTCACCGCCGGATCGCGCATCGCCGCCATGACGGCACGGCTGACCTTGCCGATCACCTCGGCCGGCGCACCGGCCTTCGTGTAGAGCGCATACCAGGCGCCGCCGACGATGGGGATGCCGGCTTCCGTGAAGGTCGGCACGTCGGGCAGGAAGGGCGAGCGCTCGCGCCCCGAGACGGCCAGCACGCGGATGCGGCCGCCCCTGGCCAGTTCCGTCACGTCGGATGTCGTCGTCATCACCATCGGCACCTGGCCGCCGACAAGATCGTTCAACGCCGGCGCCGAGCCGCGATAGGGCGCATGCTGCATCGGCACGCCGATCTTCTCGGCCATCAACGCCCCGAAGAAGTGCGGCAGGTTGCCGACGCCCGGCGAGCCGTAGGTGGCGCGGCGCGGGTCCTGCTTCATCCAGGCGACCAGTTCGGTCAGAGTCTTCGCCGGCGTGTCGGGATTGATCGCCAGGGCGAAGTCGAAGGTGGTGACGAGGCTGATCGGCGCGAGGTCGCGGAAGGGATCGTAGGGCAGCTGCGGGAAGATGATCGGGTGAATGATGATCGGCGCCACCGGCGTCAGCAGGAAGGTGCGGCCGTCGGCCGGCGCGTTGATCACGGCCTGGGTGCCGATCTGGCCACCGGCGCCGGGACGCGCCTCGACGATGGTGGTCTCGTTCAGCGCCCGGCCGACCTCGTCGGCGACGATGCGGGTGATCCCGTCCCCTGCCCCGCCGGCGGCAAAGGGAAAGATGAAGCGCATCGGCCCGGACTGGGCGCGAGCGCTGCGCGCGGCGAGGGGCAGCAGGGCCGCGCCGGCGATCAGATGTCTGCGATCCATGCGCAACTCCCGTCAGTCGTGACACCCCATCACTGCACGAACAAACCAGCCTATCAACGGCTGGCCGTCGTGTCAATGATTTATTTCCTATAATGAGAATATGAAGCCAGGAATCGTTCGGCGGGGAGCCTCGAAGGACGCACTCGGGCGATGCCACGTGCCGGTCAGTAGGCCTTGACCGGGTGGATGAAGGGCCAGGGCGAGGCTTCCGATCCGCGTTCGACCCTCACCTCGATCAGCGCCGGGCGGGACGTGGCGCGGGCCGTCTGCAGGACGCGGCCGAGCACCGGGCGCAGTTCATCCGGCGACGAGACGCTGACCCCGTCCAGTCCAAAGGCCTTCGCCAGCGCCGGAAAATCCGGATTGACCAGGTCGGCGCCGATCAACCGGTTGCCGTAGCGGGTTTCCTGGTCGCGGCGGACGTTGCCATAGGCCTGGTTGTTGAAGAGCACCGTGACGAGGCCGATGCCGTATTGCACAGCGGTCGCCAGTTCCTGGACGCCGAACATGAACCCGCCGTCGCCGGTGATCGACACCACGTCGCGCTCAGGGTTCGCCACCTTCACGCCGAGCGCGGTCTGGAAGCCGAAGCCGAGCGTGCCCTGGAAGCCGGTCGAGACATAGGTGCGAGGCTGGTGGACGGGATAGCCGAAATAGCTGGCGAAGCCGGCCTGGCACAGCTCCTCGACCAGCAGCCCGTCGGCGGGAAGGACGTCGCGGATGACGCCGAGATAGTCCATCTCGGGCTGGACGACGCTTATGGCTTCGGCGGCCCCGGCCCGCGCCGTCGCGATGGCGGAACGGTTGTCGGGGCCACGGTGGCCGGCAAGCGCCTCGACCAGATCGGCCGCCGCCTCGGCGCTGTCTGCGACGATGCCCGCATCGGCGACAAGGCGCGTCATCTCTGCCGGGTCGATGTCGATGCGGATGAGCTTGCGGCCGCCGTCGAGGCCGGTCGCCACCTGCATCATGTTGCCCCAGCGCATGGTGGGCATCTCGAGCCGTGTGCCGATGGCGATGACGAGATCGCAGTCGCGGTAGAGGCGGAAGGCCGCATAGGAGGACAGGCCCCAGGGACCATCCTCGTCGACCACGCCGCGGCCGCCGCGGAAGGCCGCCACAGGCGCGCCGATGGTCTCGGCGAGGCGGGCGATCTCGGCAGCCGCATGCTGGGCGCCCGAGCCGGTCATGATGATCGGCATCCGGGCAGAACGGATGAGGTTGGCGGCGTGGGAGATCACCGCCGGATCGGGCTTCGGCGGCGCGTCCCGGACGCCGGCGAAGGCATCGGGCACCACCTCGGAATCCGCCATCGCGTCCCAGGCCATCTCCAGCGCGACGGGACCGGGCCGTCCCGACTGCGCCTGGCGGAAGGCCTCGGCGACAAGGGTCGGCGCGTCTGCGGGCCGCTCGATCCGCTCGGCCCACTTGACCAGCGACTTCAGGGTGCCGAGCTGGTCGGCGATCTCGTGCAGATGGCCGCGGCGCCTGCCGATGAAGGCCGAGGGAATCTGGCCGGTGATGCAGACCATCGGCGTGTTGCAGCCCCAGCCCGTCGCCAGCGCCGCCGTCGTGTTGAGCAGTCCCGGTCCAGGCACGACCGAGTAGACGCCGGGCCGCCCGGTCGAGCGGCCGTAGCCGAAGGCCATGTAGCCGCAGGCCTGTTCATGCCGCGCGCCGATGGTGCGGATGCGGTCGGCGTTGCGGGCGAGCGCATCGAAGAAGGGATACATCTGGGCGCCCGGCAGCCCGAAGACCGTGTCGACCCCGTTGGCGAGGAGGCCCGCGACGATGGCCTCGCCCCCCGTCATCCGCTGCAGCATGTTCTACCCCCTCAGCAGTCCCTGCCGGGACTCACGGCCATTTCACAACCGGGGGCATCGAGGAGAGGATGCTCTCGACATTGCCGCCGGTCTTCAGGCCAAACACCGTGCCACGATCGTGCAGCAGGTTGAACTCGACATAGCGCCCGCGCCGCACCAGCTGTTCCTCGCGGTCGGCCTCGGTCCAGGGCGTCGCGACGTTGCGGCGGACGAGGTCCGGATAGATCGCCGCGAAGGCGCGGCCGACATCCTGGGTGAAGGCGAAATCCGCGTCGCGGTCACCGCTGTCGAGATAGTCGAAGAAGATGCCGCCGATGCCGCGCGGCTCCTTGCGGTGCGGCAGGTAGAAATAGTCGTCGCACCAGGCCTTGTAGCGGTCGTAGTCGGCGACGGCATGCGGCTCGCAGGCTGCCTGCATGGCGGCATGGAAGGCCAGCGTATCGGCGTCCTCCTGGGTGCGGCGGCGGTCGAGGACCGGCGTCAGGTCGGCGCCGCCGCCGAACCACATCCGCGTCGTCGCCACCAGGCGGGTGTTCATGTGGACGGCCGGAACGTTGGGATTCACGGGATGGGCGATGAGGGATATTCCCGTCGCGAAGAAGCGGGGATCGTCGCTGGCGCCTGGGATCTGGGCACGGAACTCGGGAGCGAACTCGCCGTACACGGTCGAGCAATGGACGCCGACCTTCTCGAAGACCCGTCCCGTCATCATGCTCATGACACCGCCGCCGCCGTCGCGGCCGGTGTGGTCGGTCCGCGTCCAGGGCTTGCGGCGGAACCGGCCGGCCGGGGCGGGGGACCCGGCCAGCTCATCCTCGAGCGCCTCGAAGCGCGCGCAGATGTCGTCGCGCAGCGCCTCGAACCAGGAGCGGGCGCGGATCTTGCGCTCCGACAGGTCGGGCGGCAGGGGCGAGGGATCGGGACGCGGGGCGTTGGTCGTCTTCATGGCGCGCGATCTAGCGCCCTCGCACCGTCGCCTTCAAGCCGGTCAGAAGGCGACACAGGCACGGCGCGTCATGATGCCCACCGATTCCTGCGCGAAACGGCGGCGATAGGCAGACGCGACCTCGGCGAGGCGCGGCAGGTCGCGCGCCTCCTCGTCGAGCACGATCATCACCACCTTGCCCGGCTCGCGCACCAGGCGACCGCCGGCGTGCCGATACTGGCCGCGGCTGTCGGTGATGGTCAGGCCATTGGGAAAGCGGGGTGTCACCTCCGCATCGACAAAGCGCCGGAACGCCGCTTCGCTGACGCCGAGGCGGCCGCCGATGTTGCGGCCGAAGAGCAGTTCCGCGACGAGATGGTCGCGCCCACCGGGTGGGCAGGCGGGAGAGGCCGTCGTCACGCAGCCCGCGAGCCCAAGGGCCAGCGCGAAGAGCGCCGTTGCCCGGATTTTGCGTCCCGTATCCGTCACAGCCTCGCCGTCTCGTACCAGAAGCGCTCGATGCTCTCCGCCAGCTGCCGATAGCCCTCGAAGGAACGCGGCTTCACCACATAGGCATTGGCGTGGCTGCGATAGCTGCGGTCGACGTCTTCCTGTCGCTCGGAGGACGAGAAGATGAGGGTCGGCAGGCCCTGGGTCGCAGTGTCGGCGCGGATCCGCCCGAGCACGTCGTAGCCATCCATGCCCGGCATGTTCAGGTCGAGCAGCACGAGATCGGGGTGGAAGACGGGGATCTCGGCCAGCGCCGCCTCGCCGCAATCGGCGTGGCGAATGTCGATCGGCGACGCTGTTCCGTCGAAGGCGTTGCGAAGGAACAGGACTTCGTTGGGATCGTCATCGACGATCAGCAGCTTCCGGCCCGGCATCTGCATCCTCTCCTCCGCTTCCACTTGGCCTGTCCGCACGCCGACGCGGCAGCGTCAGGAGGAAGCGTGCGCCCCGGGACCACTCCTTGTCGAGCCAGATTTCTCCGCCGTGGCTTTCGACGATCCGGCGGCACAGGGCGAGACCCAGTCCGAGGCCGGGATAGCGGCTCTCGTCGCGATGCAGGCGTCGGAAGATTTCGAAGATCCGGTCGGCATAGGTCCCGTCGATGCCGATGCCGTTGTCCTCGACCGCGATTTCCCAGAAGCGCCCTGCCGGCCGGGCACGGATGGTCACCACGAGGGGCTCATCGCCACGATATTTCACCGCATTGCCGATGAGGTTCTGGAACAGCCGGACGAGCAGTTCCCCGTCCCCCGTCACGACGGGCAGGTTGAACGTCTTCACCGACGCGCCGGCAGCCTCGATATCCGCACCCAGGAGCGCGACGGCATCCGCCGCGACGCGCGCGAGGTCGACGTCCTCCTGCTTCACCGAAGCGTAGGCGACCTGCGTGTAGGCGATGAGGCTGCGGATGAGGCGCTGCATCCGCTCGACGCTCGCCATGATGCTGGCCGCATAGCCGGCCGCCTGCGGGTCACTCTCGCCGACGCGCGCCTTCAGCATGTCCGAAAACATGTTGATGTGGCGCAGCGGCGCCTGCAGATCGTGCGAGACGATGGCCGAGAATTGCCGCAGCGCTTCGTTGGACTGATGAAGTCTGGCCTCCTGCTCATGCCGCTCGGTATCGTCGCGAATGACGACCATGATGTTCGGCTCTTCCGGGCCGACACCCTCCAGGCGGCTGTAGGCGGCCTGGATCCAGACCCAGTGGCCCTCCCTGTGGCGGAGGCGGTGGATGCTGAAGCCCAGCTCCTTCCCCTGGCTGATCGCCTGGTTGATGGCCTCCACCCGCTCCCAATCGTCGGGATGGACCAGCAGGATGGCCTTGCTCTCCAGCATCTCCTCGGAGGAGTAGCCCAACAGCTTGCGGGCGGAAGGAGAGGCGTAGAAGACATGGCCCGCAGCATTGCGCAGGATGATCAGATCGCTGGCGTTCTCGGCGAGCAGGCGATAGCGCTCCTCGCTCGCCCTGAGTTCGACCCCGCGCTGCTCGACCCGCTGCTCCAGTTCGCGATTGGCGCGCGCGAGCGCGGCGGACTGGAGGTGGAGCCGAACCGAGGTCTGGGCGAAGGCCTCACCCACCCGGTTCACCTCTGCAATCCGCGTCTTCGGCACGACGGTAAGCTGCCCCCGACCGACCGCCGTCGCTGCGTCCGTCATCGCCCGGCTCGCAGAAGCCAGTCTGCTGACGATGAACCACGCCATCCCGATGGCGAGCGCAACAAGCAGTACGGCGGTGCCTGCCATCCAGGCCAGCGCCTGCCACAGCGACCGTTTGAGAGCCGCCTCATCGACGCCGAGCGTCACCAGCCATTGCGAGATCGATGAGCGGAAATAGAAGGCGGAAACGGCAATGCCGCTGGCATTGGTTCCGCGCCAGGTGCCACTGGTGCCAACGGCTGCATCGAAGGCGGGCAGCGGACGCCCGACCAGTTCAGCATGCCGGTCTGACCGGGCGATGATGACACCGGAGCGATCCGAGAGCGATGAGAAGTAAGGAGGACGGACGCCGAATTCCGTCATCGTCCGGGCGAAGATGTCGGGACCGAAGGTCGTTGATACCAGTTGCACGACCTCGCCATTGCGAACCACCGGCAGAAAGATGGCCACCGCATAGGTGCCGGTCCCCCGGCTGACGAACAGGTTGGAGAAGACCGGTCCCCTGGTCTCGATCGCCTGCAGCATCGGCTCAAGCATTGGCCATTTCGGCAGGGGCGCTCCGCGGGGCAGGCTCGTGTCGACCACGATCTGACCGTCAAGGCCGCGCAGCCTGATATCGATGCCGAGGCTGGAGAACTCGCGCGCCTGCTCGTCGAACCTTTGGAAGTCCCCCGAATCGATGGACGGCGAGGTGGCAAGAACCCTCAGAATGGTGAGGCGGGACAACAGCAGGCGGTCGATCTCGGCCGCGACGTTCTCGGTTCGCTGCAGGCCGCCCGCCTCGAGCCTGGCGCTCTCGGCCTGCGCATAGCGCCAGGCGAGAAGGCCGGCGAGGAGCAACAGGGGAATGGAAAGTGCCGCCGCGAAGGCTGCGAGATAGACCGCCAGCGAACGTTCCTTCACGACGCCGTCCAAGGCACTCTCCCCACCCGCGAGTGATTCGCGTGATGCTTTCGCGGGTAATCTAGCACCGGGCGCGAGGCGCCCGCTGAAGATTGCCCGTGTCGGGGATCAGCCTTGGGATGGGTCCGGCGCGCCGCAGAAGATGTCGTAGACGACGCTGATCACCCGGCGGACATCGTCGCTGGCCAGACTGTAATAGATGGTCTTGCCGTCCCGCCGCGTCGTCACGAGCCCCTCGAGCCTGAGCCGCGCGAGCTGCTGGGAGACCGTCGGCTGGCGCAGGGCCAGGATCGCCTCCAGCTCTCCGACCGACCGCTCCCTTTCGGAGAGAAGGCACAGGAGCAGCAGGCGGTTTTCGTGCGCCAGCGCCTTCAGGAAGTCGCTGGCATCGCGCGCCTTGCCCATGAGGCTCTCGATCGCCGGGGACTTGCCGTCCTCGGCGGAGGCGAAAGCTTCCACAATCTCTGCAACGCCCGACGACATCGCCATCACCTCATTCGAGCATCGGCGCGTGGGCCGCGGCCCGGACACGCGACCGCGACGCTCACCGACATATCTCGCAACTGCTAAATAATCGTTCGGCGACCGCTGCGTAACCCCGCAAGCGGGAAAAGTTCACGCCCCTGGCGGGGCCGCACTGAGGCAGATCAAGGTTGACGGGCGGCGCACGTGCCAGACATCCGGCTGCTTCATTGACGGGCGGTCCCCCGCCCCCGGGCAGTGCTCCACGATCGAGAGAGCCCATGCGCTTCCAGTCCCTCGCCGCAGGTGCGGCCATGCTTGCCGCCCTGTCCTCCGCATCCCTGGCCCAGACGGCCGGAGACCCGGCCGCCGGTACCTCGGTTTTCAACAGCCAGTGCCGGGCCTGCCACCAGATCGGCGAGAACGCGCGCAATCTTGTCGGTCCGCAGCTCAACGGACTGTTCGGTCGTCTCGCGGGATCGGTTGCCGGGTTCAACTATTCGCCCGCCTACAAGGCCCCCGCGGTCGTGGAAAAGGTCTGGTCGGAAGAAAACTTCGCCACCTACATCCGCGACCCGCGCACCGTCACTCCGGGCACGCGGATGGTGTTCCTCGGCCTGCGGGATGCGACACAGATCGCCAACCTGACTGCCTACCTCCGGCAGTTCGCGGCCGACGGCAAGCGCGCGGCGCCCTGACCGGACGCCGCTGGCGTCAGCGCATGGGCGGCGCGTAGAGGATGCCGCCCATCGACCAGAGCTGGTTCATCCCGCGCGGGATACCGAGGCGGGAGTCCGCGCCGACATTGCGCCCATAGACCTCGGCATAGTTTCCGACCGCCCTCACGGCGCGGATGGCGAAGGCGTTGTCGAGGCCGAGCTTCATCCCGAGGTCCCCCTCCGCGCCGACGAAACGTCGCACATCCGGTTTGGTGGACCGCATGGCCTCATCCGCGGTGGCGCTGGAAATGCCGAGTTCCTCGGCATTGACGAGGGCGAAGTTCACCCACTTGACGATGCTGTACCAGCCAAGGTCGTCGGCGCGGGTCACGGGCCCGAGCGGCTCCTTGGAGATCACGTCGGGCAGGATCACCGCCTCGCCCGGCTTCGCAAGCTTCAGGCGCTCGGCGAACAGCGCGGACTGGTCCGTGGTGAGCGCGTCGCACTGGCCCGCCTCGAGCGCCTTGAGTGCATCGGCGGACGTGGGCAACGTGTGCAGAGTGAGCTTCATCGAGTTGGCGCGGAAGTAGTCCGCGACATTGAGGGCACTGGTCGTGCCCGCCTGAACGCAGACCGGCACGCCGTCGAGTTCGAGGGCCGAGGTGACGGCGGGACGCCTGACGACCATGAAGCCCTGTCCGTCATGATAGGTAATGCCCGCGAACAGGAGGCCAAGCGCCACCTCGCGCTCCAGTGTCCAGGTCGAGTTGCGCGACAGCACGTCGATGCGGCCGGCCTTGAGCGCCTCGAAGCGCTCGGTGGCCGACAGCGGCACATAGGTCACCCTTGCCGCGTCACCCAGGACAGCCGCAGCGACAGCCTTGCAGAAGTCGACGTCGAAGCCGGCCCAGACCCCCTGAGCGTTGCGGTCGGAAAAGCCCGCCAGGCCCTGGCTCACGCCGCAGTTGAGCGTGCCACGCTGCTTCACCGTGTCGAGCGTTCCGGCCGCCGCGGCGCCGGAGCCGAGACCGAGGGCGAGCAGACCGAGGGCCAGCCACCGATTGCGGGCAGGCATGCGTGCAGGCTTCGTCATGAGGCTGTCCCCGGCAATGGGCTGGTCAGAGCGATGCGGCGTGGCGGATGATGACCTTCGTGCCGACGGGCACGCGGGAATAGAGGTCGATCACATCGCCGTTGGCGAGGCGGAAGCAGCCCGACGACACGGCGTGGCCGATGGTCTCGGGCTGGTTGGTTCCGTGGATGCGATAGACCGTGGAGCCGAGATAGAGCGCCCGCGAACCCATGGGATTGCCGGGCCCGCCGGCCATGAATCGCGGCAGGTAGGGCTGGCGCTGGATCATCTCCGGCGGCGGGGTCCAGTCCGGCCACTCCGCCTTGCGCGAGATGCGCACCAGCCCGGACCAGGTGAAGCCTTCGCGACCGACGCCGATGCCGTAGCGCAGCGCGCGGTTGTTGCCGAGAACCACGTAGAGAAAGCGCTCGGAGGTGTGGATGACCAGTGTTCCCGGCGCCTCGCTGGAACGGAAGAACACCAGCTGTCGCGCGTAGGCGCCCTCGCGGATGACCACCTCTTCGGTCGAGACACGCCCCGGCTCGTCGCCGATGTTCAATGTCTCGCGCATGGCCGCAGGCGAGGCCGCCTGGGCGGAGGCCGGATCGGGCGCGACTGCCATCAGCAAGGCGGCGAAACCAGCGAGGCGGGAAGCAAGTCGGATCATCGGAAGGTCCTGCTGTCGCGCGGAGGGCTAGCGCCGGGCCGTGGTGCCGCCGCCGGGGCAGCGCACATAGACGAATGTGCCGTAACGGGCGTGAACATCGGGCGCGACGAAGCGCATGATGATCTCGTTTTCGGTGAGCGACAGGATCTCGCGATCCTGGGGATGGCCCGGAGGTGCGTCGAAGCCGAGATAGGTCTTGCCGTCGCTGCTGCCCTTGAGGGTCAGCTCATAGAGCTGGGCATCATCCGCCACGTGCATCATCACGCCGTCTGTCGGCCCCTTGGCGATGACATAGGGCAGGCGGCAGTGCTGGCGCGCCATGGCTTCCGTGCGCGGCCTGTCGCGATCCTCGCGGAAGCTGGCCATGCCCCAGCTGCCGACCAGTGCCGTCACCGGATAGGCAGCCGCAACACGGGCCGGAGAGGCCGGGGCCCGCGTCACGGAATCCTGGGGGGCCGATGCACAGCCTCCGAGGACCAGTGCCAGCGCGAGACCCATGGCCGCCGGCGGCCCTGCTCGCGAACATCTGTCCATGCGCACAATAGCCGCGACCACCGACGCCTCCGCTCTTGCCTGGGGACGACAGTGAAGAATGTTCCCGCCCCGTTGGCAATGGGGCTGTTGCCTGCCGACGAGAGTTTCGCCGGCCTGGCGCGTGCTTTCGCCGTCGTTCTCCAAGCCGATCATCACCTGAGTGACCCGCGCAACTGTCGATCGCGACAGCAACACAGCACAGGAGGGCTCGTATTCAAACGTTCCCCTATGTCATGCGCGGAGACTTTCGCTCCGCGCACCGGCGATTGTTCGGTATCACGGACATGTGGGCATGCAACAGCCCTCGATCCGCGGGAGAGCTGTTGTCTCGTTCTGTACCTGACTGTAGCATGGTAACGGCGCGCCGGCCTGCTTCGGCGCTGCGGGTTTTCCATCGGGTACCTGAAGATCCTCTCGTTGCTGGCCGGAGACGGGCATGCGGCAATTGACGCGCCTCATGATCATAGACGACGAATTGCATGACATCGGCTTCATGCTGCAGTTCTTCGAGGAGCGCATTCCGGACTGCGCGTTCGAGACCTTCACATCCGCCGAGGAGGCACTGGCGCGGCTGCACTTCGTCGAGGCACGCGGCGACAATCCCGCCCTTCCCGATGATCCCGACATCATCATTCTCGACCTCCGGCTCGGGGCCATGGACGGGTTCGATTTCCTGAGGGCGTTGCGCGGCGACGAGTCGACCCGGCACATCCCGGTGGTCGTCATCTCCGGCGACACGGCGCGGCCGGCCGTGGACAAGGCCTATGAGTGCGGCGCCAACGCCATGTTCCACAAGCCTGTCTCGCTCGACGGCTACCGCGCCATGATCGGCACGATCGTCGACTACTGGCAGAGAACCGCACGGCACGCCGCAGCCTGACCGGCTCCAGGCTGCGGCATCCCCCCAAGAGCCGACCACCGCCCCTCGCCGATGCCGGACATGCCGTCCCCGGACGGGCGCCTTGTCCCGCGACCCTTCCTGTTGCATGTGGGGGCTCGCCGCTTCCGGAGCCTGTCATGACCCGTGTTTTCCTGCCCCTCGTCGCCCTCTGCCTTCTTGCCTCCGCCGCCGGGGCGCGCGATGCCGGCTGCCGGATCGAACAGGCCGGCCGCGTCGTCCTCGACCGCACCTGCGATTTCGCGCCCGACGGACGGGACGGGTCGTTCACCCTGTCACCGCGGGGTGGCGGACAGGGCATGCTGTTCGGCGGCATCGCGATGGTGTCGGTTTCGGTCATCGAGCCGGGGCTTGCCGAGGTCCGCGGCCTGACGCGCGACGGCATCAATTCCCGCTGGGGCACGGCGCGCCGGTCGCAGCGCGACGGCGCCTGCTGGCAGGGCGACGACTTCCGCATCTGCGCGCGCTAGGCCCAACCCCGCTGCTCACCGGCGTCCGGTCGCAGGCCCCGCCGCGCCGGCCTGGCTTCTTCAACCAGCTTGGTCGCCAGGAACATCAGGAAGCCCATGGCCAACATGGTCTCCCCCACCTCCTGGTCACGCCAGACAAAGAAGTCGTCCAGCCGGAAGAAGGCGATCCCGAAACGGACCGACAGCACCCTCGCGAGCTCGAGGCCGAGATAGGTGAATGAGCAGAGCAGGAAATAGATGGCGGTGTACCACTCGGTCACCACGGCCCTGACGAAGGCGCTGCGGTCCGCCAGCCCCAGCGGACGCGCCAGCCAGGAGAGCCCACCGACAAACCCCACGGTGATGTAGACCGGATGGAGAATGCGCTGGACCGGATGGAGATTGTGGATGTTGATCTCGCCCTGGGAGCTGTTCTGCTGGAACCATTCGGGGGTGGCGATGCCGAGCAGCCGCTGCCCCCAGTTGATCTCCTCGAGGGCGACAAGAAGAAGCCCGAAGGCCAGGCCCTGGTAGGCCCCCCGGACAAGCCCCTGCGAAGGTCCAGAGCGGGTGGTCGCAACGCGCCAGGCCAGCAGGGATGACACGAGATAGGCGGCGACCTGGATCGATTCGAGCGCACCATCCTCCTGGATGATGCGGTGATAGGTGCCGGGATTGACGATCTTCAGGACCAGTAGCAGGCCGAAGACCAGAATCCCGAAGAGGAAGATCGCCCACTTTTCCCATGAATGCATCGGGGCTGCATATCAAGGCGAGAGTGACGGTTAAGTAAAGAGCCTCACGTTGCGCACATAATTTTGCGCCTGTGCCGCGTGCGGCCATGATATTGGACGGATCACCTCACGCGAGGTGCCACGAGCGGGTCGAAACCCTAGGGCAGCCGAAGCGCCATGGTGCCAATGGATCCAGCCTAGGCGGCTCGATAGCGGGCCTCCTCGCGTGGTTCGTCGAAAGCTCACCCATCGCCTGCCGCGTCTCTGAGCGCACCGACGCCTTCGAGGCCAGGGTCGCGCCGCTCACCCGGCGCGGACAAGGCTCGTGACCCGTCTGTGGCCCGGGCAAGTGCAATCAAGGAGGTGGCGTCCGTCGCTTCTGGAGCCACTCACCGATCGCTGCTGCACCGTCTGGGGTGATGATGTACCCGGGGACGCCGGGCCAGCCGGAGTGACCGGCTGTGACGAGCCGGGCTGCGACCAGCTTATCTATAACCCTGCGTTCATGCTTGAACTTGAGAGGCAGCTTGACCGGCCGTCCTGCGCCCTTTCGAACCATCTTCAGAACACGAATGTGCTCGATTCCGAGAGGTATGTCGTCATCGGGCTCGACCGCAACTAGATCGTCCATGGCGCTACCGTCATGTCACAATGTTGCTGACCGAACCGATGCAGGTCGTCACGTTGAGCGGCAACCTCGTTGACGAGCGTCGCCACGATCAGACCCGGTTTCGCCAATGTGCCCAAGATCGCGAAGTGCAGTTTGGCGCGATCCTCTGGTGCCACCCCCGACAACATCCCGTTCGTATCAGCGAGGTGTTGGTTGGCTGGTCTGATGTGCCGGGCAATCCCAGCGAGGAACGTTGCAGTCCTTGGGGACTGGAAGTCGCCGTCTGCCAGCTTCAGCATGAAGGTCCCCTCTTGCCTTGCCCTCCAATTCAACATCGCAATTTCGTAATACCGGGTTAATCCGATCTTCCTTTGCGGAAGTCGCAGCATATGTAAAGTGGGGCCGCTACTGGACGCCGCTACTGCGATCAAAATTTCTTCATTATTATCAATAATTTAGCAACATGGCTGGGTCGCTAGGATTCGAACCTAGATAGCGGGTACCAAAAACCCGAGTCCTACCATTAGACGACGACCCAAGAGCTGCCGCGGGGGCCCCCATGAGGGAGCGGGCGGAGCAGGCGCGGCGGACCATAGCGATGTGATCCGCCGGGTTCAACGGCAAGCTGTGAAGAGCCTCGGGCGGGCGCGGCGGCGACCTCCGGCCCCGGCGCCGAAGCCCCTGCCTAACGGCGTAACGCCTGGCAGTGGACGGGGCTCGGCCTGGTGCACTAGGTTTCGGCCCAACGTCCGGCCGATGGCCGGCAACAAGCACTGGTTCCGGAGGACTCCCATGCTCGGTCTGATGCAGGACTGGCCACTGCTCATCTCCAAGATCATCGACCATGCGGGGCTCTACCACGCCAAGCGCAAGGTGATCTCGCGCTCCATCGAGGGGCCCATCGTCGAGACCAACTATGCCGCGATCCGCCGCAACGCCCTGCGCGTCGCCAAGCGGCTGGAGAAGGACGGCATCAAGCTCGGCGACCGCGTCGGCACGGTGGCCTGGAACACCTGGCGCCATCTCGAGGCGTGGTACGGCATCACCGGCATCGGTGCCGTCTACCATACGCTCAACCCGCGCCTTTTCCCCGAGCAGATCGCCTGGATCGCCAACCATGCGGAAGACCGCATGATGCTGATCGACCTGACCTTCGTGCCGCTCCTCGAGAAGCTGCAGGACAAGCTGCCGCTGGTGGAGCGCTTCGTGGTGCTGACCGACGGCGCGCACATGCCGCAGACGAGCCTGAAGAACGCCGTCGCCTACGAAGACTGGCTGAACGAGGTCGACGACGACTTCGCCTGGAAGAGCTTCGACGAGAACACCGCCGCCGGCATGTGCTACACCTCCGGCACGACGGGCAACCCGAAGGGCGTCGTCTATTCCCACCGCTCGAACGTCATCCATTCGATGGTGGTGAACAATCCCGACATGTTCGGCCTGGCGTCGAAGGACACCATCATGCCGGTGGTGCCGATGTTCCACGCCAACGGCTGGTCGCTGGCCTTCACAGCGCCGATGGCCGGAGCGACTATGGTGATGCCCGGCGCCAAGATGGACGGTGCCTCGATCTACGAGCTCCTCGACACCTTCAAGGTCACCCATTCGGCCGCCGTTCCGACCATCTGGCTGATGCTCCTGCAACACCTGGAGCAGCACGGCCTGAAGCTGCCGCACCTCAACAAGACGGTCATCGGCGGATCGGCCTGCCCGCGCGCCGTCACCCAGACCTTCCGCGACGTCTACGGGGTGGAGGTCCTCCATGCCTGGGGCATGACGGAGATGAGCCCGCTCGGCACCGTCTGTTCGCTGAAGCCCGAGGTCGCCGACCTCACCGGCGACGCCTGGCTCGACATCAAGGAGACGACGGGGCACCCGCCCTTCGGCGTCGAGATGAAGATCGTCGACGACGCACGGAATGAACTGGCGCGGGACGGCAAGGCCTTCGGTCGCCTCATGGTGCGCGGCCCCTCGGTGGCCGGCGCCTATTTCAAGGGCGAAGGCGGCCAGATCCTCGATCCGGACGGCTTCTTCGACACCGGCGACGTCGCCTCCATCGACCCCAACGGCTACATGCGCATCGTCGACCGCTCGAAGGACGTCATCAAGTCCGGCGGCGAGTGGATCTCCTCCATCGATCTGGAAAACCTTGCGGTCGGCCATCCCGACGTCGCCGAGGCGGCGGTCATCGGCGTCGTGCATCCGAAGTGGGACGAGCGGCCGCTGCTCATCGTGGTGCCCAAGGCGGGCCGTACCCCGACGCGGGACAGCGTCCTCGCCTTCATGGACGGCAAGATCGCCAAGTGGTGGATGCCCGACGACGTGGTGGTGGTGGACGAGATCCCGCACACCGCGACCGGCAAGATCCAGAAGACGACGCTCAGGGACCAGTTCAAGTCCTACCG
>CAZPMD010000058.1:0-3086 GCA_964587395.1 uncultured Hyphomicrobiales bacterium
GTGGCGCCGCCGGTCGGCGAGGATAGCGGCAAGTCCGGCAGCCCCCTCCATGCGCTCGAGCATGATGGCGGTCAGATGGGCGGCATGGACCGCCAGCGACTCCGGCGGCGAGGCCATGGTCGCCAGCCCGGCGCCGGCCCTGAGCGCGCCCCGCGCCGCGAGCCGTGCGGCGCCCGTCCGCGTCATTGTGCCGGACACGACGACCGCATGGCCGCGACGGTATTTGTGACCCTCGATCCGGGGAAACGGGAAGCCCCCGATCCACAGTTCCGGCGCGTTGGCGAAGCTTCGCGGCCTGATCGCCTCCAGCACGGAGGCCGGGATACCGATGTCGGCCACGGTGACCGTCCCGCAATGGATCCGGCCAGGCATGAGCAGATGCCCGGGCTTGCGACGGAAGAAGGTCACGGTCTCGTCGGCGCGAACCGCGATCCCCCTGACCGCGCCGGTCTCGCCGTCGATCCCGGAGGGAATGTCAGCCGCGACCACCCTGGCATCCGCACCATTGAGCGCAGCGATGACGCCGGCCTCCTCACCCGCAACATCCCGGGCAAGCCCCGCGCCGTAGAGCGCATCGATGACGACGGAAGGCTGCCCCTGGGCCCAGTCTCTCAGCGGCAGTGGCGCATCGCCCCAAGTCTGCGCAGCGGCGCCCGCATCGCCGGCTCGCCCGTCAGGCGGCCTGGCCGCAGCGACGATCACCGGCACGCCCCGCTCCCGCAGGAGTCGCGCAGCCACATAGCCATCGCCGCCGTTGTTGCCCGGTCCGCAGAGCACAGCAACGGCCCGTCCCGGCGGCAACAGCCGCGCAGCCGCATCGGCGATGGCACGCCCCGCCCTGTCCATGAGAACATGGCCTGGCGTTCCCGCCGCAATGGTCAGTCTGTCGGCCTCGCCCATCTGTGTGGGCGTCAGGAGCGCGGCCAGATCAGGTGTCATCGCGCCCTCCGGGGCTCGTCATCACCGCCCGCCAAGGCCGAATTGCACATAGACTAGGCAGATCCTGACGGAGCGCGAACGGGGCACCTGCCAATACGCCATACATATGCCTATTTTTAAGACACGCTGCACTGACTTTAATCATTTACTCTACGCCCAAGGCCGTCCCCATACGCGCTCCTACAGCTTTCCCTTTGCAATTGCAGCAGAATTGCAGGCGGATCACTCTGGCACGCGTCCTGCTAGCCCGCGAAGCGGTCCGGGGACGCGGCCGTCAACGCCGATGACCGGATCACAGGAGCAGGAACGGGATGAAGAAGATCGAGGCGATCATCAAGCCATTCAAGCTCGATGAGGTGAAGGAGGCGCTTCAGGAGGTCGGCCTCCAGGGCATCACCGTCACCGAGGCGAAGGGATTTGGCCGCCAGAAGGGTCACACCGAACTCTATCGCGGCGCGGAATATGTCGTGGATTTCCTTCCCAAGGTGAAAATCGAGATCGTCATGCCCGACGACATGGTGGACAAGGCGGTCGATGCCATCCGCCGTGCCGCCCAGACGGGCCGCATCGGTGACGGCAAGATCTTCGTCTCCACCATCGAGGAAGCCATCCGCATCCGCACCGGCGAATCCGGCCTGGACGCGATCTGATCGGAATTCGGCGGGCCTGCCCGCCGCATGCAAACGTGCAAACCAAGAGGAAGCACAATGACGACTGCCAAGGATGTCCTGAAAATGATCAAGGAGAACGACGTGAAGTACGTCGACCTCCGCTTCACCGACCCGCGTGGCAAGTGGCAGCACGTCACCTTCGACATCACCATGATCGACGAGGAGATCTTCGCCGAGGGCACGATGTTCGACGGCTCCTCGATCGCCGGCTGGAAGGCGATCAACGAGTCCGACATGCTCCTCATGCTGGACCCCTCGACCGCGCAGATCGACCCGTTCTTCGCCGAGACCACGATGTCGATCGTCTGCGACATCCTCGAGCCGTCGACCGGCGAGCCCTACAACCGCGATCCGCGCGGCATCGCCAAGAAGGCCGAGGCCTATCTGAAGTCGACCAAGATCGGTGACACCATCTTCGTCGGCCCCGAGGCCGAGTTCTTCGTCTTCGACGACGTGAAGTTCGCCGCCGAGCCCTACCACACCGGCTTCAAGGTGGACTCCTCGGAACTGCCGACGAACTCCTACACGGACTACGAGGGCGGCAACCTCGGCCACCGCGTCCGCATCAAGGGCGGCTACTTCCCGGTTCCGCCGATCGACAGCCTGCAGGACATGCGCGGCGAGATGCTCGCCTCCATGGCCAAGATGGGCGTGAAGGTCGAGAAGCATCACCATGAGGTCGCTTCCGCCCAGCACGAGCTCGGCATGAAGTTCGACACGCTGACGCACATGGCCGACCAGATGCAGATCTACAAGTACTGCATCCATCAGGTCGCCAACATCTACGGCAAGACCGCCACCTTCATGCCGAAGCCGGTCTTCGGCGACAACGGCTCGGGCATGCACGTGCACCAGTCGATCTGGAAGGGCGGCAAGCCGCTGTTCGCCGGCAACAAGTATGCCGACCTCAGCCAGGAGTGCCTCTGGTACATCGGCGGCATCATCAAGCACGCCAAGTCCCTGAACGCCTTCACCAACCCGTCGACCAACTCCTACAAGCGTCTGGTCCCGGGCTATGAGGCGCCGGTGCTGCTGGCCTATTCGGCCCGCAACCGCTCGGCCTCCTGCCGTATTCCGTGGACGGCCAACCCGAAGGCCAAGCGCGTCGAGGTCCGCTTCCCCGACCCGACCGCCAACCCCTACCTGGCCTTCGCGGCGATGCTGATGGCCGGCATCGACGGCATCACCAACAAGATCGATCCGGGCGCCGCCATGGACAAGGATCTCTATGACCTGCCGGCGAAGGAGCTGAAGAAGATCCCGACGGTGTGCGGCTCGCTGCGCGAGGCTCTCCAGAACCTCGACAAGGACCGCGCCTTCCTCAAGGCCGGCGGCGTCTTCAACGACGACTTCATCGACAGCTATATCGAGCTGAAGATGACCGAGGTGATGCGCTTCGAGATGACGCCTCACCCGGTCGAGTACGACATGTACTACTCGGTCTGATCCGGACGGGGCGGGCTTTCAGGCCCGCCC
>CAZPMD010000058.1:3096-6705 GCA_964587395.1 uncultured Hyphomicrobiales bacterium
CGTGGTGGCGGCGACCGGGCGCGCCAGCGAGAGCCCCTGCAGCTCGTGGTAGCTCGCCGCGGCAACCGTCGTGATCGGCCCCGCCCTGCCCCGCACCGGCCGTGCCGGTGCATGTCGGAGAGGACTGTTTCCAGGCTTCCTCCTTGCCGCAGGCTTCGGGCCGCGGTCACCTTCCCAGCGGGCGCCCTCGGGCGCCCGTTTTTTTTGGCAGGAAGCTCGCTTGGCCCTCCCGATCAGGTCGGGACGACCAACCGCTGAACCAGTCGCCGCGCGACCGGAGCGACGAAAAGAACCACCGGAAAGGCCACGGGCCAAGCCATCAGCCAGGCCCGGAGCCAAAGCTGCAGGAAGACCGGCACGGGGCCGACGCTCATCAGCGTCGAAATGCCGGACACGATCAGGGACATCAGGCCGGACAGGACGAGACCGAAGAGAACAGGTTCGAAGCGACGAGGGAACATGGATTACTCCTTTCAGAGGTCAGATCTTGGTTGAAGACGCCGCCATGAGAGGGGGCGGCGCAGATTCCGGCAGCGGCACCACGGCAGCGGCCGGCAGGCAGCTCACGCGGAGATGCGCGCAAGCAGGCTTGCGGCGAGGAAGAGTCCAACGCCGAAGACGAGATGGGTCACGCTGCTCTTGATGATGTTGCGGACCGGGGTGGCAGTTCGCAAAGAGGCGAAACCCGCGCCCATCGCCGGCTGCATCAGAAGGAATGGTGCGGCCAGCGTCGCGGCACCGAAGAGCATGGCGGGCACCAACCGGGGCGCGGAGAGCCAATCGCTGCCCACCAGCAGCAGCAACAGCACAGCAAAGACAATTCCGACGGCGTAGTGAGCCAACCAGCCGATCACTGTCTCGCCGGCGATATGCGGCGATGCGGCGATGGCCGCATGCAGGACTCGACCGCGCGCCAGATGCCCGACCCATCGCCCCAGCATGCGGAAGTTCATCGCCGGCATGCCGAGACCCTTGAGGATCAGCATCCACAGATCCGTGATCAGCGTGGCGCCGGCTCCGACGAACGCGATCTGCCAGACAATTTCCAATGACTGCCTCATTCCCGACCTCCACAAGGCGTTGACCAACAGGGCTTTGAGCGGCACCCTACAAGTTCAAGTCAACTTGAGGTCAAGAGGCATTCGATGGACATTGGCGAGGTTGTCCGGAGGACGGGATTGCCAGCGTCAACGCTGCGATTCTACGAGGAGAAGGGTCTCATCCAGCCTGCCGGACGAGCCGGCTTGCGACGACTCTATGACCCCGAGGTGCTGGAGCGGCTGTCTCTGATCGCGCTTGGTCGCGCGGCCGGTTTCACGCTCGACGAGATCGTGGGGATGTTCATGCCGGGCGGAGCGCCCAGGATAGACAAGGCCGTGCTTCGGGCCAAGGCGGATCAGATCGACGGCACAATCAGGCGTTTGGTCGCCATGAGGAACGGCCTCCGGCATGCGGCTGTCTGCCCCGCGCCGAGCCATCTTGAGTGTCCCTCGTTCCGGAAGCTGATGCAGGCCGCTGTCGGCAGGTTGCGATCAACCGGGCGGGGCGCGCCGCGACGTCGAAAGGCGTAGTCCACCGGGATTCTTCGAAAAGAGAGATCGGCAGCTTGCGGGACGGGATAAGTCATTCTCCCTGCACCGCACCGCCGAACGGATCATCGGCCGGAGCCGCCGTCGCGGCCCCCTCACCCGCGGCCTTGGCCGCCCGGATCAGGTCGGAGCCGGCATAGGCCTCATGGAAGTCGCGCTCGACCCTGTCGAAGGGCAGGTCCGACCATGAGCCGTGATGGCGCAGGTATTCCATGTGCCGGCGGCCGCGCGCGTCGAATTCCTGCAGGATCGCGTCGCCCGTCCCGTCGAACTCGGTCGGCGCCACGCCGAAGCGCTCGCAAAGCTCGATGTTGAAGGCCGGCGCCGCCTTCACCCAGCGCCCCTCGATCCTCAGTACCGAAAAGCCATGGTCGACGAACAGCGTGCTGCCGCCCATCTGGCGCGTCAGCTTCTCCGACGTCAGGTGGTTGGTGACGTCCGAAAGGCCGATGGCCGAGGCGATGCCGACGGCGCGGGCGAGCGCCGACAGCAGCACCGCCTTGGTGATGCAGTAGCCATGGTCGACGCCGAGAACCGTACTGGCGGTATGGTGCTCCGGCGTCAGGCGGAAGTTGAAGGGGTCGTACCGCCAGCCGTCGCGCACGTGGTAGAAGAGCCCGACCGCCTTCTCGCGGTCGTCGGCCGCACCCGCGACGATGGCTTCCGCCCGCGCCCGGATGGCCGGATGGTCGCTGTCGATGAGGCGACCGGGCGCGAGATAGGCCGGATGATCGCCGAGCGCGTCATCCGGCGCGACATGCACCACCTCGACCATTCCAGAACCCTTCCGCGCCAGCCAGACACCCGATAATGGCGAGGGTCGGCGGCGCGGGACCCGGCCGTCAACCCGGCCGTTCAGCAACCCTCGCCAGACCCGGCGCGCCGGTCACAGCACCAGGAAGGCGCCGGCCAGGGCGAAAGTGATGGCCCAGGCGCCGATGCGGCCGAGCGTCCATTCCGGATCCTTCACGTCGCCGGGGAGCACGAGGCTCGTCTCCTCCGGATCGATGCAGCCGAGCGCCAGCCCGGCCCGTTCCGCCGCCCGCATCAGCTTCGCCATGTCGGCTTCGACGGTGACCAGTCCCAATACGCGGTCCATCACGCCACTCCGCACCCTTCGGCCATCCTGGCCCCTTGAACCACACGATAGGCGAGCCTCCGTAAACGAGGCCTTGTCGCCCGGGACCGATCCGAAGGTCGTGCAGCAGCGGGCGGCAGAACGGCCGGGACTGTGGCATTTTTGTCGCAACGAACCGGTGCCTCCGGCCTGTCATCGGATTGTCGCCGGTACAGGCTCCCGTCTAGCCTCTCATCCGCGAGGAGCCCGCCATGTCCGATCCGCTGAACGACGCCGACCATGCCTTCGACCCCGTGAACCGTTCGCAGGCCGCCGAGATGGACGAGGATGCCGGTACCAGTTCGCCGGAGAACCCGACCATCGGTGACATCATCGCCGCCCGCTACCATCGCCGCGACCTGATGAAGGGCCTGCTCGGTGTCGGGGCCATCACCGCGGCGCTGGGACCGGCAACCCTTGCCACCCGCACCGCAGCCGCGCAGACGGCAGGCACCGGCAATACGACGCCATCCTTCGGCTTCCGCGAACTGTCCTCGGCTCCGACCGACCGGGCCGAGGTCGCGGAGGGCTACAGCGCCGAGGTGCTGATCCGCTGGGGCGATCCGGTACTGGCCGAAGCGCCGTCCTTCGCGCCCGCCGCCCAGACTGCCGCCGCCCAGGCGCGCCAGTTCGGCTACAACAATGACTATCTCGGCTATTTCCCCATGCCCGGCGCCGCCGACGGGTCGCGCCATGGGCTTCTGTGCGTCAACCACGAGTACACCAACGAGGAACTGATGTTCCCCGGCCTCGGCCGCCAGGATGCCGGCGGCCCGCTCGGTCGCGACCAGGCCTTCGCCGCGATGACGGCAGATATCGCCGCAGTCGAGATGATGGCCCACGGCGGCAGCGTCCTTGAGGTGCGCCGCGACGGCGAGAGCTGGCAGGTCGTGGCAGGCTCCC
>CAZPMD010000058.1:6715-25452 GCA_964587395.1 uncultured Hyphomicrobiales bacterium
ACGCCGATGGCGATCACCGGGCCCGCTGCCGGCCATCCGCGCCTGCAGACCGGCGCCGACCCGACCGGCCGGCGCGTCCTCGGCATGCTCAACAACTGCGCCGGCGGGCGTACGCCCTGGGGCACCTGGCTGACCTGCGAGGAGAACGTCAACGGCTACTTCTCGGGCCGCCTCCCGGAGGGCCATCCCGAGGCGGCCAACTACCGCCGCATGGGCATTCCCGGCCGCTGGCTGAACTGGGGCGACTATGTCGACCGCTTCAACGTGGAGAAGGAGCCGAACGAGGCCAACCGCTTCGGCTGGGTCGTGGAGATCGATCCCTTCGACCCCGCCTCGACACCGAAGAAGCGCACCGCCCTCGGCCGGTTCAAGCACGAGGGCGCGGCCGGCATCACGGCGCGCGACGGCCGCTACGTGCTCTATTCGGGCGATGACGAGCGCTACGACCATGTCTACCGCTTCGTCACCGAGGGGCGCGTCACGGGTGACCGCTCCCGCGACGCCGACCTGCTCGACGCCGGCACGCTCTCCGTGGCGCGCTACAACGCCGACGGCACCGGCGACTGGCTGCCGCTGGTCTTCGGCACCGGACCGCTGACCCCGGCCAATGGCTTCCACTCCCAGGCCGACGTGGTGATCGAGGCGCGCCGCGCCGCCGATCTCCTCGGCGCCACCCGCATGGACCGGCCGGAGGACGTCGAGGCGAACCCGAAGACCGACAAGGTCTATGTCATGCTGACCAACAACAGCCGCCGCAAGGAGGACGAGGTCGACCCGGCCAATCCGCGCGCCGACAACCGCTTCGGCCATATCATCGAGATGCTCCCCGACGGCCGCGATCATACCGCTGCACGCTTCACCTGGGACATCCTCGTCCGCTGCGGCGACCCGGCGGTGGCCACGGTCGGCGCCACCTTCAACGCCCGCACATCGCAGGACGGCTGGTTCGCCATGCCGGACAACTGCGCCATCGACGCCGACGGGCGCCTGTGGATCACCACCGACGGCAACAGCCCGGCCGCCACCGGCCGCAACGACGGCGTCTGGGCCATGGAGACCGAGGGCGAGGCGCGCGGCACCTCCAAGCTCTTCTTCAAGTGCCCCTTCGGCGCCGAACTCTGCGGGCCGGAATTCACGCCCGACGGCGAGACCTTCTTCGTCGCCATCCAGCATCCCGGCGAGGGACGCGGCTCGACCTTCGAGCAGCCGCTGACGCGCTGGCCGGACTTTGCGCCGGGCATGCCGCCCCGTCCCGCGGTGGTCGCCATCACCCGAAAGGGCAGAGGCCGGATCGGCAGCTAGGGGGCGAGATCGAGAAGAGCGCGCGTCAGGGCGCCGTCGGGCGCCCTCATCGCGTCGAGGATGGAGAAGTGGTCGGCGCCGGAGACTGGGGCGAGCGGCCCCGGCGCGCCGGCCCGGGCCCGCGCCGCGTGGAAGGCGTGGGAATTGGCCACCAGCGCCGGCAGTTCATTGTCGCCATAGGTGATGGCGAGCGGCTTCATCACCGGCGGACGGCGGAGCGGCGAGAGGTCGGCAATCTCCGCGCGGCTGAGCGACAGCTTCTCGTCGAGATAGGTGTCGGCGAGAGGCGCGAGCTCGAAGATGCCGGAGATGGCGAGGCCCGCCGCCACAGCCTCGTGGCTGAGCGCCATCGCGGCGAGATGACCTCCGGCAGACCAGCCCGCGACGATCAGGGGACCCTGGACGCCGTTCGCGGGGCCATTGGCCGCGAGCCAGTCGAGGGCGGTGCTGCATTCGCCGACGATCTCCGCCAGCGTCGCCTCCGGCGCCAAGGTGTAGCCGGGCATCGCCACGGACCAGCCGTGGGCGGCGACGCCCTCCCCGAGCACCGCGAACATCTCGCGGGAATTGCGCATCCAGTAGCCGCCGTGGAAATAGACGAGGCAAGGCGCGCGCGGATCGCGCCCCGGATAGAGGTCGATCTTCTGCCGCTCGCCGGTGCCGTAAGGCAGATCCATGGTCGCGGCGAACCGCGCACGGATCGCGGTCGACTCGGCTGTCCAGCCGGCGAACTTCTCGACCCAGGACGGCACGGCCTGCCCGTTGTTGTAGGCGGAATCGCGCAGGGCCTGCGGAGCGGGGGAGACGTCTATGGCCATGATCGGGCTTCTCCGTGATCAAGACTGCGTAGACGGGCGTCTCGCGACGGGCAAGGAACGCACGCGGGCGCCCGGCATATGGATGCAAGGAGGAGACCGATGACCCGTCCAGCTCACGTGCCTGCCAACCATTCCACCCTCGCGCCCTACCTCATGGCAGAGGGCGCGCGCGATCTCGTCGACTTCCTGGCAGCCGTCTTCGGCGCGCGCACGGTCATGAGCCTCGACCGCGACGACGGCAGTCTCATGCACGCCTCGATCCTGATCGGCGAGAGCAGCCTCATGGTGGCCGAGGCGACAGCCGACTATCCGGCCTTCCCGGTCTGGCTGCACGTCTATGTCGCGGATGTCGATGCGACCTATGCGAAGGCGCTTGGCCTCGGCGCAGCACCGGTGGAGGCCCCGGGCGAGAAAAGCGATGGCGACCGGCGCGGCGGCTTCCGCGACGCCTCCGGGAACACATGGTGGATCGCGACGCCGGTCAGATGAGCCGCCTTGGGGAACTGATGGGCCGGATCGGCGGTTCTGGAACAGACCCCCGAATGGAGACGCGATCATGGCCGAGAAGGCGACCCGCACCCGGGCTGAGAAGAAGACCAACGAACCCGGAACGACCATCGTCAGCCAGCACTGGATCAACAGGGACGGCGACGGAGCGCAGCGAGAAGAGGCGGAAAAGCGCGACGGAACAGGTGCCAAGGACGTCCGCGAGGCCCATTTCACCGCGACCGAAGATGGCACCACGGCGCCCGCCCACGACAAGCTCGTGCCGAAGCGCTGATTGCGCGGCCGCCTCCCCGTCGCCAACGAAAAAGCCGGGCGCTGGGCCCGGCTTTTCCATGTCGAAAGCTGTGACGCGGATCAGCGCTTCGAGAACTGGAAGGACCGGCGGGCCTTCGCCTTGCCGTACTTCTTGCGCTCGACCACGCGGCTGTCGCGGGTGAGGAAGCCTTCCTTCTTCAGCGCGCCGCGCAGGTCCGGCTCGTAATAGGTCAGAGCCTTGGAGATGCCGTGGCGCACCGCGCCGGCCTGGCCCGAAAGCCCGCCGCCGGCCACCGTGACGTTGATGTCGTACTGCGTGTCGCGGCCGACGAGGACCAGCGGCTGCTTCAGCAGCATGCGCAGAACCGGACGGGCGAAATAGACCTCGAGCGTGCGGTCGTTGACGGTGATCTTGCCGGAGCCGGGCTTCACCCAGACGCGGGCGACCGCGTCCTTGCGCTTGCCGGTGGCATAGGCGCGGCCCTGCTTGTCGAGCTTCTGCACGTGCCGGGGGGCGTCAGCGGCCGCCGGCTTGAGGGCGCTCAGGCCCTCGAGAGACGAAACGGTCTCAGCCATGGTCAGGCCCTCACGTTCTTGGAGTTCATCACGCCGACGTCGAGGACGACGGGCGCCTGGGCCTCATGCGGGTGCTTGTCGCCGCCGTAGACGCGCAGGTTCGACATCTGCCGGCGGCCGAGCGGACCACGCGGGATCATGCGCTCCACGGCCTTCTCGACGATGCGCTCGGGGAACTTGCCGTCGCGGATGGTCTTGGCGACACGCTCCTTGATGCCACCCGGATAGCCGGTGTGGTGGTAGTAGGCCTTCTGGTCCCACTTGCGGCCGGTGAAGACCACCTTATCCGCGTTGATGATGATGACATTGTCACCGCAATCGACATGGGGGGTATACGTGGCCTTGTGCTTGCCGCGCAGGCGCGTCGCCACGATCGTCGCGAGGCGGCCGACAACCAGGCCCTTCGCGTCGATCAGAACCCACTTCTTGTCGACCTCGGCGGGCTTCGCCACATAGGTCTTCATGGTCGTGTCTTCCGGATATGAGGAAATCGGAAGCGGCGACCGGCAGTCCGGCCGTCGCGTCGGGAGGGCTATAGGCGAGAGCGCGCTGCGCGTCAACGCATCAGCGCCGCGTTTTTCTCATATAAAACAAACACTTGTAAAATAGGTATTTTGATACCTGTATTATTGGGCCAATTTTGCAAGCACTTGGCGCGACCCGGCGACGATCAGGGCCGCTTCGGGATCTCCAGCCCCCGCTGCACGGCCGGCCGCGCGAGGCACCGCTCCAGCCAGGCCGGAACCTCCTTCAGCTCATGATAGGCGACGAGATCGCCCGCCCCGTAGAAGCCGATGAGGTTGCGCACCCATCCGAGCAGCGCGATGTCCGCGATGGTGTAGTCCTCGCCCATGATGTAGCTGCGCCCGGCAAGCCGCGTCTCCAGCACGCGGATCAGGCGATGCGCCTCGGCGCGGTAGCGCTCGAGCGGCCGCTTGTCCTCGTACTCCCGGCCCGCAAACTTGTGGAAGAAGCCGAGCTGGCCGAACATCGGCCCGACCGCCGCCATCTGGAAGAAGACCCACTGGATCGTCTCGATGCGGGCCACAGGATCTGTGGGCAGGAACTTGCCGGTCTTCTCCGCGAGATAGAGCAGGATGGCGCCCGATTCGAACAGGCCGAGCGGCTTTCCGCCGGGGCCGGCGGGATCGATGATCGCCGGAATCTTGCCATTGGGGTTCAGCGAGAGGAATTCCGGCGTCCAGGTCTCGTTCTGGCCGATGTTGATGGTGTGGGGCTCATAGGGGAGCCCCGTCTCTTCCAGCATGATCGACACCTTCACCCCATTGGGCGTCGGCAGCGAGTAGAGCTGGATGCGGTCGGGATGGGCGGCCGGCCAGCGGCGGGTGATGGGGAAGGCGGACAGGTCGGACATCGGGGGCTCCTCGGCCGGTCGGGATCACGGCGGCAGTCCCGACAGATGGGCGGCGAGACTTGCCCATCGAAGGACGCGCGGCAAGCCTTGCGGCAACGTGATCACCGAGGCCCGACTGCTGATCCGCCGCACGGGCGAGTTGAGCGGCGGCCCGCCCTGCCCCAGGCTGGCCGAACCCTGGAGGCGGGACCAACCCGCCCCGTGACGACCCTGAGAGGACATGCCATGCCGATGGTTGCGACGCCGCCGGGCCATGTCGGCCCCTTCGCCGGGCTCGACGTTCCCTGGCTCCTGAAGCTGCGGGCGGAGACGCGACGCGACCATCCCTTCATCGTCTGGGCGCCCTTCGAGCGCCCGGCCGTCACGCTGACCTACGGCGCGTTCCGCGAACGGGTCGGGGAGCTTGCCGCCGGCCTTGCCCGCCGCGGCGTGAAGCCCGGCGAATTCGTGCTCATCCACCTCGATAATTGCCTGGAGGCGATCCTCGCCTGGTATGCCTGCGTCGAACTCGGGGCAATCGCCGTCACCACCAACACCCGCTCCGCAGGGCCCGAGGTCGCCTATTTCGCCGGGCATTGCGGCGCGGTCGCCGCCATCACCCAGCCGGCCTATGCGGAGCTCGTTTCCGCCAGTTGCCCGGCCCTTCGCTGGCTCGCCGTCACCGACAACGACAGCGGCGAACCGGCCCTCGGCGCCCGCTTGCCCGAGAAGGCGGAGCGCTTCGACGCCCTCTTTGCCGATGCGGCCGACCGGCCCTCCCGGCCGCACGATCCCGCCTGGCCCTGCAGCGTGCAGTACACCTCCGGCACCACCGCCCGCCCCAAGGCCGTGCTGTGGACCCACGCCAATGCTCTGTGGGGCGCGAAGATCAATGCGGCCCACGAGGACCTCCGCCCGGCGGACGTCCACCTCGTCCACCTGCCGCTGTTCCACACCAACGCCCTCGCCTACTCCGTCCTGGCGAGCCTCTGGGTCGGCGCGACGGCGGTCATAATGCCGCGCTTCTCGGCGAGCCGCTTCTGGGCGATCGCCGCCGAGCACCGCTGCACCTGGACCTCGGTGGTGCCCTTCTGCACCCGCGCGCTGATGGAGCGCGACATCCCGAAGACCCATTCCTTCCGCCTGTGGGGCAGCTCCGTGTCGCAGCCGCCGATCGATGCCCTGTTCGGCGTGCGCACCATCGGCTGGTGGGGCATGACCGAGACCATCACCCACGGCATCATCGGCGAGATGCACCAGCCGAACATCCCGATGTCCATCGGCCGCGCCGCGCCGGAGTACGAGATCCGGGTGATCGACGACGATGGCCGCGCAACCGGGGTCGGCGGCACGGGGCACCTCAGGATCCGCGGCATCCCCGGGCTGACGCTGTTCAAGGAGTACCTGTTCAACGAGAAGGCGATGCGTGAAAGCTTCGACGAGGATGGCTACTTCATCACCGGCGACCGTATCACCCTCCTCCCCGACGGCTTCCTGAAATTCGCTGACCGCGACAAGGACATGCTCAAGGTCGGCGGCGAGAACGTCGCGGCCTCCGAGATCGAGCAGGTCATCGTTCCGGTTCCAGGCGTCCGCGAGGTGGCGGTGGTCGCGAAGAAGCACCCCATGCTCGACGAGGTGCCGGTGGTCTTCGTCATCCCGCACGGCGGCGTCGCCGGGGCGCCACCGGCCCTGGCCGGGTCAATCCTCGCCGCATGCCGCGCCGCACTCGCCGATTTCAAGGTGCCGCGCGAGGTTCACCTCGTCGACGACATGCCGCGCTCGACGCTGGAAAAGATTGCCAAGGCGGAGTTGCGCAAGCGGCTGGAGGCAACAGGCTGAAGCCGTACCGCCCTTACCGCTCCGGCGGGATGGAATAGGTGCCGGTGGCGTGGGCCACCAGTTCCTCGTCGTCGCCCTCGGACCAGATCGACACCTCACCGACCGCCAGCCGCTTGCCGAGCTTCACCAGCCGGCATTCGGCGATGAGGTCCTTCTGGTCCGGCTTCCTCAGGAAATTGATGTTGAGGTTGGTGGTGACCGCCAGCGCCACCGGGCCGATCGAGGCGAGGATCGCCACATAGAGGCCGGTATCGGCGAGCGTCATCATGGTCGGCCCCGAGATCGTGCCGCCCGGCCTGAGCTGCCGGGGATCATAGCGGCAGCGCATGCGGGCGAAGCGGTGATCGACCGCCTCGACGTGGAACATCTTCCCCGAGCCGAAGACCTGCGGAAACTCGCGCTCGAGGAACGCCTCCATCTCCGCGGCATTCAGCTTCGGCGGCAGCCTCTCGTGTTTCGCCATGGTACCCGTCAATTCCGGAGGCGGCCGTTCGGCCGCCTTGCGGACGGGACGATAGCGGGCGAAGTTCGGCGCCGTCCCTCTTGCGAAAGGCGGATAGCGATGAACGCACCGGCCCTCACCTCCCGCACCGCCATCCTCGAGCGCAGCGATTCCGGCGGCGTGGCGACCCTGACCCTCAACGATCCGACCAGCCGCAATGCGCTGTCGGAGGCGATGCTCGCCGCGCTCTCGCAGACCTTCACCGCCATCGCGGAGGACCGCGCGGTACGGGCGGTCGTGCTGACCGCCGTCGGCCCCTGCTTCTCCTCCGGGCACAATCTCAAGGAAATGACGGCCCGCCGCGCCGATCCCGACCGTGGCCGCGCCTATTTCGCCGACATCATGAAGCGCTGCGCGACGATGATGCAGCAGATCGTCGCCCTGCCGCAGCCGGTCGTCGCCGCGGTGCAGGGCCTTGCGACGGCTGCGGGCTGCCAGCTCGTCGCCACCTGCGACCTGGCGGTGGCATCGAGCGAGGCGCGCTTCTGCACGCCGGGCGTCAACATCGGCCTCTTCTGCTCGACGCCGATGGTGGCCCTGTCCCGCAACGTCGCCCCGAAACACGCCATGGAGATGCTGCTGCTCGGCGACATCCTTCCCGCCGGGGAAGCGTTCCGCATGGGTCTCGTCAACCGCGTCGTGCCGGCCGGTCGGGAACTCGGCGAGGCGCAGGCGCTCGCGGCCCGCATCGCCGCCAAGTCCTCGCTCACCGTGAAGGTCGGCAAGCGCGCCTTTTACGAGCAGGCGGCGATGAGCCTTCCCGACGCCTATGCCCATGCGAGCGCCGTGATGGTCGAGAACATGCTGGCCCGGGACGCCGAGGAAGGCATCAACGCCACCCTCCAGAAGCGCCCGCCGCAGTGGGAGCACCGGTGAACCACGACGCCTACACCGACGACTATATTCGCTCGATCCTCTCGTCCGTGAAGGTCGTCGCCATGGTCGGCGCCTCGGCGAATGAGGTGAGGCCGAGCTTTTTCGTGCTGAAATACCTTCTCGACCGCGGATACCGCGTCCACCCGATCAATCCCGGCCTCGCCGGCAAGGAGATCCTCGGCTGCCGGGTCTATGGAACCCTCGCGGACGTGCCGGAACCGATCGACATGGTCGACATCTTCCGCAATTCCGAGGCCGCCGCCGCCGTCGTCGAAGAGGCCCTCGCCCTCCCTGTCCGGCCGAAGGTCATCTGGATGCAACTCTCCGTCCGCAACGACGAGGCGGCGGCCCGGGCCGGCTCGGCCGGCCTCCAGGTGGTGATGAACCGTTGCCCGAAGATCGAACTGGGACGCCTGTCGTCGGAAATCTCCTGGATGGGCGTCAATTCCCGCACGATCTCCGCGAAGCGCGCTCCGCAGCTCAAGACCGGCAAATTCCAGAAGCTGGGGCTCCGGCAGACGTTCGGTTCCAGGCCGGACGGCGACTAGAGAACGCCATTCGCTTGACGGCCCACTCGCTCGTTCGATAAAACGAACGCATCGTTCGTCAATGAAATCAGCCGCACGACGGCGCTCAGGAGGATACCCATGGCCGACCGCGTTCCCGGTTTCTCGACCCTCGCCGTCCATGCCGGAGCCCAGCCGGACCCGACCACGGGCGCCCGCGCCACGCCGATCTACCAGACGACCTCATTCGTCTTCGACGACGTCGACCATGCGGCATCACTGTTCGGCCTGCAGGCCTTCGGCAACATCTACACCCGCATCGGCAACCCGACCAACGCCGTGCTCGAGGAGCGCGTCGCCTCGCTGGAGGGCGGAACGGCCGCGCTGGGCGTCGCCTCCGGCCATGCGGCGGAGTTCCTCGTCATGCACGCCCTGCTGCAGCCGGGGGACGAGTTCGTGGCGTCGCGCAAGCTCTACGGCGGCTCGATCAACCAGTTCAACCATTCCTACAAGAACTTCGGCTGGACCGTCGTCTGGGCCGACCAGGACGACCTCGCCGCCTTCGAGGCCGCGATCACGCCGAAGACCAAGGCGATCTTCATCGAGAGCATCGCCAACCCCGCCGGCAGCATCACCGACATCGGCGCCATCGCCGCCATCGCCAAGAGGCACAGCATTCCGCTCATCGTCGACAACACGCTGGCGACGCCCTACCTCATCAAGCCCTTCGAGCATGGCGCCGACATCATCGTCCACTCGGCCACCAAGTTTCTCGGCGGGCATGGCAATTCCATCGGCGGCGTCATCGTCGACGGCGGCTCCTTCGACTGGATCAAGTCGGGCCGCTACCCCATGCTGACCTCGCCGCGCCCGGAATATGGCGGCATCGTCCTCGCCGAGACCTTCGGCAATTTCGCCTTCGCCATCGCCTGCCGCGTGCTCGGCCTGCGCGACCTCGGCCCGGCGCTCTCCCCGTTCAACGCCTTCCAGATCCTGACCGGCATCGAGACGCTGCCGCTGCGCATGCGGCAGCACTGCGAGAACGCGCTGAAAGTCGCGGAATTCCTGTCGAAGCATCCGAAAGTGGCCTGGGTCTCCTATCCCGGCCTGCCGACCGACAAGCAGCATGCACTGGCGAAGAAATACGCTCCCAAGGGCGCCGGCGCGGTCTTCACCTTCGGCCTCAAGGGCGGCTTCGATGCCGGCGTGAAGCTCGTCTCCGAGGTTCAGCTCTTCTCGCACCTCGCCAATGTCGGCGACACCCGCTCGCTGATCATCCACCCGGCCTCGACGACCCACAAGCAGCTCTCGGACGAGCAGAAGACGCTCGCCGGTGCCGGCCCGGAGGTGGTTCGCCTGTCGGTCGGGATCGAGGACGCCGCCGACATCATCGCCGATCTCGAGGCGGCGCTCGGGGCGGTGTGAGCCTCGGCCCGGAGAAGACGCCATGCCCGGGTTCATCCCGGGCATGCATGCTGTCCTGACTGTGGTGCCCCGGCCCTACTCCGCCGGCACCACCCGCCCGACGCCCGCCTCGGCCAGCCGCGGTGCACGCATCAGCGCGAAGACATGCGACAGCGCATGGCCGAGCACCAGCACGGCGAAGCCCTGGTGCAGCAGACCGGCCCAGAGCGGCACCACCAGCATGAGCGTGACGATGCCGATCACCGCCTGCGCGGCGATCAGGCCGAAGAGGACGGTCGCCCCCTTGCCATAGGCTGTGCCCCGCGCCGCCAGCATGTGCCAGAGCGCCAGCGCCAGGAGACCGTAGGCGACGAGGCGGTGGTTGAACTGCACCAGTGCCAGCGAGTCGATGAAGGCCTCGCCGATGGTCGGGCGGTCGAACAGCACGGCCATGGGCGGCACAAGCGCCCCGTCCATCAGTGGCCAGTCGTTGAAGCGCATTCCGGCCTTGTTGCCGGCCACCAACGCGCCGAGGGCGATCTGCAGGGCGAGGACGGCAAGGACGGCGATGCCGCCCCACCGCACGCGGCCGGAGACCGGCTCTCGCTCGCGGCGCGGGCCAAGGCCGAGCGCCGTCCAGACCAGCAGCGCGAAGATCAGGCAGGCGAGCGACAGGTGGAACATGAGCTTCAGCGGCGCCACATAGACCATGCCGGGCTTCAGGCCCGAGGCGACCATGATCCAGCCGACGAAGCCCTGAAGGCCCATCAGCAGGCCGATGGCAAAGGTGCCGGCGGCGAGGCGCACCGACATCCAGCCGCGCGCCACGAAGAAGAGCCAGGGCAGCAGCATGGCGGCGCCGGTGAGCCGGCCGAGGAAGCGATGGCCCCATTCCCACCAGTAGATGAACTGGAAATCGGCGAGGCTCATGCCCCGGTTGATGGCCTCGTACTGCGGGCTCGCCCGGTACTTGGCGAACTCCTCCGCCCATTGCGCCGCGGAGAGCGGCGGCAGCGTCCCGGTCACCGGCTTCCATTCGGTGATCGAGAGCCCCGAATCCGTGAGGCGCGTCGCGCCCCCCACCACCACCATGGCGAAGACCAGCACGGCGACGATCAGCAGCCAGAGGCGGATGATGCGGTCGGTGTCGGGGCGGGCGGAAAGGTCGGCCGTCGCCGGCATGCGGCGATCCTCCAGCTTGTGATGAGCGTAGGAGCGGAGATATAGCCCTGCCCCATCGCCCGACAAGGCGGCAAGCTGGACCGGTCATCACGCATGCGTCAACGCACCCGCAAACTCATCGGCACCTTTCTCCTGCTCGGCTGGGTGACCTTCTATGCGCTGGTCGTCATGGCGATCATGCACAACGCCGTCCGCCGCTTCGATCCCATCGGCGAACCGGTCTTCTACGCGCTCGCCGGTGTCGCCTGGATTCCGGTCGCCATGCTGGTCATCTGGTGGATGGCGCGCCCCGATCCGGAGGCCGATGAGGCCTGAGGCACCCGGCAGCCGCGGGAGATGTCCATGAGTGACCACACACCCCTCGTCGTCCGCACCATCGCCGACGTCCGCGCCCTCGTGGCGGACTGGCACGCTCAGGGCCTGAGGGTCGCCCTCGTGCCGACCATGGGCGCGCTCCATGCCGGGCACGTCTCGCTGGTCGAGACGGCGCAGCGGCTGGCCGACCGGGTGATCGTCTCCATCTTCGTCAATCCGACGCAGTTCGCGCCGACGGAGGATTTCTCCAAATATCCGAGGACCTTCGAGGCGGATGTTGAGAAACTTGCGGTGGTGCGCGCCGAGGCTGTCTATGCGCCGCCCGTCGAGGCCATGTATCCGCCGGGGGCGGCCACAACCGTCAGCGTGGCGGGGCCGGCGAAGGCGGGGCTGGAGGACGTCTCGCGCCCCTTCCACTTCGCCGGCGTCGCCACCATCGTCGCCAAGCTGTTCACGCAGGTCGGGCCCGACGTGGCAGTCTTCGGCGAGAAGGACTTCCAGCAACTCGCCGTCGTCCGCCGCATGGCGGCCGACCTCGACCTCACTGTCGAGGTGGTCGGCGCGCCGACCGTGCGCGAGGCCGACGGCCTCGCCATGTCCTCGCGCAACGTCTACCTCTCGGCCCCGGAGCGCGCGACAGCTCCCGCCCTGCACCGGATCATGCAGGAGGCGGTGGCCTCCCTCGGCAAGGGCCTCACGGCGGAGACGGTGCTGGCACAGGCACGCACCGCCATCGCAGCCGAAGGTTTTGCGCTCGACTACCTCGAACTGCGCGCCGCCGACGATCTCGGCCCGCCGCGTCCGGGCGTGCCCTGGCGGCTGCTGGTCGCGGCGATGCTCGGCAAGACGCGGCTCATCGACAACATCGCGGTGTGACGAGGCTCAAAGCAGGCCGAGTTCCGCCAGTTCCTTCGCCAGCTCCGGCGGCATACCCTTGGTCGCACCGGAATCGAGATCCGGCGGCGCATCCGCCGCGGCGAGATAGCGCCAGCCCTGGAACGGTCCCTTGCGGCGAGGCTGCACCAAGTGGATCACCGGCTCGAGGATCAGGTCGCAGCGGGAAATGCCCTCGCCATCGGTGAAGGGGCGCACACCCAGAAGCCGCTGCCGGCAGAGCACCTGACCCTTGATGACCCAGTAGAGCGAGCCCTCGCCGATGATCTCGTCGGCGCGCTTGGGCTGCATGCGCGTCGTATGCACCTGCTCGCCGAAGCTCCTGATGCGCCAGTCGACCCATTGCTGCAGGTCCTCGACGGAATCGGCGCCGACGCAGAGCTTGATGAGGTGAAGGGTCATGCCCCGACCCTAGCGTGCCGGGCGCCGGGGCCCAAGACCTGCGGCGTCAGCGGTTGGGGACAAAGGGGGAGGTGGGACGCAGGCCGAGCGCCATGCAGAGGTCCGTGCGCCAGACGCCGCCGTCGCGCCGCGCAGCCACGACCACGCGCTGGAAGGGCTGGAAGGCGACGCCACAGGCGGCGGCGCTCGCCGGCGTGAGCAGGGTGACCGAGCTGACGGACGGTCCCTTTTCGAGGCGCTGCACGTCGATGGTCGCCTGCAATTGCCCCCGCGCCACCGTCACGACGGCCACAGTCCCCTCGAAGACGATGTCGGCGCGCTGGACGATCTCGGCCCGCGAGAAATTGTAGCACTGGCAGGCGCTCGCGGCCGTGGTCGCCGAGCCCATGACCGGGATGAGCATCACCAGCGTTCCCGCCACGGTGCCGCGCCATCTCCGAATGGAGGAAAATACCTGCATCGATGTCATCGCGTCCTTCGAGGCTCGCTTCGCTCGCACCTCAGGATGAGGAGGACGGCGACCTGCGCCAGCCGCACTGAACGTGCAGCGCTGAGGCCTCATCCACACGGGAGCCATGCACCCACCTCCTCATCCTGAGGTGCGAACCCGCGAGATGCCCCGGCATCTCGTGCGGGCGAGCCTCGAAGGACGCACTTGGCCGATGCAGGGCCTTGGCCGATGCAACGCACTGCTCTCACGCCGCCTGCGCCTCGGCCGCCTCGATGGCCGCCACCGGCGCGCCCTCGGCGACCTGCTCGCCGGCCAGCACCGCCACCATGGTGACGGTGCCGTCGCTCGGTGCCACCAGCGTGTGCTCCATCTTCATCGCCTCTATGACGGCGATGCGGTCGCCCTTGGCGACCTGCTGCCCCGGCTCGACGAAGACCTGCACCACCTTGCCGTGCATCGGCGCCTTCACCGACCCGCCACCGTCGAGATGGTCGAGATCGACATCGAGCGGATCAAAGGCGCGAACCTCTGTCTGGCGACCGTTGCGGATGACGAAGACGCGGTCGCCTGCGGATACGAGCTTGGAGTCACTGGGATAGGACACCTTGTCGCCGACATAGATGAAGTCGAAGAGCGGGCCGAAGCCATGTAACGTCGGCGCGGCGGGGGTAACGGGAGCACCAGTCCCGAACACCACGGAGGGACCGGATTGCGACCACGTCACATCTGCAAACTGGGTTTCACTGTCGACGACGACGGCCAACTTGCGCTTCCATGGATCGTTGGAAAGCAGAAATCCGTCCGCACGAGCCGGTTCCCAAGGACTCTCTCGAAAGTCGATGCCCGTCTGATTCAATCGCTTGAGGTCGCCCTGAATCAGCCGCAACACCCCCACAGCCGCCGCCTTCGCATCCATCGGCTGGGGCACAGCGCCCAGCGCCTCGACGTTCCGGTCGATGAACCCCGTGTCGAAATCGCCCGCGCGGAACCCCTCCGCCTCGGTCAGCGCCTTGAGGAAGGTCACGTTGGTCCGCGGCCCCGCCACCACCGTCCCAGCCAGCGCCGCGCCCAGCCGGTCCAGCGCCTCGTCGCGCGTCGCGCCATGGGCGATCACCTTGGCGATCATCGGGTCGTAGTAGGGCGAGACCTCCGCGCCCTCCTCCACACCCGTGTCGATGCGCACGCCCTCCGCCGACCCGAACTCCAGCGCGTGCAACTTGCCCGTCGACGGCAGGAAGCCCTTCTCCGGGTCCTCGGCATAGAGCCGCGCCTCGACAGCATGGCCCTCGATGGCGAGGTTCTCCTGCAGCAGCGGCAGCCGCTCGCCGGACGCGACCCGGAGCTGCCACTCCACCAGGTCCTGGCCGGTGATCGCCTCCGTCACCGGATGCTCCACCTGCAGGCGGGTGTTCATCTCCATGAACCAGAACCGGTCCGGCTGCAGACCCTGCGAGCCGTCGGCGATGAACTCCACCGTGCCGGCGCCGACATAGCCGACCGCCTTCGCCGCCTCCACCGCCGCGCGGCCCATGGCCTCGCGCATGGCAACGGGCATGCCGGGCGCCGGCGCCTCCTCGATGACCTTCTGGTGGCGGCGCTGCAGCGAGCAGTCGCGCTCGAACAGGTGGACGACATTGCCCTTGGTGTCGCCGAAGACCTGGATCTCGATGTGGCGGGGCGAGAGCACGTATTTCTCGATCAGCACCCGCGGATCGCCGAAGGCCCCTTGAGCCTCGCGCTGCGCGGAGGCCAGCGCATCGTCGAAATCAACCGCCTTGTCGACGCGCTTCATGCCCTTGCCGCCGCCGCCGGCGACCGCCTTGATCAGCACGGGATAGCCGATCTCGTAGGCCTTCTCCTTCAGGAACTTCGCCTCCTGCATGGCGCCGTGATAACCCGGCACCACCGGCACGCCGGCCTTCTGCATCAGCGCCTTGGCGCCGTCCTTCAGACCCATGGCGCGGATCGCCGAGGCCGGCGGCCCGACGAAGACGATGCCGGCCGCCTCGCAGGCCTCGGCGAATTCGGCGCGCTCGGAGAGGAAGCCGTAGCCCGGATGGATCGCCTCGGCCTTGGCCTGCCGGGCCACCGCGATGATCTTCTCGATCACCAGATAACTGTCGCGCGCCGGCGCCGGGCCGATCGGATAGGCCTCGTCCGCCAGCTTCACATGCATCGCGCCCGCATCGGCCTCCGAATAGACCGCGATGGTCCGGAGGCCCAGGCGCTTCGCCGTCTTGATGACGCGGACAGCGATCTCGCCGCGGTTGGCGATCAGAACGGAGGACAGCATGCGGGCCTCTGGCAGGGATGAGGGGCGCCGAATGTAGCCTGTTCGCGCGCCGATGCCAGCATGCCGAAGGAAAGACGCGCGCGCATGGCTTCGCTTCCCCCGCCGGTGCTTGCGCCGGCCGCGCGGCAGCGGGACAAGGATGGCACGTCTCCCGGAGCCGACCATGACCGACCTCGCCGACCTCTCCGCCGCCGCCCTGTCGAAGGCCTTCAAGGCGAAAAAACTGTCGCCCGTCGAGGTCGCCCGCGCGGTGCTCGCCCGCATCGAGGCCTCAGAACCGGCCATCAACGCCATGTACATCGTCTCCTCCGACGCCGCCCTGAAGGCGGCGAAGGCCGCCGAGAAGCGCTGGGCGAAGGGCGCGCCACTCTCGGCGCTCGACGGCGTGCCGGTGACGGTGAAGGAGAACATCGGCACGAAGGGCGACCCTGCCCCCATCGGGGTGCCGATCGCCGACATGACCCCGCGGGCGGAGGACACGCCGGTGCCGGCGCGCCTGCGCGAGGCCGGCTGCGTCATCCTCGGCAAGACCACCATGCCCGACTACGGCATGATGTCCTCGGGGCTCTCCTCGCTCCACGGCATCACCCGCAACCCCTGGGACCTCGCCAAGAACCCGGCCGGGTCCTCTTCCGGCGCGGGCGCGGCGGCTGCCGCCGGCTACGGTCCCCTGCACATCGGCACCGACATCGGTGGCTCGATCCGCCTGCCGGCCGCCCATTGCGGGCTGTTCGGGCTGAAGCCCTCCTATGGCCGCGTGCCGATCCACCCGCCCTTCCTCGGCCGCGTCGCCGGCCCGATGACGCGCACGGTGGAGGACGGCGCGCTGCTGATGAATGTCATCTCCTGCCCCGATCCGCGCGACTATGCGAGCCTGCCCCCTGACGGCCGCGACCACGCCAAGGGCCTGCGCAGCCTGTCGCTGAAGGGCCTCAGGGTCGGCGTCATCACCGCCATGCAGGCAGGCCTGCCCGCCGATCCCGCCATCGTCCGCGCGGTCAAGGCGGCGGCCAAGGCGCTCGCGGCCGAGGGCGCCATCGTCACGCCGGTCGAGGGCTACCTCACCCACGCCATGCTCGACGGTATCTGCCGCTTCTTCGAGGCGCGCTCCTATGGCGACGTGGCGAAGCTCAAGGCCGCCGAGAAGAAGAGGATCCTGCCCTACATCGTCGAATGGGCGACCTGGCGGGCGCGCAGGTTCACCGGCGAGGACGTGATGAGCGGATTTCTTGCGGTGCAGGCCATGCGCGAGGCGGCGACCAAGGCCCTGGCGCCTTTCGACTTCCTCATCTCGCCCTGCACCTGCCCGGTGAACTACGCGGCGGAGGCCCATTCGCCGACCGACGACCCGCACCGCGCCCTCGACCACATCCCTTTCACCGTGGCGCAGAACTTCTCCGAGCAGCCGGCGGCGAGCGTCAACTGGAGCTACGACAGGACCGGCTTCCCCATCGGGGTGCAGGTCACCGGCCACCGCTTCGACGACATCGGCGTGATCCGCTTCTGCGCGGCGCTGGAGAGGATCCGGCCGGAGCAGAAGCCCTGGCCGGTCGTCGCCTAGATCGGCGCCACCCCCACCGTCATGCCGCCGCAGACATAGAGCACCTGCCCCGTCACGAAGCTCGCGCCGTCCGACAGGAAGAAGTCGGCGGCGTGGGCGATGTCCTCGGGCTGGCCGAGCCGCTGCACCGGCACGCCGCGGATGATCGCCTGGGTGCGCGGCGAGTTGTGCGGATTAGCGGACTTGAACAGCTCCGTCTCGATCGGCCCGGGGCCGATGGCGTTGACGGTGATGCCGTGCGGAGCGAGCTCCAGCGCCCAGGTGCGGGTGAGGCCGATGACGCCGGCCTTGGTGGCGGAATAGGCGGTGCGCAGCTCCTTGCCGAGCGCTGCACGGCTGGAGATGGTGACGATCCGCCCCTTCCCCGCCGCCTTCATGGCGGGAAGCGCCGCCTGCGCGGCGAGGATGCAGGCGCGCAGGTTGATGGCGACCACCCTGTCGAAGTCCTCGATGGTGGTTTCCTCCAGCGTCGCGGGCGCGGCGATGCCGGCATTGTTGACCAGCCAGAGGATGGCGTTCTCCGTCGCGATGCGGCCGAGCGCCTCTTGCGTCGCCGCGAGGTCGGTGAGGTCGCACTGCACGAACCGCGCGGCGGAGGCCTCTGCCGGGGCCTCGCGGTCGAGAATGACCACCGGAAGACCGCGCGCGAGCAGCCTCTGCACGATGGCGGCCCCGATGCCGCGGGAGCCGCCGGTGACGAGGGCGGCGGGTTGTCCTATCATGGGGGTCGTCCTTCCCTGTGGTGGAGCCGTAGGCCGGCTCTCACATCCTGAACACGCCGAACCGCGTCTCCGGCACCGGCGCGTTGAGGCACGCCGACAGCGCCAGCGACAGCACGCGCCGCGTCTCCGACGGCAGGATGATGCCGTCGTCCCAGAGCCGCGCGGTCGCGTAGTACGGGTGGCCCTCGGCCTCGTAATTGGCCCGGATCGGCGCCTTGAAGGCTTCCTCCTCCTCCGCCGGCCAGTCCTTGCCCTCGGCCTCGAAGTTCTCGCGCTTGACGGTCGCCAGCACGCTCGCCGCCTGCTCGCCGCCCATCACCGAGATGCGCGAATTCGGCCAGGTGAACAGGAAGCGCGGGGAGTAGGCCCGTCCGCACATGCCGTAATTGCCGGCGCCGTAGGAGCCGCCGACCAGAAGCGTGATCTTCGGCACCTGGGCGCAGGCGACCGCCGTGACCAGCTTGGCCCCGTCCTTGGCGATGCCGCCGGCCTCGAACTGCCGTCCCACCATGAAGCCGGTGATGTTCTGCAGGAACAGCAGCGGGATGCGCCGCTGGCAGCACAGTTCGATGAAGTGCGCGCCCTTCTGGGCGCTCTCGGAGAAGAGAATGCCGTTGTTGGCGATGATGCCGACCGGCATACCGTGGAGGCGCGCAAACCCCGTCACCAGCGTGGTGCCGTAGAGCGCCTTGAACTCGTCGAACTCGGAGGCGTCCACCAGCCGGGCGATGACCTCGCGGATATCGTACTGGGTCTTGAGGTTGGTCGGGACCAGCGCCTCGAGCTCGGCCGGGTCGTATTTCGGCTCGCGCGGCTCCGACAGCGCGATGTCGACAGACTTGACCGAATTGACGTTGGCGACGATGCGCCGGGCGATGGCGAGCGCATGGGTGTCGTCGATGGCATAGTGGTCGGCGACGCCGGACTGGCGGGCATGGACATCGGCGCCGCCGAGATCCTCCGCCGAGACGATCT